>NZ_JAAFZB010000093.1 GCF_010692725.1 Flavihumibacter soli | reverse complement strand
GGATGGCCATATCGATCATCGCTACCTATGCGATCGCCGGTATGCTGCTCGGGCCCCCACTTATAGGTTATATAGCCCATGCATTCAATCTTCGGGTGGCTTTTATATTGTTCGCATTTTCGGGGATGATGCTGATCCCGGTGTCCATGCTTTTTTTCCGGCATCAGCGATCGTTGGAGCAGGCGAATTAGGTTGACAAATCAGAACAATGATGCCTGGACAAAAACCTCTTTGGGCGATACCTGCCTATTTACGTAAGGGTTCGGAACATTGCTGACCTGATAAACTTCTGTTTCGTTGTAACGCGAAGCAACGACAATTTCCACACCTTCCGCATGCCTGCTGAACAATTCATGGACAAGGTCGGGGCAATTATTATCCTTGGAAAGATGGGATAGCAGCAGGTGGCTCATATAAGCCGGTTTCAAACTTCTAAAAAGTTCCAGCGCCTTGGCATTAGAGAGGTGACCTTTTCCGCCCCTGATCCGCTTTTTAAGGAAATAGGGATATCTCCCCTGGTCGAGCATCGCATCGTCGTAGTTGGCTTCGAGAAACGCCGCATGGCATTGACTAAAATAGAACTTTAAAGACTCACATACTTCCCCTAAATCTGTGAAAACGCCGATTTTAATGTCATTACAGGTGATCATGAAGCTGTGCGGGTCAAATGCGTCATGTATCTTGTTGAATGCCTGAACAGTAAGACTTCCAATTATTACCGGCACATTCACATTTAAGTTCCTGATCAGTACCGGGTCCAGATTGAAGGGGCAGTTTAAAAGTGTACCGGGACTTATATAAACCGGAAGATTATATTTTTTTGCAAGCGTGCAAAGCCCTTTGATATGGTCAGAATGTTCGTGCGAGATAAATATTGCTTTAACAAGCTGCATCGAGAGCCCCAGCCGCTGCATTCTTTTTTCGGTTTCACGACAGGAAATTCCGGCATCGACCAGTATCGCATCAGTAGCATTGCCTATATAATAGCAGTTGCCGTTACTCCCGGAATTTAGTGATGCGATAGACAGAGACATGGAGCTGCAAAGAAACCAGAATATCCTGAATACCGGACAAAATAGTTATCAAGATTTAAACAGTTCTTTTCAGCTGAATAACTGTTATTTCAGGCCAGATACCTACCCTTCCGGCGAAGCCGAGGAAACCGAAACCACGATTTACATACAAGTACCTGCCATTACTCTCTGCCAGGCCGGCCCAGTTCTGATAACGGTACTTCGCCGGACTCCATTTAAATTTACCAATCTCAATCCCGAACTGCATACCATGCGTATGCCCTGACAGCGTGAGATGTATCTTGTGCGGGTCGTTTTTCACCTGGGCATCCCAGTGCGTCGGGTCATGCGATAGAAGAATTTTAAAATCATCGGGACTTACGCCATTAAGGGCTTTGCGAAGATCACCCCGTTCCCCGAAGCCCTTTCCCCAATTCTCCACTCCCATCAACGTAATATGCTGATTGCTCTTAAAAATCCGTGCACTACTGTTCATCATCAGCCGGAAGCCCATATCACCGTGGAAACCCTTAAGCGCTTCCAGGTTCTCCCCCTTTGCTTCAGGTGAGCTCCAGCCTATATAATCACCATAGTCGTGATTTCCCAGGATCGAAAACTTACCGAAGGGAGCTTGAATCTCTTTAAACATATCCAGGTAGGGAACAATTTCCGTCGCTTTGTTATTTACAAGGTCGCCTGTAAAAACAACCAGGTCGGGATTCTGAGCGTTAATCAGACGAATACCTTTTCGTACCCCGCTCGGGTTATCAAAACTGCCTGCATGTATGTCTGAGATTTGAACGATCGTAAAATTGTGGAACTCTTCCGGCAGATCCTCAAAATGTATAACTGAGCGCCTTACCCGATAGTAGTATTTACCAACGGTCACTCCAAATAAAAAAGAAAAAAAGGGAACTGATGATGTGATCAGTGAAATTTGAGACAACAGCACGGACCTTGCGGGCATACCTCCGGGTCCATGAGAAAGCAGATTGTAACCTGCGGCTAAAAACCGGTAAATATCCTCTCCGAAAAGTACTGCCGCAAATGCAAGTTTACTAACAAAGACTGTTAAATAAGAGTTGAAGGAAATGTTAAAGATCAAACTGAACTTCCGTGATGGAAAGACCCTTGAAAGCATGTAAAGGAAAGAGAAAAGTATCGCGATTGAAATCAGCCAGTACAGAGACTGCATAATGGCACTGCCAGGTTGTTCTCTTGTAAGCGCTTTTATTCCCCCGAAAACATAATAATCCAGCAAAATAGAAAATAAGGCCAGCACTATTAAGGGGAAATAATTCAGCTTTCGCATGGAAGGAGCAGGGGGGAAAAAATTACGAATTACGAATTAAGAATTAAGAATTACGGATTAAGAATTAATTTTTTAATAGCCAGACTTAGTACTAAATACTATGTACTAAGTAATATCTAATACAATCTCTGATTCTTCTTTAGCCTTTTATCCAGAATGAAAGTGGCAAAAGGAATCAGCGATGCCACAAGGGCAATTCCCACCCGCGGGTAATCCCATTTTATCAAATATGCAGTTCTCAAAACGGCAGCAATATAAGCCATGAACAGAATCCCGTGAAGCCACCCATTAACTTTTACTGCCATAGGCAAATCGTACATGTATTTAAGCGGCATTGCAATAAACAATAATACCAAAAAGCTTATGCCCTCGGCATTCCCGATCCATCTCAACTGGTCTACACTTTTGTTTTTTAGTTGCTGACTCATATCCTTTTATAAACCCCAAAGATAACAATACACCTCAGAGGGGAATAAAGCGAATGTTACCGCATTGCAAGATTTTGAAATAATTATTACAATGAAAATCAATATTCAACGAATCTTTGGATTTTGAAAAAATATTATAAATTTATGCAAGACTTAATTTCACCGATAATATTTTTTTTGTGGATGAATTCGAAAAAGTTAAAAGTATAGTTCTAGAAAGACTATCCGGACTTAATACTAACCTCACTTACCATTGTCTTGATCATACGCTTGATGTTGTACAACAATCAGAAAGGATTGCCGGCGAAGAAAATATCGCTAACTGCCGGGATTTGTACCTGCTGAAAGTTGCCGCTCTATACCATGACACCGGGTTCCTTGAGACTTATGCAAATCATGAATTAAAGAGTTGTGAAATTTTTCTTGCCGATTCTGAAAATTTCGACCTGAGTATCCAGGAGAAATCCATCATCACCAATCTGATCATGGCCACTCAGATCCCTCAACTACCGGCAACACTTCTGGAAAAGATAATTTGCGATGCTGATCTGGATTATCTCGGTCGTGATGACTTCTTCTCAATCGGTGATAATCTGCGGAGGGAATTTCTGAGTTATAATATTGTCGCAAATGACGAGCAATGGGAACAACTGCAGATTAAGTTCCTGCAAAAACATCAATATCATACAGAGTCTTCACAGAAACTAAGAGAACCGAACAAGCAAATGAACTTTGCAAAACTCTAGAAAGGTTTTGTAAATCTTTCATATTCCTGGATCATTAATTAACTTTAGTATCCCTGATTTAATATTTAATAGCCAAGATCCCTGATTTAATATTTTAATAGCCGTTCCCGAATACCCTCATTATTGTTCGCTGAGCTCAGAAGCAAGGAATAGCCTGGCAGTTCTGGATTTGTTGATGACAAATTCCTGATAAAATCCGGCAGCCCTGACTGACAGCTAAGCGAATATCCTAGCGAATAAAGCTGCTTATAATCCATCAATAAGCCGACACCTCTGCCTTTACCTTACTGCTTGTAATAATAATTATTAACAATTTTCATATGAAAAGATCTGTTTACCTTCCGAAACTAGTTACTGCATATGCTCTTGTTACAGCATTAGCCTTTATACCCGCGCTATCCTTCGCCCAAACGAAGTTGAAAATTGCAGACTTCGTAGTGTTCGGTGGGAGTTCGAATCTGCCTGGCAATAGTGTAATAATTAAACCAAATGCTCAAATTATGTCAGGAAATGTGGGAAGCAACTCGCTGATTTCTACATCCGGCAGTGCTTTCTTTGGCGGGAGCATTCATAGTGGCGGCATAATAGAGCTAAATACAAGCAACACTGTTAAAGGCGATATAACGGCAGCGAACTCTTTGAATAAGAGTGGACTTGCATTGTTTGCCGGATTGAATACTTCTGTTTTTGGCAATATCAACGTAAATGGGAACATTCAGATAAAAAGCGGAAAAGTAACCGGGAAAGTGACCCATCCACCGGGGACAAAATATACGGGTCCTTCACCACTGGGTGGAGAAATAACTGCTACTCCGACCATTCCCCAAATGCCGGATATGCCCGCAATTACAAGTTTTCCGGATGCGGGATCCGGTATTATTTCCAGATCCTGTGTACTGGATCCGGGAAACTATGGCACAATAGCTTTACAAGACAAGGGAACGATCACCTTTTCAAAACCTGGTATATATGTATTCAACGCCATAAATAACACCGGGGGCACAAATAACTTTATTTTCGATTTTAACGGTGATCAAACCGGTGTGTTTCGGCTATACATCCATGGGAACGTCGATCTTAACAAATCCCAAACTAACCTGGTGAACGGCGGGGATGAGGGCAGAATTTATACAGAAGTTCATGGTCAGGGAACACCCTTTTCAAAATATCCTAACGATGATGCATTTACCATTGGAAACGGCTCGTCCGGAAAAGGTTCAGCAAGATGGGCAGGGACTGTTTGGGCTCCTTATGGCTCCATAAATATTGGCACGAATGGGCCTTGTGAGATTGCCGGTGCCCTTTACAGCGCGAAATCAGTAAAGCTTCAGAGTGTTGTGAGCTTAAGGCATATGCCTTTAAGGGACTGCAGCAGGCCGGATGTTTCGGCCGGTCCCGAAAAACAGCTGAATTGTACGGTCACTTCTGTTCAGCTTGAAGGAAATTCATCAGCGCCAGGTGCCCGGTATAGATGGGAGGCAATAAGTGGCGGGTTTATCAGTGCAGGTGCGGACACGAAGAACCCAACCGTCACAGCGGGCGGAAGGTATATTCTTACTGTTAGTACTTCAGGCGACTGCTCCGCCAGTGACACAGTAGAAGTCAAATTTGATCCCTGTATTTTACCTGACTATCCACCACCGGTCGGTGGAAGGATCAATAATTTGATCGGTGCTGAACTGAATTCGCTTTACCTGAATTTTGGCAGCTCAAGCAGGCTATCAGGAAATGTTTTTCAATTAGAATCGGACAGCGTTTATATTGAAGTTATTGCAAGGCTGGGTCAATACAATAATTTATTAGCATTGCTTCAAACTGCTAATTACGGGATAACCGATCTGATCGATAACGGTGCCGGCGTATTAACCATTTCTGGAAAATATCCTATCGCCAATCTAAAAAAACTTGATGAACTTCCGGAACTGATCGATTATTGCAGGCCTTTGTTTCCGGCGATTAAAAATAGCGGTCTGGCTTATACATTAGGTGATATCTCAATCAGGTCAGATTTTGTGCGAAATGGATATGACCTGAGTGGCCAGGGTGTTAAAATCGGAGTTCTGTCCGACAGCTACAATACTATTGCAGGTAATCCGGCGCAGACCGACGTAGCTAATGGCGATTTGCCGGGAGACGGAAACCCGATCAACCCCACCCCCGTGCAGGTATTAAGGGATTATCCCTTAGGCCGCAGGACCGACGAAGGAAGGGCTATGCTGCAAATAATTCATGATATAGCTCCGCAGGCGACATTAGCCTTTCGAACAGGCTTTGTCAGTTCAGGAGACTTCGCACAAGGAATTCGCGAATTACGGGACGCAGGCTGCGATATAATTGTTGATGATATCACGTTTATAACTGAACCTTTTTTTCAGGATGGGACCATTGCGCAAGCGGTTGATGAGGTAACCAATCAGGGGATTGCCTATTTTTCATCAGCGGGTAACTATGGCAATAAGTCTTATGAGGGAACATTCACTCCGGTGGCAGCACCTGCAGGCATAACCGGTATGGCACATAATTTTGGAGCAGGAGATATTTTTCAAAATCTCTCTTTAAAACCGGGATCATATACTATCGTCCTTCAGTGGGAAGATGCGATTTATTCCCAGGGAGGCACGCCTACGGGTACTGCGAATGATCTGGATATATTTTTAACGGACAATAACGGCACCACCCTTTTTGGATTCAACCGTAATAACGTTGGCGCAGATCCCCTTGAGATACTGCCCTTCAGCGTTACCCTGAATACTACTACAAACATCCTGATTACGAGAGCCTCAGGTACCGGAAATGTCAGATTTAAATACATTATATTCAGGGGGGATCCGGTAATAAATGAACATAACACCGGCAATTCAACCATTGTAGGACAGGCAAACGCATCCGGTGCTATTGCCGTGGGAGCAGTTTTATATACGAATACTCCTGTTTTCGGCAATCAGCCTTCAATCGCATCTTTCTCATCAGTTGGTGGTACCCAGGTGAATGGTACAGTTAGAAGCAAGCCAGATTTCGCTGCTCCTAATGGCGTAAACACGACGGTGCAGCTAGGTGGTGAGAATATTGATAATGATTTGTTTCCTAACTTCTTTGGTACCTCGGCCGCGGCACCACATGCTGCCGCTGCCGCAGCGTTACTGATCCAGGCAAGGAGCAAATTCGCTTCTGAGGATTTGAGCCCGCTTGCACTAAGAAATCTTATGAGAACCTCCGCGCTTAATATCGGAACGCCGGGGTATGATATTTTTTCCGGATTCGGATTGATACAGCCAGCTGCAGCAATTCGTACTTTTGCGAGTCCGAAGCCCGAATTACTGGAACTCCAATTGCCAGGCCCTGAATACCAGCCAGGCCCTGAACCTTTCACTCTGAACGTTAAGGGGCACTTTCTTGATCAAACATCAGTGGTAACGTTCAGGGGAAATCCACTTGCTACTACTTTTATTAACGACAGCCTGTTAACCGCACCGATCCCAGCATTTACCGGCAACCCGCCTATTCAGGTATTCACCCAGTCAATTTCTCCGAGCGAAAATGATGGAGGATACAGCGATACCCTCTACTTCTTTTCGCCGGTAAAGAAAAAAATAACCGTAAAAGCGGATAATAAAACCAAACGTTTTGGTGAAAAATTGCCTCTGTTCACTGTCTCCATACTTGTTGATAATGAACCACTAGCTAACACTGAACTAACGGCAGCACAGTTAGGCCTCGACAATATTTCGTTTACAAGTTCAGCGAACAGTCTGAGCAACACCGGCAACTATTTTATAAGACCTGCGATCTCTCCGCTGAATCCGGATGACCCGGAAGATATTGCTTTGTTGGAAAACTATGAATTTACATTTCTCGATGGAATATTAAGCATAACCAGACTACCATTAACGATCACACCGAGTAACACTACATTGACATATGGCGACGAGATCGGGGGTTTTAATTACCAATTTGACTACGATGATTCGGCAATAGAATCCGGCGATCGGGAAATCTTCCGATATAATTTGAAATTAGCCTACGAGGCAAACCTTGCCCGCGCTGTCGCACTGGTTGATGCGAAAGCACTGGTTAATGGCCGCGCTTTAGTTAATTCAGATCTTGAAAGTTTAAGCTTTTTAGTGAGCGCGCGGGCACTTATTAACGCCCGGCAGCTAATTAACGCAAGGGCCTTGGTAAATAACGTCACAGTATATGATACCACTGAAATCGTCGATGTGGCTCCGGCATCTGTTTTCAACTACCAGGTTGATTCAGCTGTGTCCACCTTGGTAAGTGCCAGACAGTTGGTGAATGCAAAAGCATTGATCAACGCCAAAGCACTGATTAATGGTACCGCTTCTGTTAATGCGAGACAACTGGTAAACGGATCTCCGATCGTGAACAGCAATACAGTAGACAATGGATCAGATCAGGTGGTGGTTATTATTGATGAAGATGATGTAAACGCACCTTCTGACGACGTGCTGAGTGAGTTCAAATCGATAACACTTGTAACGGGCATTACTTCAGGAAATTTCACGATAGTACCTGGTGCGCTTCTCTCTGACAACTTCTCTATTTCGTACGGCTTGGCTAAGCTCATCATAAAGCCTGCAAAGCTCACGGTTAAAGCGGACGACAAGGTTATTTTTAAAGGGAGCGGTCTACCGACCTTTACATCGACAAAGAGCGGTTTCAAGAACGGTGATATACTGCCGGTTGCCTATGGACCAAAATATTTAGTCAGTCCTGCATATTGCGGGTTCGCCGGTGTTTATTCAATAACACCATATAAGCTTGTTTTCTCTGTTCCCTCCTCAAATTATATAATTGATTACGTTGCCGGTTCGCTCTTTGTCAATCCCAAAGGTATTGGAGCCAAAAAAATCCGGCCAGCTCTGGAGTGCATAGAGTTATTGAATAATCATCCATCAGGCCTACCCTATGTGGCTCATTTCTCTTACCAGAACAATAATTTAACGCCTGTATATGTTCCTATAGGACCAGATAACAACCTATCCGGGACCGGAAATTACAAAGGATTACCACCAGTCATCTTTCCTCCAGGTAAAAGTACATTTGACATCTATTTTGACGGTCTCAATCTGACATGGACTGTTAAGACATATGAAGGAAGCTCAAAAGTCGCTTTGTCAGCAACAGCCAGCTCAAACTCCATTGTCTGTGAGAGTACCAATAAACTTTTCACCTCAATGCAGATGAGTTCAGAAAAGCCCATGCACTTTGCAGGTATAACGGAATCAGGTAAGGCGCTGGATCCCCTGCTCGATGACGAGCCGACGAGTTATCCGAATCCGGTGTCTACGACAGTCACTATTCAATGGAAGAACATTTCAGATACAGATATAATCATCACTGATATAAGTGGACGCTCATTTAGTCCAGCTAGTATTCGTAAGCCAACAGCACACACACTGGAACTTGATCTTTCCAGACTAAAGACCGGGTTATATCTTATCACAGTTAAAGGCGAAGATGACTACAAAGTATTGCGTATCATTAAGATGTAAATCCGGCAGCAAAAATTTGTATTTTTAAGGAAACAATGCCCTGCAAAATTATTTAACCTGACTTCTAATGCACAGCCGATTCTAATTATGGGGCTTAGTAATTCTTCAATGTACAATGTATTTAGAATGAACAAAATTACCGGAAACTATATATTTTTATTCTTCTTACTGGCTATTGTTTGCTTAGCGTTTGGTGCCAAATCTGTACCAGGTGTACGAACCGCGGATTACGGAGAAGATACCACCCGGGTGAATAATTTAATATTAGCAAGCGAGAATCAATTTGGTTCCGATCCGGTGAAAGCAATACGTTATGCCAGGCAGGCAAACGATCTGGCTATTAAAATTAATTTCAAAAAGGGATCAGCATACGCGCTAAAAAATATTGGAAGTGCTTATTACATCCAGGGGAACTATAATAAGGCAATCGAATACTGGGAAAAATCATTGAAGATCTTTCAGTCGATTAAAGACGAGCTAGGTGAGGCTAATCTTTTGAGTAACCTCGGTGCGGTTTACTTTAATTTGGGCAAGGACGTCATAGCACTTGATCACCACTTAAAATCATTGAAGGTTTCCGAGAAAATAGGAAACAAACTTAGAATCGCCACTTCTTTGATCAACATTGGCGCAGTTTACTATCGCAAAGAAGCGACCCACGACAAGGCGATACAATACTATTTACGAGCTTTACCCCTAAGTGAAGATATCGGAAACAAGGACGCAATCGGAACCGCTTCGGTGAACCTTGGAGAAATCTATTTGGAGAATGGACAAGATTCATTGGCTCTCCATTACTTCAAAAAGTCACAGGAAGCCTATAAGGGTTCTGTCAATCTTCCCTACTCGCTGAACAATATTGCCAAAGTATATCTGGAGAGGAAAGATTACGCTGCTGCCATTAATTATCATGAGCAAGCCCTTGCTGCCTCGGAGGTAATAGATGGTCAGCTTGATATCGCGCAGTCGGTATTAGGACTAGGCAACACGTACGCATCAAAGGGCGACAAACGTAAAGCCATTACCTACTACAAACGTGCGGAAGCAATTGCAAGCGCTATTAATTCGCAGTATGAATTAAAAAGCGCCTATCAGGGCCTGGCATCCTCATATGCCGCCCTGGGTAATTACGGTCAGGCTTATGTCTATCAAAACCTGTTAACCGAAATAACAGATTCCCTTTACAATATTGAAACAGACAAACGACTTAGTGAAGTGCAGTTTGATTTCGATATACAAAAGAAACAGGCTGAGATCAACCTTTTGATCAAAGACCGCGCACTTCAGCAACTGGAATTAAGAAGGCAGCGTTTTGCGAAAAATTCCCTTATAGGTGGATTTATCCTTGTATTTATCATCGCGTTTATGCTGTTCCGAAATTCACGAAATAAGTCGAGAACAAATAAACTGCTTGATAAGCAGAAAGCGGAAATAGAAGATCTACTCTCGAATATGCTGCCGGAGGAAGTGGCAAAGGAACTTCAACGAAATGGACAAGCAACGCCCCGGTTCTATGAAAGCGTTTCAGTGCTATTTAGTGACTTCAAAAATTTCACTCATATGGCAGACGCTCTTTCACCCCAGGATATTGTGCTGGAGTTAAACGGATACTTTATGGCTTTTGATGATATAATTGAGAAATACGGTCTTGAGAAGATAAAAACAATCGGTGACGCATATATGTGCGCTGGTGGAATTCCGGCTGTGGATGAAACACATCCAATCAAAATTGTCAAAGCCAGTTTAGAGATTCAAAAATATATTGATTCCAGGAATGAGTTAAAAAAAGAAACAGGGAACTTACCCTGGGAATTACGGATAGGGATACATACAGGTCCGGTAGTGGCTGGTGTTGTTGGGCGAAAGAAATACGCGTATGACATTTGGGGAAGTACGGTTAATACGGCCAGCAGAATGGAAAGCAACGGAGAACCTGGAAGAGTAAATATTTCAGCGGACACTTATGAGCTGGTAAAGGATCATTATGTGTGCACCTACCGTGGAAAAATTCTGGCTAAAAATGTTGGTGAAGTAGATATGTATTTTGTCGAATCTGAAATAAGCAATCATCCCCTTTCAGAGATGGCAAAGCTTAAGCAGGAGGCATATACCGACAACAAGGGTGTTTGACATAAATTATTAAATTTGGCATAAATGAAAATATTTTGGCCAGATTAAAAAAGAATTCCCACCTCATAATTTATCGCAGATACGCCACGAGTCTCAAATTCATTATGATGGGTTTGAGTGTCCTGATCATAACACTGGTCCTGCCCAAACAAGCACGTTTCCGTTTTGAATATGAAAAGGGAAAGATCTGGATGCAAAAAGATCTTGTTTCACCTTACAGTTTTGCTATAAAAAAAACCAATGCAGAGATCGAAAAAGACAGGCACGATATCTTAGAATCGGTGTTGCCGGTTTATCAGAATGTGGATGAAGTGGTTTTACGAGCCCTTGAAAACTTCAATACCGAATTCGAGACAAAATGGCCTGTATCCGGTATTCATGAAAAAGAGAAAAGTAAGTATTATGCGTATGGCACTCGTTTACTGAAGGAATTATATCAGCGTGGTATAATCTCGCTCGTAAAAAAATATCAGCAGGTCAATCATAATTACAACTTCAATGTTGTTAAAAACAACGTTTCCAGGCAGCTTAATACAGTTGACGTATACGATATAAAAACTGCAGAGGCTTATATAAATCAGAGTGCAGCAAGAAACAAAGATCTTAAAAACCCAGCCTGGCTGATCAAGCTAGTCCAGGGTCATATTCAACCAAACTATATCTATGACGAGCGCCTTACAGACCGGTTAGAAACTGATGCGTTAAACAGTATTTCTACCACAAGAGGAATGGTCCAGAAAGGCGAATTAATTGTGACCCAGGGAAGTACAGTGAGCGGCGAAGTCTATCAAAAACTTGAATCTCTCCGTGCTGCATATGAAGATGATGCACGCGTAGTTGGAAACCGCACACTAATACTTTTCGGCCAGTTTCTGCTTGTAGGATTAGTTATAATCCTGCTGATAGTATTTCTTTACTTGTTTCGCCGGGACATCTACCAGGATAATCGCCAGCTTTCACTGATCCTTCTGGTTGTAACCGGTATGCTGGTAGCGTTATCATGGGCTATTCGTATTAAAATACCCAGTCTCTATTATATACCGTACTGCATAGTTCCAATAATTATCAGAATTTTGTTTGATACGCGGCTGGCGTTAAATATTCATTTGCTGGTTGTGCTGGTTGCCGGTTTCTTTGTACCCAATAGCTTCGAATTTGCCTTTTTACAAATTACTTCCGGGATGGTTGCCATTTACAGTATTAAAAACCTGATAAAGCGCGAACAGTTCCTGATATCAGCGCTTTTGATCCTAAGCAATTACTTTATTGCCTTTCTCGGAATATCACTTATCCGCACCGGATCAATATTTGAAATAGAATATCTAAATTTTGTTCCATTTATATTTAGTGTTTTATTATCGCTTCTCGCCTATCCCCTTATCTACGCTTTTGAGAAGGGATTTGGAATAACATCGGATGTGACCTTGATGGAGTTAACCAATACAAACAGCCGCTTGCTGCGGGATCTTGCTTTTAAGGCTCCCGGAACATTTCAGCACTCCCTGCAGGTGGCAAATCTTGCGGAAGCTGCAATCTTTAAGATTGGAGGAAATGCGTTGCTGGTTCGTGCAGGAGCGCTTTATCACGACATCGGAAAAATGGACAACCCCCAATATTTTATTGAAAACCAGAACAAAGGAGCAAATCCCCATGACACACTATCATACGAACAAAGTGCGCAAATCATCATCCAACATGTAAATAAAGGGGTTGAAATTGCGCGCAGAAATCATATTCCCGAGATGCTTATCGATTTCATAAGAACGCATCATGGAAACACTCGTGTCGATTATTTTTACCAGTCCTTCCTGAAGAATTTTCCTGAGAAGTTTGTCGATGAAAATATATTCAGATACCCCGGGCCGATCCCTTTTTCAAAAGAAACGGCTGTTCTTATGCTGGCCGATTCTGCTGAAGCAGCTTCTCGTAGCCTGAAAGAACCGGATGCTCAAAGTATCAGTGACCTTGTTGAACGGATCATTGATTATAAATTGGATCAGGATCAATTGTCAGACAGTAATATCACTCTAAAAGATATCGAGACTATTAAACTGATATTCAAGACAATGCTCATGGGAATCTATCATGTGCGAATCGACTATGCAATCCATAGATAGTCTCGCAACACCATCTGTTTCGTAAATCGCATAATTCATATGAGATTATCCATAATTAAACTTCTAAATCAATTGAAAATATTTTTTGATGGCATTATCGAATTACTATATTTGCAGTCCTCAAAAGAGGCGTTTTAATTGACATGGAGAGATGCCTGAGTGGCCGAAAGGAACAGTTTGCTAAACTGTCGTACTGGCAACGGTACCGAGGGTTCGAATCCCTCTCTCTCCGCTGAAAATATATTTTCAAATATATTTGACATTACCCGCAAAAAAACTATTTTTGCAGACCCTTAACCGACGGGGCATTTGCTTCAAAGGTTAGACAGTTCGGGATGTAGCGTAGCCCGGTATCGCGCCACATTTGGGATGTGGAGGCCGCAGGTTCGAATCCTGCCATCCCGACTGAAAAAACCCTCTTTCTTAACAGATTGAGGGTTTTTTATTTAATGCCTTTTGGTATTGTGTCTGGATTGACTAAGCCCTCTACTATCAGTTAGGAACCCTAGTGAAATCTCTCAAAGCGCGCCCGAATGAAATTGAACGTACCGTAGCAAATCAACCCCAGACCAACCGCTGCAAGAACATAACGCCCGTATGCTACATCCTGCAAAAAACCGAAAGCCCTGGAAGTATCCCCGGCCTCAGCTGAATTTGAATGAAGTGCCGCTTTTGAAAACATCCATGCTATAATAAGCCAGACAGTACCCCGTGCTATGTAACCGACCTTACCGGCCGTTAACAATAAGTTACGATTGCTGCTACCAGCCGCTTTCTGCACATGCTTCTTATACTTTTCCGAAAGTCCATAGTATAGCTGGTAGATTCCCACTCCAGCAAGAATTGCTGCAGCAATGCCAGCCAGCCATTGTCCGAATGGCCTGCTTAACAGCTCCTGCGCGATTCCCTGTTGCTTGTCACCAGACATGGTATTTTTTGAAAGTAACATCTTAACTGCGTACACTCCCAGAGAACCGTAAACAATACCACTAAATAGATACCGTAACCGTGTAGCAATCCCGCTACCATCAGTACCTTTATTAGCTGTGTCCATGAAAGCTTGTATTCCCCGCCATAGACAATAACTAAATAGCCCTACTGCCACGACTGCCAGCAGAGCCTGGCCACCTGGCTGTTTGTTTATAAAATCGAAAACCCCTGCCTTATCCGCTTTATTTACCGACTGCCCGTCAATATGAAAAGCCGCCATAAAGGCCAATATCCCCAAAATGCAATAGACCGTGCCCTTAGCCATCAGCCCGGCTTGGGCAAAAGGTTTTTCATGTGAAGTGATAACTCCTGTCGATAGCATTTATAATTAATTCTAGAATAATTGCTCTGTTATATTGGTAAACAATCTTAAGGGGTTTTGTTCTTGAAATTTGCAACCTGTAATTGATAACCTGGTGATTAAATCCTCAAAAAAAATCTGTGCTTGTTAACCAGTAGTAAGCTGGTTTTCTGAAAAGTAAACATTGAAAAGATAGAATGTTAATAAATTGACTTCTTCGTTAAAACATCTGATGCTTCGTTTACGTAAAAGGATGAAACAAAATCTAAACCTGTTATAACATCATGAAGAAAATCGCTTTAGGGATTTTATGTTTCCTTTTTACTGTACAAGTATTTGCCGGTCCGAATTCCTCACCTGTAAATGTAGAGAAAACTGCTGCTTCCACGGTGCAAGCCGCAGACATTGGCGATGACTCGAAAACGCAGATTCAAAATCTTGAATTAATAAACCAGACACGTAGTTCGCAGCGAAATCTTTTCATTATTATTTCTTTAAGCATTCTTGTGCTTTCGATTGTACTTGCTGTTTATCTAAATAAGGTTAAAAACTTAAATAAGAAACTCGTTGAGTCTAATGCTATTAAAGATAAATTGTTTTCAATTATCGGGCACGACCTCCGCAGTCCGGTCAGCAACGTTGTTCAAATGATGGATATATTAGGAAATATTGACTTTTCATCTGAAGAGCGCTCTGAAATCATTGCGACACTTAAAAAGCACTCAGAATCTTCGCTTGAAACACTAGACAATCTATTGCAGTGGGGAAAAGCCCAACTTCAGGGAATCCGCGTGAAACACGAAGATATCTTTCCTCAGATCATAATTGAAAGGAATGTGGAGGCATACGCGATGCAGGCCGAGCAAAAATCAATTACGATTAAAAACCTCGTACCAGAAAATTTAATTGTCCATGCAGATGCTGATCACTTAAATTTTATCATGCGGAATCTTATTTCAAATGCCGTCAAGTTTACGTATCCGTCAGGAACCATTATAATAAATGCTTTCCAGCATTCAGATGCCTTGGTATGCATATCAATTAAGGATCATGGGATTGGCATGAGCCCGGAGAACAAAAAGACCATTTTTAAAACATTCCCGGTGATTACTCCAGGTACAGCAAATGAAAAGGGAACAGGCATAGGACTTATGCTCTGCAAGGAATTTGTGGAAGCAAATGGTGGCAGCATCTCTGTCGATAGCGTCCTCGGGAAAGGCACCACGTTTAGTTTTATGTTAAAAGGATCAATTCCAGCCCTTCAACCAGCGTTCGCTGAACAAAGCATGAAATCAGTAGAGCTCATTTAAGTTATTTCGGTTAGTGAGTTGATTATCAAAATTTCACTGAAATAATGTAGACATACTTAGCCACATATACTTTATATAATTTAATCCCGAAGTAGATTTAATTACACATTTTATCGTCTTCGGGATTATTTATTATACATATTCCCAACAGGAAACTGAGAAAACGGGAGATTATCTGCTCATAGCACGTCTCAAACTTTTGCAGAGAATAAAGAGAGGGAGTATAACCCTCACCACCCTGTCAGCTCTCCGCTGATTCAAGCTACAGATGTCTTGAGATCTTCTAAAGACGCTAGTCAAGATTTCCTGGCGAAAGCCCCCAATTCCCGATATCTCTTTTTCCGGCTTGGTACCGGCAACAAACTAATAGTTTAATTTCAAGTTGTATTAATATGTAAACTTCTGGCATAAGATTCGCTAATACACAGTTTATTTTTAAAAACCTCAATCTGTCACGGCACTTATGGGTCCAACGAAAATTACCGGAAGTAAATATTCCACCTTACCAAAAACGCCCACAGGCATCACGGGATTAGACCAGATAACGGCAGGAGGCATTCCAAAAGGAAGACCTTCTTTAATTTGCGGGGAAGCAGGAAGCGGGAAAACTTTAATGGCGATGGAATTTATCGTTCGCGGAGCGCTGGAATACGGTGAGCCCGGGGTGTTTCTGGCGTTTGAAGAAAAGTCGGAAGAACTTGCAATGAATGTCGCCTCGCTGGGATTCGATCTGGAACAGCTTCAGAAAGATAAGATGATCAAAATTGATCATATACATATAGATCGAAGTGAAATAGAAGAAACCGGTGAATATGATCTTGAAGGTCTGTTTATCCGGCTGGATTATGCCATAAAAAGCATCAATGCGAAACGGGTAGTCCTCGACACGATTGAAAATCTTTTTTCCGGTTTATCGAATCAGAATATTCTCCGTGCGGAAATAAGGCGACTATTCACCTGGCTGAAGGAAAAGGGCGTTACCGCAGTGATAACTGGCGAACGCGGTGAAGGAGGGCTCACACGCCAGGGACTTGAAGAGTATGTATCCGATTGTGTTATATTGCTAGACCATCGGGTGATAAACCAGATCTCTACGCGCCGGTTAAGAATTGTTAAATATCGCGGATCACAGCATGGCACAAACGAATATCCCTTTCTAATTGACGAGGAAGGAGTATCAGTACTCCCTGTAACTTCCCTGGAACTCTCGAATGAAGTATCATCGGAAAGAATCTCCTCCGGTATTGTGGGCCTGGATGCAATGCTTGAAGGCAAAGGCTTTTATAAAGGTAGCAGTATCCTCGTGTCGGGAACAGCCGGAACCGGGAAGACCAGTATCGCAGCTACATTCGCCGATGCGGCCTGCAAACGAGGTGAAAAGTGTCTTTATTTTGCCTTTGAGGAATCTCCGAACCAAATCATCCGCAATATGAGATCGATAGGGATTGATCTCCAGGCCCATGTTGATGCTGGATTGTTAATTTTTTATGCCTCCCGCCCCACCCTTTATGGACTCGAGATGCATCTTGTTGCCATTCACAAATTCATAACGAAATATGAGCCGGATGTAGTTATTCTTGACCCCATTACTAATCTTATAACTGTGGGAGCAGTTTCCGAAGTGAAGTCTATGCTGGTCAGGCTAATTGACTTTCTGCAGCAAAAGCAGATCACCGTTCTTTTCACTGCTTTGAATTTTAATGCCATCATCAATGAGCAAACAGACGAGGGTGTCTCCTCCCTCGTTGACGCATGGATCACCGTTCGTGATATTGAAAGTAACGGTGAACGCAATCGCGGACTTTATATAATGAAGTCTCGCGGCATGAAACATTCCAACCAGGTTCGTGAGTTTGTTATCAGTGACGAAGGACTTGATCTCGTGGAAGTCTATTTGGGTCCGGAGGGCGTATTGATCGGGTCGGCCCGGATAAGTCATGAGGTGGAGCAACAAACAGGCATCGCTATCCGTGACCAGGCAGTCAACCGTAAGGACCGCGAAGTACACCGTAAAAAACAGATCCTGGAATCGAAGATTTCGGGGCTTAGAGCTGAATTTGAAAGTACAGAGGAGGAATTAAACAAAATGTATGAGGAAGAAGCGCTGAAGAAAGAGATTATTGAAAAATCCCGGGATGAGATGATCCGCTTGCGTCAGGACCTTAAAAAGAGAAATGATAATGACAACTGAAGATAAGCAATGGGAACTTCGACTCTATGTGGCTGGTAACACACCCAAGTCGATGGCAGCACTTTCCAACCTGAAAAAATATTGCGAGGAGCATCTACAGGGAAAATACCGCATTGAAGTAATTGACCTGCTCGTTAATCCGCAACTTGCCGAAGGAGATCAAATATTTGCGATCCCTACACTAGTTAGAAAAGTCCCGGAGCCAATACGTAAAATAATAGGCGATCTTTCCAACAAGGAGAAGGTCCTTGTTGGACTTAATATTCGGCCCATAGATTATGTATAATGCAAAATAACGCCGACCAACCAGTAAGACATGATGGAGACGAGCACTACTATTTAAAACTGTTTATCGCAGGAGCCTCGATCAATTCCTTAAGGGCGATCGAGAATTTGAAATCTTTCTGCCATAGGTTTCTAAAAGGTCGTTTTGAACTGGAAATCATCGATATATACCAGCAACCTCTTTTGGCGAAGGAAGAGCAGATCATTGCTTTGCCCCTGCTTATTCGGAAATTTCCTGCACCGGAAAAGCGGTTCGTGGGAGACATGTCCGAGACGCATATTCTCTTGAAGGGTTTAGGATTAACTTCCATAGATTAAAAATTGAATTCAATATTTACATACGATCAGCTCCAAAGTGAGAATGAAGAACTTCGACAGCAGTTGGAGGAAGCTCACGACGCAATCAATGCTATCCGTACAGGTAAAATTGATGCACTTATAGTTCAAGGCGAAAATGGCCAGGAACTTTACACATTGCGAAGTGCAGACCGGACATACCGGGTCTTTATAGAAAAAATGAGTGAGGGTGCCGTCACCCTTAATCCTGATGGAACCATTTTATACAGCAATAACCGTTTTGCAACAATGTTATCAGTTTCACTCGAAAAGGTTATTGGCAAACACTTCAGTACTTTTCTCCCAAATTCATTTAAAAGCAATTATGAGAGTCTGCTTAAGGATGGATGGAAGCAGGATTTGAAAATGGAAATTTCTCTGTTGCGCTCCGACAATCATTTAGTGCCCTGCCTCATATCCTGTAATCGGATAGAACTGGATGAAAAAATAGCCCTAAGCTTGATCCTGACGGACCTGACTGAGCAAAAAGAGGCAGAAAAACAGCTACTGATAAAGAACCAACAGCTTGAACAAGCTGAACTTAAAAGCCGGGTTCTTAACGACCAGCTCGCGGCGTTAATTGAGGAAAGAACCAGGGAACTGTATTTAAGCCGCGAACAATTCAAATTCCTGGCTGACCAACTGCCGGTGCTTGTCTGGACTGCAAAGCCGGAAGGGACCATTGACTACTTTAACAAACGCTGGTATGAGTATACCGGCAAAGCTCACGGTGAGATATCCGGATGGGAATCTGTTCTTCACCCTGATGACATCCAACTCACGCATGATAGGTGGCAAAAGTCAGTACTCACGGGCAATCCCTATGAAATTGAACATCGCTTTAAAAGAGCGTCCGATCAGAATTATCGCTGGCATCTCGGTTACGCATTACCATTTAAAGACGAAAACCAAAAAATAATAGCCTGGTTTGGGACAGGAACAGATATTGAAGAACAAAAACAGGCTATCGAAAAACGCGACGAGTTTATTGGTATAGCCAGTCACGAGCTGAAAACACCACTCACAACAGTTAAAGCGTATCTGGAAATTATTGGAAAGTATAGGAAAGAACCATTACCGTCAGCCATAAAAGAATACGTTTCGAAAGCCCAAGGCGCTTTAGCAAAACTGCAAAACCTGGTGAACGATTTGTTGGATGTAAGTAAGATACACGCCGGACAATTACTGTATGATAAGATTGAATTTAATCTTATTGATCTGGTCAATAATTGCATAGAAAATTTCAATCATTTATATCCTCAACGGAAGCTGGTTTGCAGTTGCGAAGAACGGTTGATTGTATATGGCAACCAGGGTAGAATCGAACAAGTTATTATGAACCTTATAAGTAACGCTGTTAAATACTCAGGCGACTCGACAGATATAACCATTCAGGCATATCGCAAAAATGATAAGGCCGTTGTATCCCTGATCGATTCGGGAATTGGCCTAACCGAGGAACAAAAAAATCGAATTTTTGAACGCTTCTATCGGGTTGAAGACAAGAAATTCCTTACCTCCGGACTTGGAATGGGATTATATATTTCTTCTGAGATCATTAAATCTCACGGCGGAAGACTTGTCGTATCAAGCAATTTTGGGGAAGGCTCAAAGTTCTCTATAGAACTGCCTTTAATGGAAATTTAGAAGCTGCTATCCCCTGGGACTAATGTTTTGGTGTTGCTGTAAAACCTAAAACTGGCCTCTGGCAGTTATTTCAGCAGCATTCATATCGATAAGCCTGATATTGCCTTAGTAAATTCCCATGATCTGAAGTGCTTTGTGATAGTGTTCTACCAATACGCCCTCTTCTGCAAGGATTATTATGCCGGTAAACTCCCCGAGAAGTGCTTTCAATTCAGTCCTATCAGCAAAGCGCTCATCATCTTGTAAGGCACTCCAGCGTGCCATTCGTTGAAGATGCCATTTCGCGAAATGATAAGAGCCAGGCCGGAAAGCGATATACCGGCAGTTTTTTGTTTATACTATTGAAATTTAAAGCCTCCTGTCTGCCCATCATATCCCCGAAGCAATATTAGTTATAAAGGATCAAGAAGATTTGCTTAGACCATGTAGTAGTTATTCCACCAAATTAGTGGACTAAGTGCTACCTGACCTTAACGAGTCCTTATATATAACGCTCAATATCGGTTGGCTGGCGATCAGATTTTTATAGAAAACAAAAATTTTAACAGCAAATAATTAATTCTGGAAAGGCAAAAAATTAACTATTATTATAAATTAAAAACAGTTAACTATTCTTTTGGAATGACCGTATAAGATCTGATAAAACAATATTTTCCGGAAGTAAACATTATAATTATCACTTATTATATATTAGTCAAATTACAAATACCTTTTAGCCGAATAACAAATACCTTTGATGCCTCTCAAATTTTTGCCGCAACTTTCAGTCTACTTATTAGCTGGAATTAGTTTTTTTATTTTTGCCGCCTGTAACAAAAGCCAGTCGAAAAACTTAAATGCAAAGGTTTTCGTTAAGGAGATCAATGGCCGTTTTGAACTTTATAGAAATGGAAAGTCATTTGAAATAAAAGGTGCTGCGGGACATACTAATCTGGCAAAACTCAATGCCACCGGTGGCAATACTATAAGAACCTACGATACACTTAATCTCCAATCTGTTCTGGATGAAGCGGCTAAAAATAACTTAGCTGTCATGGTGGGATTGCCTCTCCCTGAAAGCAGGTATTCTGATTACGTGTATAATAATCCTGCTGTAGCGAAGAAACAATTTCATGAAATAAAAAGGCTGGTTAATCGATACAAAAATCATCCCGCTTTGCTGATCTGGTGTGTAGGTAATGAACTCGACTTCTCTCCCAATCCCAAGCTTTTTAACTTCTATAGTGAGTTTAATAAAATAGTTGATATGATTCATCGGGATGACCCTGATCATCCGGTAACAACAACGATGACGAATTTTTATCCCAAAAATCTATTATCGTTAAGTTTATTTACAGACATCGATATCCTGTCCACTAACCTTTTCATTTCATTAGAAGGAATGAATACGGAACTTGAAAAAGTCTCGTGGTTTTGGAAAGGACCATTTATCATTTCTGAGTGGGGAATTGATGGTCCCTGGTATTCTGCGAAGACTGCCTGGGGAGCGAGAATCGAAGAAACAAGTCAAAAAAAAGCTGCACGTTATCTCAGCATGTACCGGTTTATGCCATTAGATAATCAGAGGTTTCTGGGGTCCTTTGTGTTTTATTGGGGTTCTAAACAGGAAACTACCCATACCTGGTTTAGCATGTTTGATGACAAAGGCCACCAATCAGAGGCTGTGGGTGTAATGGAGCAAAACTGGACAGGAAAGAACACGCAGCCGCAAACTCCTGACCTTGATTATATGCTGATTAACAGTAAGGGGGCTATGGAGAATATTATCTTAAAACCCGGAGAAATTGCTAACGCGACACTGAATATTACAAGCCCTGATTCAACCGCTTTCACAGTTTGGGAGATCTTTCCTGAGGACTGGTTCGTTATTGACAAAAAATGGAATGATAAAAAATTAAGATCTGTTAAAGACGCATTACTTTCTTCAGGATATCAGCAGGCTAAATTTAAAGCACCAGCAAAAGATGGCCCGTACCGCCTATTTGCGACTGTTTATAATAGATCAGGCGGGTTTTCTACTTGTAACACACCTTTTTACGTTGTCAGCAACTAATGAGAATTCCTGAACCTATCAAACAGCCTACTTCCCGGGAACAATTCATATTGAGATTTTTGATCATAGCGGGTCTTGCCGCTATGGGATTTCTGCTCTACCACCTCTTCAGTGCATCCGTTGTAGAAAATGCGATACTTTACTCGCTTTTAATGATTGCCCTGTCCTTTACATGTCTTAAATTCCTGCATGAGTGGTATCATTATTTTTATATAACGGTTCCGCCAAAACCAGGGTTAACGCGCCACTATACCGTTGATATTTTTACTACTTATTGTCCAGGCGAGCCTTATGAAATGATGCTTGAGACACTGACTGCGATTCAAGCTATTAAATACCCTCACAATACATATTTATGTGACGAAGCGGATGATCCGTATCTGAAAGATCTCTGTCGAAAACTTGGGATCCATCACGTTACCCGGACACATAAAATTAATGCCAAAGCCGGCAATATTAACAACGCATTGCGGCATTCTACCGGCGAAATCTGTGTGATCCTCGATCCGGATCATGTTCCTTTCCCGAATTTTCTTGATTCCATTTTACCCCAGTTTAATGATCCTGAGGTTGGTTTTGTCCAGGTAGTTCAGGCTTACAAGAATTTTCACGAAAGTTTGGTGGCAAAGGGCGCAGCTCAGCAAACATTCCAGTTCTATGGGCCAATGATGATGACCATGAATAAATATGGGACCGTGCTGGCCATCGGCGCTAATTGTACTTTCAGGCGAACTGCTCTCGATTCAATCGGCGGGCACGCGCCCGGCCTTGCTGAGGATATGCATACAGCAATGCAACTACATGCAAAAGGCTGGAAATCAGTGTATGTACCGGAAGTTCTTGCCAGGGGCCTGGTACCCTCAACTATTTCAGCGTACTATAGTCAGCAGCTTAAATGGTCCAGAGGAGTTTTTGAACTTTTAGTGACATCCTATATCAAACTTTTTAATCAGTTTACCTGGCGACAGAAGTTACATTACGGTATAATTCCTTTCTACTATCTTTCCGGGATTATCTTCTTAATAAACTTTCTGATTCCGGTCTTATCCCTGATTTTAGAGGTTAACCCTATTAAGATGGATTTCCACACATTCGCATTAATCGGACTTCCGTTTATTGTACAAATTATCCTGATCAGGAATTATGTACAACGTTGGGTTATGGAAGATGAGGAACGTGGATTTCACATTGCAGGTGGTTTACTGGCAATAGGTACCTGGTGGATATTTATCATGGGACTGATTTATACCATTATTCGCAAAAAAGTACCTTATGTTCCGACACCCAAAGACGCAAACGAAGAAAACAACTGGCCATTAAATATTCCCAATCTGGTCATTTTATTCATCTCATTGTTTGCAATAGGTTTTGGATTGTATAATGACTGGAATCCTTATACTTTTGTTATGGCAGGTTTAGCCGGCCTGAATTGCCTCATTTTACTTTACAACATAACTGCAAGCCGGCAAATCACCTTCAGAAGATTTAAGAAAAGTTACAACCTTGTCAATGTAACGGCGAAACGCGCATTTGAAGTACGTCAGGTTTTGTGGAAGATGCGAATAAGGATTTATGCCGGCGTCCGAAATATTTCACTTGTTCTTTGCATTTTAACCATTGCCTCCACCTTTTACGTGAATTACCAAAGGCGATCCAATTTGTCAGCGCCTGTTACACGGTTAGAGAAGAAAGATATTTTTTTAACTGGCATCTATGCTCCAGCGTCAAGTGACGGATTGACTTCAATGAAGCTTGTAAACAGCTTTAATACCAAATTCGATATAATATCCTTATATATTGCATGGGGTGATAAACAACATGGTAACTTGCCAAAGCCATTGATTGATTCCATTTACAATAACGGATCATATCCTATGATCACATGGGAACCATGGCAGAACCTTTTTTCAGCTGACTCAATAAAGCCTTCGGGTACTGAGGACAAGAAGATATTTAAAAGAATATCCGATGGAGATTACGACTTCTATTTAAGACATTTTTCACAACAGGTTCGAAAGTTGAACAGGCCGGTGTTTATACGTTTTGCTCATGAGCCCGACAATCCACATTATCCATGGTCGTCCCGTGGTCTCAATTCTGCCGAAGAATTTAAACGAGCCTGGATATACGTGCATACCTTTTTTGCTAAAGAAGGAGCTTCAAACGCGATCTGGATTTGGAACCCCTGGAAGCCCTCGGCGGTGGTCGATTATTTTCCGGGTAAGCAATACGTCGATTGGATAGGAATTACGAATTTGAACTATGGTAAAGAGGGACCTGATAAAAAATGGTACAGCCTGGAACAATTATACACCCCGTTTCATAAACAACGATTTCTGACCTCAGGCATACCGGTGATGCTTGCTGAAACCGGGACTTTACATTCGGAGGGCAAACAAGATGAGTGGCTTAGGGACGGATTGATAGCTATTAAGCAAAAGTTTCCTGAAATAAAGGCTTTGGTCGTATTTAATAGCCGGTATGATAAAATCATTTCTCAAAATTCCGGGTCAACAGTGCTTGACTGGCACCTGAATAACCCAGCAGTCGTCCTGGCCTCTGATATTCGGGTAGCAGAAAATAGCGTTGTAAAGACCTTACCTATAGATGTCAGCAGTTCATTGGCTTCTGAGACAAATCAGGCGGCTGATTCCAGAACAATGATCAGCGAAATAAAGGGTGTTAACTATTCTAAAGGCTTAAACTGGCTGACTAACTACCATACTCTGAGACAAAAGGAAATTAGTGCTGACCTAAAAGAAATCAAACGCTTAGGCTTTAACACCATAAAAAGATACGGTCCGGGTGTATTTGACAGGAATATCCTTCAGACAGCACAAAGGAACCAGCTGAAGATCATCTACGGATTCTATATCCCGGATGAGCTTGACTTTGAAAACGGGCATGAGCAGATGAACCAGCTGGAAAAAGATATTTTGACAACTGTTGAAAAGCATAAGGGCGTCAAAGCCATAAGCGCGTGGAACATAGGGAATACCCCTTTACAGAAATTTACCCATAATTTCTACAAGCCGCAACTAGTCTATAACCAGTATGGGTATTTGGCATGGCTGAAGAAAGTGATTTCTAAAATCAAACTAGCAGATCCATCAAGACCAATCTCGGTAGACTTAGAGGTAGATAAGTCGTTTACTGAAAGTATTATGCTTTTACAGAATCACGTTCCTGGCATAGATTCTTATGGCCTTGTTATAACTGACAATTCACCCAAAGACGCTGATTTCACCAAATTAAATGTCCCGTACTTTCTGAGTAAAGTACACGCAAATAATTATTTGAAACGCCACAAATACAGTGAAGGATTTTTCATTTCTGATTGGCAGGATCAGGAAAGAAGTACACTGGTAACCTTCGACGGGCTGAAAGACAACTGGGGAAGAAGTAAAGTCACCCTATATAAAATGGCCCAGAATTTAAAAAGTAATTCGCAGGCTTCCAGACTCCCTAAAGTAAAAATATTAAAGCCAGCGAGTACGCTATATCCCCATAACAGATATACGTATCATGCCCTGGTAGAAGTGAATCGGCAATGGAAAATAGCTAAATCTCTTAAGGGTGAGTTAACCTACAAATGGTACCTCGTCAAAACCGATAGATATGGACAAGCTATTTCTATGGACTTTATTAAATCAGGCCCGAGTGTATCAATAACGATCCCGGACAACTATAAATATTATCGATTGTATCTGAATGCATCCCAGGCAAATGATGCAAGTACCGCAATTTCCAAACTAAATATCCCATTGATTCAATAACTATCGGTGATCGGATCGCTTTAAAGACGGCACATTTGTTGTAAATATGGTAGGTCGTATAACTTATCCGATCTAACCAATTTTGAACATGATAAAAAAAATACTGCCGGAAGGCAGACGCCTGCGTTGTGCTAAACCTTTCGAGCACTTTCAAAGTATTTTACCGGGATTAATCCTCTTATTGCTAACGGCTTGCTCCAATGGGAATAATGTAAAGTCCATGAAATCACAGCCTACTATCGACAGCACCTATGTTATTACGTCGATGAAAGCTGAACCGAAATTCAGGAAACAAATAGATTGGGCCAAAAAATTTTATCGTGAACGCAGGTACCAGTTAGGGTGGTTTAAAGATAATACCCTTGTTCCCCAGGCTCAGCAAATGTTATCTGTGATTGCAAAATCTGAAGATGACGGTTTGAATCCGAAAGACTACCAGATAAAAGACTTTAACGTACTGTTTGAATCTCTTGAAAAGTTGCAAAAAGACACAGTCAAGTATCGGGAGGTTCAAAAGGAAATCGATGTTGCATTGTCGGCCACATATTTTGTTTGGGCTTCCGATTATTACCGCGGCCGAGTCGTCCCAAAAGAGAATAAAGATGTAGAATGGGATGTTAAAAGGAATAAAATAAAACTTCATAAGGCGCTGGCTACCGTCCTTCAGTATCGAAAAAGTAAATATGATTATGCCGAGTTTGAGCCTTTGCATCCGCAGTATGCTAATCTTAAAAAATCACTGGCGATTTACCGTAAAATTAAAAACGAAGGGGGTTGGCCAATACTCCCTAAGGGAACAGTAATAAAGCCTGGGGCAAGCTCCCCAACCGTGAGCAAGCTGCGAAAACGTATTTTAAACCAAGCCGGAGAATCAGACACAGCGAGCAATAATATTTATGATGCTCAGTTAGTGGCCGCTGTAAAATCGTTCCAGAGCAGCCAGGGCTTAACACCCGACGGCCAGGTTCGTGGAGAGACATTACGGCTTCTGAATATTCCAGTAGAGCAGCGAATAAATTCCATAATTTTAAATATGGAGCGCTGGCGATGGATACCTAAAAGCTTTGAACCTGACTATCTTCTTGTGAACATCCCGGAATTTAAACTCAGGGTCTATGAGAAAGGAAAGGAAAAAGTGATCATGAAAGTCATCGTCGGGAAAACGATGAACTCCACTCCGATCTTTAGCGATAAATTGGAATATGTCGTTCTTTCACCCTATTGGAATGTACCAATGAGCATCCTGCAGAAGGAACTCATCCCTAACCTGATAAACGATCCGGGCTATTTGGAAAGACTCGATATGGAGATCGTAACGAATAAAGGAGATCTAGTCGAACCTTCAGGAATCGACTGGGGATCGGTTAATGAAAAGAATTTTAAATATATAGTTCGCAGGCGTCCCGGACCAAAAAACGATTTGGGCGATGTGAAATTCATTTTCCCGAATACCAATGATATATATCTCCATGATACACCACATGATGAGCTGTTCAACCAGGCGAGCCGGGATTTCAGTCATGGCTGTGTGCGTGTTGAAAGACCGGTTGACCTTGCGGTTTATTTATTAAGAAATGTACCAGGTTATAACCGGACGAAGATAAATAGCATAATCTCTGAAAGAAAGGAGAAATTTGTACCAGTTAAACAGAAGTTGCCGGTTTATCTGGTCTACTTTACTGCAGAAGCCGGTCCTGATGGAAACGTTAAGTTTTATGAGGATATTTACGGGCATGATAAAGTACTCGCAGCTCAATATTTCCAGTAGAACTGATTATAGAGTCCGTTTTATCCGTGACTAAGGTCTTTCCCCAAATTAAACCCTGTGAGTTAATTGTGTGACCAAATTATTAACTTGCAACCCTCAAATCACATATTTAATAATGAAAGAAGTATATATTATATCAGCTGTGCGGACACCAATTGGAAGTTTCGGAGGTGGATTATCTTCAGTATCAGCTACAAAGCTGGGTGCAATAGCTATTAAAGCCGCTGTTGAAAAAGCAGGTATCAAATCTGAAGACATCCAGGAGGTATTTATGGGGAATGTTTTGTCAGCCAATCTGGGTCAGGCTCCAGCTACTCAGGCGGCAAAATTTGCAGGCTTACCAGATGTACCAGCGACAACTCTCAATAAGGTTTGTGCGTCAGGTACCAAAGCCATTATTTTTGGGGCTCAAAGTATTGCCTTAGGAGTGAACGACATCGTGGTAGCTGGTGGGATGGAAAGCATGAGTAATGCTCCCTACTACCTGGAAAAAGCGCGTACCGGCTATCGCCTGGGCGACGGCAAGATTACAGATGGGCTGGTGAAAGATGGCCTTTGGGATGTTTACAATGACTTTCATATGGGCTCTGCTGCAGAATTATGTGCCACTGAATGCAACATTAGTCGCGAAGAGCAGGATGCTTATGCAATTGAATCTTACAAACGATCGCAGGCGGCCCAGGCTGCCGGGAGATTTAGTGATGAGATCGCGCCTGTTGAAATTACCGACAGGAAAGGACAGGTTATTCTTTTTGACACGGATGAGGAGCCGGCAACGGTTAATTTTGATAAGATAGCTGCACTAAAACCTGTATTTAAAAAGGACGGTAGTGTAACCGCAGCCAACGCTTCTACGTTAAATGATGGAGCGGCTGCCCTCGTTTTGATGAGTAAAGAGAAAGCTGATGAATTAGGGCTGAAGCCGATAGCCAGAATTTTAGGCTACGGCGACGCACAGCAGGCACCGGAATGGTTTACCACCGCGCCTGCAAAAGCGATCCCCAGGGCTTTGAAACATGCGGGAATAAGTGCTGACCAGGTTGATTACTATGAAATTAACGAAGCCTTTTCTGTGGTTTCATTGGCCAACAATAAAGAACTGAAGCTCGATGCCTCGAAAGTGAATGTTAACGGTGGCGCGGTGTCATTAGGTCATCCACTGGGGGCTTCAGGCGCGCGTATAGTCGTCACCCTTCTTAATGTTTTAAAGCAAAATGGGGGAAAGATTGGCGTCGCGGGAATTTGCAACGGCGGTGGCGGCGCCAGTGCACTTGTAATTGAAAATTTGCGTTAGGATAAAATGAAGCCTTTTAAGTTATTGTTTTTTACTCTTCTTACCTTTAGCCCCTTTTTTGTGTGCGCTCAGCATTCTGATGATACGGACACCCGAAGACAGCTAAGCGTCTGGCAGGACAGCCTGAAGGCCATTTCTCACCAGATCTATAACAATAACAGTGAGCCTGAGCGATACAACGCCAGTTATATGTTTATCAAAACGCTGGTTAGTGCGTTGAAAACGCCACACTCATTTACCTTTAATTTTGATTCTTTAAAAGCGATATCAATTCAATCACCTCCTGATAAGAAGTTCAGGATATTCAGCTGGCATGTAATGAATAATGACGGGAGCTACCGTTATTATGGGACAATTCAAATGAATAATCCGGAAGGCAAATTGGAAATGTTTCCTTTGATCGATTATACTCCTGCGATAAAGAATCCCGCGGATACCGTAACCACAAATGAGAAATGGTATGGCGCTCAGTATTACCAAATTGTACCGGTAACAACTAACGTTAAAAGCCCCTACTATATCTTGCTGGGATGGAAGGGCAACACGATCAAGTCGAATAAAAAAGTAATTGAAATCCTGCAATTCAAAAATGATAAGCCCGTTTTTGGAATGGCAGCTTTTGATGGCGATAAAAATAACCCGGCCAAGAAGCGTGTGATCTTTGAGTATACACGGCAGGCATCCATGGTTCTAAGCTACGACCCTAAAATTGGAATGATTGTATTTGACCATCTTGCCCCTCCTGATCCCAGACTGGAAGGTAAATACGATCTTTACGGGCCGGACTTTTCATATGATGGCTACAAAATTCAGAATGGACGTTTACAGCTTGTTTCAGATCTAAAGCTGGAAAATCCGCCGTCCGAGAAAGATGAACAGTATAACGACCCACGAAAATTAAAAGGTGCAGGCGGCAACAAGTAGTTTATGAAATTCGATTGCAGTTTTTGCTCTATAACCATTTTAAAAATTTAATTCGTATTCTTGAAGTCTTGCCGGATTAATTTCCTGGCAGGACTTTTATTTTGCACATAATATCCTACTAGAGAATGTCCAACGCTGCGACTGTAAAGCACCCAAAAGGCTTGTATGTATTGTTTTTTACCGAAATGTGGGAGCGCTTTGGCTACTACCTCATGCTGGGGATCCTCTTTCTGTACTTAACTGATACTGCCAAGGGTGGAATGGGTCTCGGACGGGCCGAAGGCTCAGACATCGTTGGAACCTATCTTGGCCTCGTATACCTGACACCATTTTTGGGCGGATTAATTGCTGACAGAATTCTGGGCTACCGGAAATCAATCCTTATAGGAGGGGTTTTAATGTCTTTGGGATATTTTGGTCTGGCGATCCCGGGTATGACCTTTTTCTGGTTCTCTGTATTACTGATAATCGTCGGAAATGGCTTTTTTAAACCTAATATTTCCACGCTGCTCGGTAATCTTTATTCTACGACAGAGAGAAAGCATTTAAAAGACTCGGGGTACAACATCTTTTATATGGGAATTAACGTTGGGGCGTTCGTCTGTAATTTCGTTGCAGCCTATATGCGCAACGAATATGGCTGGGGCTACGCTTTTGGTGCTGCAGGAGTTGGAATGCTGGTAGGAGTACTTTGGTTTCTGGCCGGCACTAAGCATATCAAAGAGGCTGACATTCGCAAGCCGGCGAATCCGGAGGATATGCCTGTTTCAAAAGTGATCTGGCTGATCTTTATTCCGGCAATAATGTTTGGCGCACTTGGGTGGTTCATACCCGGAAATATTTTAGGTTCTGATTCTACAGATGCCTTCATCATCGCATGTTTGCCAATTATCGGCTTTTATGTAAATCTCCTTGTAAAATCAAATAAAGAGGATAAATCAAGAATAGGTGCTTTGCTGGCAATTTTTGCTGTAGTCGTCGTTTTCTGGGCTGTTTTCAAACAGAATTCTTCCGCACTTACCACCTGGGCGGAAACATATACAGATCGTAAGGTATCCGATAACGTCAGTCCGGTTCTGAAGCCATTCGGCATGATGCAGGAACTGAATACAAAACCCGATTCCTTCCCAAAATATGACGCTTACTTTCGTGCAGAAAAAGATCTTGATGGGAAACCGGTAAAAGTTTTTTCTGCTAATCCATATTTTCAAAATTTACCGAAGGAGCATTGGCCGGAACAGGAAGAAAAAAGCCTCAAACTTATATCCACAGAAATATTTCAATCTGTAAATCCCTTTTTCATCATCCTTTTAACCCCCCTGGTTATCAGCTTTTTTAGCTTCCTGAGAAGAAGGAATGCTGAACCTTCCACACCTGCTAAAATTGGTTATGGCTTGCTGATTACCGGGCTATCAACTCTGATTATGGCTGCTGCCGTATGGAGCACGGATATGACTTCAGACAAAGCTTCCGCATGGTGGCTAATCTGCTCGTACGCGGTAGTGACCATTGGCGAACTGTGCCTGTCGCCCATCGGCTTATCACTGGTTTCCAAGGTGGCTCCTCCCCGGTTAACCTCTTTAATGATGGGCGGTTGGTTCCTCGCTACATCTGTCGGCAACAAATTATCAGGCGTACTTGCTTCGCTTTGGGACACTTACGATCATAAGGCCAATTATTTCCTTGTTAACTTTGCTGCATGTACAATTGCTGGCCTCATCATTTTTGCGATGATCAAATGGCTACGGGGAATTATCAATAAACATGCTTAAATTAAACCGCTAAATCACTTAACACATAATTATTTAAAATGGATCAAACAGAAATTCTTCATCCTGAAGAACTTAAAAAACCCCAAACTGGTCACCCTAAGGGCCTGTATGTGCTCTTTGCAACTGAAATGTGGGAACGTTTCAGCTACTATGGTATGCGAGCCCTCCTGGTATTGTATCTCACTGCGCAAATCGTTAACGGTGGTTTTCAACTAGACCGGACATCCGCATTAGAGATTTATGCTATTTTCACGGGCTTAGTCTATCTGACGCCTATTGTCGGTGGATTATTGGCTGATAAAGTTCTTGGACAGCGGAAGGCAATTTTCATTGGCGGTATATTGATGGCTTTGGGACAATTCACCCTTGCATATTCACAAGTTGGTAACATAGAAGCTCGTACATGGCTGCTTCATCTCGGGCTAGGAGTGATTATAGTAGGAAACGGCTTTTTTAAACCCAATATTTCTACGATCGTCGGTAAGCTATATTCTGACCATGATCCCCGAAAAGATTCGGCCTTTACTATCTTTTACATGGGTATCAACCTTGGTGCTTTCCTTGCTCCACTGGTCTGTGGTTACCTGGCGGTTGAATACGGATGGGCTTACGGATTCGGTGCTGCCGGAGTCGGAATGTTATTGGGAACCATCTGGTTTGCCGTTCAAGGCAAACTTCTGGGAAATGTCGGCTTCGCACCTGACAGGGATCATCAATCAAAACAACAACTTACTTTAGGTGGTAAAGATTGGACGCAAATTGCATTATATGTAGTTTCAGGACTAATTCTTGTTTACGGCCTTTTACTGTTATGGGGCAACCTGGGTGAAGGAGCTAAGGACATCTTAACTACCGTATTAGCTATAATCGGTGCACTTTCTTTGGCGTATATCATCTTTAGCAATACAAAAGGAAGTGTCGAATGGAAACGCGTCGGGGTAATCTTCGTTTTGTGTTTTTTCAACATCTTCTTTTGGGCGGGCTTCGAACAAGCTGGAGGGACGTTTAACCTTTTTGCGGAAAGCAATACTGATCGAATCCTGTTTGGCTGGGAAACTCCGGCAGCGTGGTTCCAGTCAGTTAATTCCATCTGGATTATTTCTTTGGCGCCTGTGATTTCTATGCTCTGGCTAAGCCTGTCACGTATCGGAAAAAATCCTAATATCCCGGTCAAATTTGCATTGGCCCTGATATTCCTGGGAATTGGGTTTGTTGTGATGAGTGCTGCCAACGCAGCTTCTCAGGGTGGCGACCTGGTCAGTCCGATGTGGTTAGTTACTGTTTACTTTTTGCATACAGTTGCTGAACTATGCCTGTCGCCGATCGGCCTATCGATGATCTCTAAATTGTCGCCTCAAAAAATCGTGTCGGTAATGATGGGCTTATGGTTTGCCAGCATTGCTCTGGCCAATTATATGGCAGGTGTACTGGAATCAGTGCTCAAGAACAATTTCCCGGATATGCAGCTATTTAGCTTTTTAACGTTGACCTCAATTTGCGCAGGAGTCATATTATTGATCCTTTCGCCCGTTCTTAAAAAGTTAATGAGCGGAGTTAGTTAATATTTAGCGTTATAGAAGTTAAGAACCCGTGTTACTCTACAGCACGGGTTTTTTATTTTAATCCCTTATCTTAGCCGCTTATAAACTCTTACTCCGTGCTTTCAGATAGCCTTGTCTTAATTCCCACCTTCAACGAAAAAGAAAATATTGAAAAAATTATTCGTGCAGTTTTTGCATTACCGGATGATTTTCATGTTCTGATTATCGACGATGGTTCTCCAGATGGCACGGCTGATATTGTCAAGCACTTGCAGGGGGAGTTCTCAGGAAAACTGCACATAGAACAGCGATCTGGCAAACTCGGCCTGGGAACGGCATATATTCACGGCTTCAAGTGGGCGCTAAAACAGGATTACAAATACATTTTTGAAATGGATGCAGATTTTTCACATAATCCGAGCGACCTGATCAGATTAAAGCAAGCTTGTATAGATGGTGCGGATGTAGCTATTGGTTCCAGGTATGTTAAAGGGGTCAATGTGGTTAACTGGCCCATGAGTCGCGTGCTAATGTCATATTTTGCGTCTGCATACGTACGGCTTATAACGAGGATCGAAATACAGGATGCCACGGCGGGATTCAAATGTTACCGGCGAAAGGTGCTGGAAACTATTGATCTGGAAAGGATAAAATTTATTGGCTATGCTTTCCAAATTGAAATGAAGTTTACCGCTATCAAATACGGGTTCAAGGTTGTAGAAGTTCCTATAATTTTTACAGACAGAACCGAAGGAACTTCTAAAATGAGTACAAAGATCTTTCAGGAAGCCGTTTTAGGGGTAATTCGCATTAAAGTAGATAGCTGGTTTCGCAAATATCCCCGGGCTAACAAGGTATCCTAATATCTACAACTACCCTATTATAACTAGTGCTTCCTACAAAACACATTTTACGTATCAATCAATTGCACTACCTTTAAACCATGAATGAACATCTCGATCCCAGTCAGGAAAACCTTTCGTCAACCGAGCGGGAAATCGAAAAAGTTTTGCGCCCTCAGGTCTTTGAAGACTTTACAGGTCAGTACAAAATTCTGGAGAACTTAAAGATTTTTGTACAGGCCGCAAAATTACGTGGTGAAGCTCTTGACCATGTCTTGCTGCATGGCCCTCCGGGCCTTGGCAAGACTACCCTTTCGTATATTATAGCGAACGAAATGGGCGTAAATATACGGATCACTTCTGGTCCTGTACTAGATAAGCCGGGGGATCTGGCTGGACTGCTTACAAACCTGGAATCAGGCGACATTCTATTTATCGATGAGATTCACAGATTAAGTCCTTTAGTCGAAGAATACCTGTATTCGGCAATGGAGGATTTTAAGATCGATATCATGCTTGAAACGGGTCCAAATGCGCGCTCAGTGCAGATTTCCCTTAATCCTTTTACCCTGGTAGGTGCTACTACCCGTTCAGGTTTACTTACCGCTCCTTTAAGAGCCCGGTTCGGAATTAATTCACGACTGGAATACTATGACGCCAAACTGCTTACCACTATTGTACTAAGATCATCTCAAATCCTAAAAACACCAATTACAGATGAAGGCGCATATGAAATTGCCCGACGGAGTCGCGGAACGCCTCGTATCGCTAACGCCTTGTTGCGACGTACCCGCGATTTCGCACAGATAAAAGGAAATGGCAGTATTGATACCGAAATTGCCAACTATGCTCTGAATGCATTGAACGTTGATCAGCACGGCCTGGATGAAATGGATAATAAGATATTATTAACAATTATCGACAAGTTCAAAGGTGGGCCTGTGGGATTAAAAACTATCGCTACGGCTGTTGGTGAGGATGAAGGAACAATTGAAGAGGTATACGAGCCGTTCCTTATTCAGGAAGGCTACCTTATGCGAACCTCGAGAGGCCGCGAATGTACTGAAAATGCTTACCGGCATTTAGGCAGGATCAAGCACGGAGGAAATCCGTCTTTGTTCTAGTACTTGGAATACTTAATATAAACGAAAAAAGCCGTTCAGATATAATTCTGAACGGCTTTTTATAATAATGGGAGGCTTAGTAAAGCGTGAACTCCACCCGTCTGTTTTTCTGACGACCAGCGTCAGTCTTGTTAGAAGAGATCGGTTGAGTTTCTCCGTAGCCAACTGCTTCTATCCTTGAAGGATTAGCACCCTGACTTACCAGATATGCCTTAACGGACTCAGCGCGATTTTTTGAAAGTTTAAGATTGGCAGCGTTGCTTCCTACGTTGTCTGTATGGCCAGCCAATTTCAGACTGAAATTTTTGGTAACTAGCAACTCAGCAACTCTGTTCAAGCTTGGATAAGATTTAGAACGTATGGTAGCTTTAGCGAAATCAAATTCAAGATTCCTGATAGCCTCTGCAACAACTCTCCTATCCTCTTCGGTAATAACCGTAACAGGATTTACTGTTGTGGTAGTTACTTTTAAAGGGCAACCTGCGCCATCCACCTGAGTGCCTTCCGGCGTATCCGGGCATTTATCAAAATGATCTGAGACACCATCTTTATCAGCATCGTTCAGGAATTTTTTCCATTCTGCATCTATCTGTGCCAGACGTTGGGCATTGCTCGCGCGTTCTGCCTCCAGCTGACTCTTCAGATCAGCATTACGGGTGATATAATCATGTTCCATTGCGGCTACCGGATTATAAGTAGCCAGCTGAGGTTTCGATTTTTTTCCCAGCGCAAACTCCAAACCGATGTGACCATAGGAGAATTTATCATCCTGTGGTGCATTCCGGTAACCATCAAGATTATCGCCATCAACGAAATTCATGGTATATCCAAGATCCAGGTTGACACTCTGCGACAAGCTGAACTTTAATCCTGCACCTACAGGAAAAAATACCTCGTTGACATTACCATCTTCTTTAAATTCCGATTGAACTCCGGAAATGTCTGTAAGGTTAATATTGTATCCCATGAGGCCCGCTCCGGCGTTGAAATAAGGAGTAATAGTGTTCCGGCGATTCATCCAGTAGATATTAGCCAAATTTAACTCCGCGATCAGGCTTCCTGAATAGCTTATAGTAGTTTCAAAAGCATCATACGGACTCTGAGAAGTAATTCCGCTTCCATAAGGTTCGCTGTTATCGCCTTCCAGCTTACCTGCTAGAAAACCAGCCTTTATTCCTAAGGCCGGAATAATCTGCTTTTTAACATAAGCACCATAACCTAACTGGGGCTTCCAGGTTGTAAAATCATTTTTTCCGAAAGGAAGTGTGGGACTGAGTACACCTGCATTTATTCCAAGCGACCATGTCCTAAAAGAGCTCGCCGGCGCAAAAGGTTTCAAGTCTGTAGACACCAGGGTACTATCCTGAGCATATACGCTACCCGAAGCAAGGAGAACGGCAGCTAGAGAGGATCTGCTAATAAATTTTATAATCATATTGAGTAATTTTAAGTAACGCGCCTCTATTACAATAGATGTACCACAAAACAGGAAACGAATATTAATAACTAGTCCTTACGGGCTAATACCTCGAGGTATTTACTTATGTAGTCGGTTAAATATTTCCGCCGATACTGCATAATGAAACGAGGATGTTCTAAAACATCGATGCGTTCAAAGAAATGGTACCGCTCGTTCATATAAGTTAGATATCTAAGATTTTTACCGGTCCCCAGGCATATGCAACGATCCTTGTTTGCGCCGAAATCTACCTGACTTTTCATCCAGCTCCCCATTAACGGCATTAAATTCTCAAGCAGCTCGATGTCATCATAGTAATTAAGGTTAGTCCCGTTCCTTGTATAACCCAGCGGAGATAAGGAAGTAAAATAGAATTCATTATAGAATTTTTCAGTTCCACCATAACCCGAAATGACCTGATAAATGAAATCTGCAGACAGTTCTGATTTCCCTTTAAATGGGTGAGTAATTCCGCAATAACTTTCCAGCTTGATCGGATCTGTAAATGGAATACCAGTAATACCACCACCAAATCGACCCGGGTTTATTCCAAAAATGAATGTCCTTGGATAATTGTCTGAATAAAACTTCCGGTAAAATTCAGAAGAAATTCTTTCTACCTCAGGAATGAGGTGTGGGTGCATAACCTGTATTCCATCCGAAAGAACAATACCCAGATTGAGCGACTGATAGAATTTAATGACCTTTTCAGCAAAAAAAATCATACTCTTATCTGATTTACTAAATAATATGGTCCCGGGAATCAACAAACATACAATGATTACCTTTGCAGAATATTACAATGAACAGCACTCACCAATCATATTCCCGCATGATCAAACAAAAGGCCAAAGAACTGGGCTTTATGTTTTGTGGAATTTCTAAGGCGGGCTTTCTTGAAGACGAGGCCCCCCGACTGGAAAGTTTTTTAAAAAAGGGATTTCATGGCGAAATGAGTTACTTAGAAAACAATTTCGACAAGCGACTCGATCCCACGAAACTGGTTGACGGTGCTCGTTCAGTCATTTCACTTGCACTTAATTACTATACAGATATCAAACAGGCCGATGAGGAAGCTTTCCAGATAAGCAAATACGCATACGGCACCGATTATCATTTTGTGATTAAGGATAAGCTTAAGAGCTTGCTAGAGTATATTCGTGAAAATATCGGCGACATAAACGGCAGAGCCTTTGTAGATTCTGCGCCGGTGTTAGATAAAGCCTGGGCAAAGAAGGGCGGCTTTGGTTGGATCGGCAAAAACACGAATCTTTTGAATAAGAATGCTGGGTCTTTCTTTTTCCTGTCTGAACTGATTATCGATCAGGAGCTGGATTATGATACAATTCCCACCCGTGATCATTGCGGCAACTGCACTCGCTGCATCGACGCCTGCCCTACCGATGCCATTGTTGCTCCTTATGTGGTGGATGGCAGCAGGTGCATTTCTTATTTAACAATTGAGCTCAAAAATGAACTCCCTGCAGAGTTTGCCGGAAAAATGGAAAACTGGATGTTTGGATGCGATATATGTCAGGACGTTTGTCCCTGGAACAAATTTTCTGTCCTTCATAACGAAGCCGCGTTTAACCCTCATCCGGAACTGTTAAATATGACAAGGAAAGACTGGCTTGAAATAAGCGAAGAAACGTTCCAAAGGGTGTTCAAAAATTCAGCGGTCAAGCGCACTAAATATGCCGGCTTAAAACGAAATATTGAATTTTTAAATGAATAACTTTTCTGGCAAAAAAAAAATCACGATTTTTGAGTTCAATTAAATATTAACTCTTATCTGTTACGCAGTTATCTTATTAGACGAAAGAGTTTGTTATTAATTAGCTAAAGCCCCTTAAAGCTGTAATTCATCAGTTAAGAGTTCGTATAAGGTAGTGAATCAGACTACCCTGTACATCAACGCATTAACTGATAAATTATGAACTCGAAAATAGCTTATTCCAGGAATGACAGTTCTGACTATCATTATAAAAAACTAAGATCTCTCGTTAACGACAGACTTAAAGAACTACCGTCAGGCCGACGAGAAAATATCAAGATTCTCGCTGTCTTATTGCCTTTTCTATATATCGCCCTTTATATAACGGCACTTTCTCAGATAGACGATATACCCACGTTTTACAGTCTGTATTGCCTGATGGGTATAGTCATCGTATTTACTTTTTTAAGTGTTATTCATGAAACCGTTCATGGCAATCTTTCTAACAACTCTGCCGCAACCAAAGGGATCCTATATTTTCTGGATCTGTTAGGTGCAAACAGTTATATCTGGAAGAAACGCCACGTGACCATGCATCATAACTTTCCCAACATACGTGGGTGGGATACTGATATACAACAATCAGGAATAATTAAGATCTACCCCCATGGGGAACCATCTGGCTACCAGCGTTATCAGCATATCTTCTTTATTTTTCTCTATCCGTTGTACCTGCTCAACTGGGTTTTCATACGAGATATGAAGGATTTTTTTTCAGAAGATCGATTGATTCAGAAGACTATCAAAATACCGCACACGGAGCGGATTAAGATGTTGATCTTTAAAGGGATCTATGTCTTTTACATGTTGGTGGTGCCAATTATGCTAGGCCTGCCAGTAATACACGCATTTTTGGCGCTTGTTAGCATGCTTATTCTCGCTGGTGTTTTTGCTCTCGTCTCATTGTTAACCCCTCATGCGAACATTAAAAACGAATTTCCTTTACCAGACGATACGCAGTCGATTCCCAGTGGGTGGTTTCTTCATCAGTTCCAGACCACAAATGATATCTCCGTGAATAACTGGGTGACGCGAAATCTGATGGGAAACTTTAATTATCACCTTGCACACCATCTATTTCCGAACATAAGCTGTGCTTATGCGCCGGAAGTTACGGAGGTCATACGGAACTATGCGAAAGAAAATGACCTGCCTTACAGGACTTACCCGCTCCTGACCGCGTTAAAATATCATTTCTTACTGCTGAAGCAAAATGCTCAACCCGAGGATATTTTTGAGGAGGATATGTAGCCGCACAAAAATAAAGTTGATCCTTGGTTATTTGCCAAACTTCATTTTTAATTGTTCAAGCATGTCACTATTTATGGGCTTGGCTTCCTCTCGGGGCTGGGGTGAGGGTTGAGGTTTTACCACCTGACTACTCCGCTGATCAATAGACAACCTTGTCTGTGTTTCAATCTTTAACCGTTCTTTTTTCCCGTTCCATCGTATCCATATCTTTTCCATGCATCGTTTGGTATACAACGGAAAATCTCCTTTTTGCACCCACGAGTAATAACTGGGTTCCATCTGAAAAACCTCCTCGACACATTTACCCTTATGTTTCCCGAAGTTTATGAGCTCAACCCCGTGCTCATTGTACACCATACGGCCCGCAAAGTCGACAGGCCGGCTTAGATTTGTAAAATTATGGAGTGAGTCTACATCGTTCTTAACAGGTATTGACTTGTTTCCTTTTTTGTCTTCCCATTCTACATTTTCATATTTGGCAAGCTGGCTCAGCAAAACCTCATATGTAGCTTTGATGTCTGCCTCTGCGGAATGTGCATTTTCAATAGTTTTGCCGCAATAGAACTGGTAAGCTGCCCTTAAAGTACGCTGCTCCATCTGGTGAAATATGTTCTGAACATCAACAAAGCGACGATGCTCAAGATCAAAGTCAACTCCCGCTCTGATAAATTCTTCCATTAACATGGGTATATCGAACTTATTGGAATTATACCCTGCCAGGTCAGAATCATCCATGAAGTCAGCCAGTTCTTTAGCCACCTCTTTAAAAGTCGGCTGATCTTTTATGTCCTCAGCGTAGATGCCGTGTACAAGAGAAGATTCCAGCGGAATTGCCATTTCGGGATTGATCCGAAGAGTTTTAATCTGCTCTGTACCATCAGGCATTGCTTTTAAAATGGATATTTCCACGATCCGGTCTGACGCGATGTTCACACCGGTAGTTTCGAGGTCAAAGAATGCAAGAGGACGTTTAAGATTTAACTTCATTTTAACTAAAGATTATAATACCAAGCAGAATTCCTATAACCATGATCAAGTACATTAACACTTCAGTTGTCGCAAATCGCTTGTATCTGGTCCAGAAGGTATAATCACTTTTACGCTTGGTCATGTAATTAGCAATAAAAAATTGCTCGGCAAATTTACAAATTATACAATATCTCCGGCCTTTTAATTTTTGGAGGATAATGAATGGAATGTTCCGGCTCTTGAGAAGTATTTATAATACCAGGGATCCCTGAGATCGCTTATAATCACGCCCTTACTTGTAGAAGTATGAACAAATTTGTTATTAACGAGATATACCCCGACATGACTGAACTTCTGTCCCTCAAAATCAAAAAACACCAGATCACCTTCCTGAAGATCCACTTCGTACTTTCTTTTTACCTGTTCAGCTATTTGCCGCGCCACCCGCGGGACAGACCGGTTATAAACATCTTTTTGCAATAATGATGTAAACCCCGAGCAATCAATTCCACGCTTGTCCGTACCGCTGGAACTGTGAGGAACGCCTATCCAGCTATCGATGAATTTGTAAAGTTTCTCATTTGTGATCTGGTTCTCCGGGACACCGAGTACTGCCGCATACTTTTCCTTTAGGCCCCCTGAAAATTTAATACCCTTTGCCTTGGATGAATCAGTTACAAATTTCTGGCTGTTGCAGGAAGCGAACAAGATCAGGGATACGGTTACCAAAGTGAATACCCTGTACTTCGGCTTGCTATGATAGTTCATGCTGCCAAATTCGGCTAATTGGGGTCAGTCGGCAACTGCAGTTTATTAACATCAGTGGAATACGCACCTGTATTCTTGAAACAAAAAACTAAATCGATTGAGACCATTATCTGGACTAAACAGGTAAAAATAGGCGATGGAGTGGTATTAGAACTTTGCTTGAAAGTCTGATGCTTTGTGAATTAAAAATCAGAATGATACTTCTACCGGCTCCGCATCAAATTCATCATTTACGGTGACTGAAAAACCGATTGTTGTTGGAGGGTATATCCTGCCTGTTAAAATGGTACGTTTATTTTTGTAGAATCTAACGCCTTTTATCGTTTTGGTAGCGGTGAGAGCACCATTCTCGTAAACTTTCACTGTAACATCGATAGGAGTCTGTGTATTAATCAGAAACTTTGAGAACGACAGTTTTAGCCCACCAGGAACTTCCTCCAGGTACCTTTCATTTTCTATATCGTTTGTAGTTCCGAATGCGGTTTCATCCGAGAATTTATAAGCCTCGTGTTCGTTCGTAAATAGAAACTTAAATGTTGTTCCCGGCTTCGAATCCAGGATATTTATTTCCGCTTTCCCTACTATCCTGTCCAGGCTTATATCCTGTTGCAGTGGCCCGGTCCCGACTTTTATTGAAAACTTCTTAAAAAATGTATCACCTGTTCTTGACCATGAGTCTAAACCCCTTTCATAGTAAAAGCTGGCCTCGTCTAACGGATTAAAATAATAACCTTCACTAGTGATAGTCTGGGTGTTGATTTCAAACCTGGCGGTTGATGCGATCATAATTACTGTGTAATCTCCAGTTACCAAAGAGTCCCTGATACATCCGAAAGTTTGTATACCGGCATATCTCTCTGGATGAACCCGATCATTAACAAAACGCGTCGTTGCCCCTGTTGAATCCTGCTCGATCCGACTAACCTCCGTACCCCCGGAATCATAAACAATGTAAGTAAGATTGGCTACCGAATTCTTTAACTGATCAGATGTAGCATTACCTTTCGAAAGGACAACTATCCGCTGCGCAAAATCAGGAAGATTAAAAATCACTTCGTGCTTCTGCCCTTCTGGCTTATCAACTTCGGTGATTTCATCTGCCTCCTTTTTACATGATAGAAAAAAGAAGAGCAGTAGAACAGAATACATTGAGTATTTCATTATCAAGCTGGATTATTGTTGCTCTGAAACTTATCAATAATATTGATCATGGAATGTAAAGCCGGAGAGGCTAAATAACTTAAGCTAGTGCTCGGCAGGGCTATACTGCATACAAGTTAAGCATATTATCTCTCAAATCAATATACAGTTTAATCCAAATTTTATGCAAAAAAATACGGAATCGGCAATTTCTACCCGGTTAAATCCAGATTCTGCAATATTGATTTTCCCTTCAGAAAATGGTAACTTTTATACCAAATATATGAGGTTATGAAAAAGTATGTAATAATCTGTCTGATCTTATTAACAACCCCTATGGTACTCTGGGCGCAGACACCGGATTACAAAGTTGTCTTCGATATCACCAGCAAAGACCCAACTGTTCATCAGTCCGTAATCAGATGGCTTAATGGCATCTCAAAGTCAGATCCCGCTGCACAAATGGAAGTAGTGTTTTATGGCAAATCACTGGATATGGTGGTAAAGGATCGCTCAACTGTCGCCGACGAGGTTATGAAGCTGGCCCAGAACAAGAATATCGCTTTCCGGGTATGCGCAGTGGCAATGAGAAATCAAAATGTGAGCGAAAGCCAGCTATTGCCCGGTGTAAAAACCGTGCCTGACGGAATTTACGAGGTCATAGTTAAACAAAGGGAAGGCTTTGGATACATTAAAGCAGCACAGTAATTAGTTCTTTAAGATCCTTTGAATCTCATCCAGCTTCATCAGGGCTTCCACCGGCGTTAAGGTATTTACATCCAGGTTATTCAACATGTCCCGGATCTTAACTAATATCGGGTCATCGATGGAAAACATCTGGAGCTGATAGGCCTGCTGTTGTATTTTTTTAATACTGTCCTTTATATGTTCACCTCCTGTCCGCTCCTGCTCCAGGCGCTTAAGTATCTCGTTGGCGCGGCCCACTAATTTGGCAGGCATTCCAGCCATTTTAGCTACATGAATACCAAAACTGTGTTCACTTCCGCCTGGCACCAGCTTCCGCAGGAATATTACCCGGTTACCAACTTCCTTCACCGAGACATTAAAATTCTTAATGCGGCTAAAGGAATTGCTTAATTCATTCAACTCATGATAATGGGTGGCGAATAGTGTTTTAGCTTTCGCGGAGGGATGATTGTGCAGGTATTCGGCAATAGACCAGGCGATTGAAATTCCATCATAGGTACTAGTCCCACGACCGATTTCATCCATTAGGATCAGGCTCCTGTCCGAAAGGTTATTCAGAATGCTTGCTGTTTCATTCATTTCAACCATAAACGTTGACTCACCCGTCGTTAAATTATCAGAAGCTCCTACCCTGGTAAAGATCTTATCAACCAGTCCAATTTGTGCTTCCCTGGCCGGTACAAAACATCCCATCTGCGCCATTAAGACAATCAGACCTGTTTGTCGTAAAAGCGCTGACTTTCCGGCCATGTTCGGTCCTGTAATAATAATGATCTGTTGACTTTCACTGTCCAGAAAGACATCATTACAAATATATTCCTCACCCGGGGGCAAAGTTTTTTCTATGACGGGATGCCGGCCACCTTTGATATCTATTACGCTGCCCTCATTTATTTGAGGTCTGACATAATAGTTCTTGATCGCCAGGCTGGAGAAATTAAGCAAAACATCAAGTTGCGCAACCAGCTGCGCATTCAGCTGGATAGGCTTGATGAATTCGCTCAGAGCGAAAACCAGCTCATTATATAAACGGGTTTCAATCGCCAGTATCTTTTCTTCAGCACCGAGTATTTGTTCCTCGTATTCCTTCAACTCCGGAGTTATGTAGCGCTCTGCATTGACCAGGGTCTGTTTGCGCAGCCAGTCCGCAGGAACTTTGTCCTTATGCGTATGGGTAACTTCCAGGTAATAACCAAAAACATTATTGAAAGCGATTTTCAATGAAGGAATACCCGTGATCTCAGCTTCCCGTTTCTGCATTTCAAGCAGGTATCCCTTTCCGCCAAAGGCGATCTTGCGAAGCCTGTCAAGTTCATCATCAACACCATCCGCAATCACTCCACCCTTAATAATTAAAACCGGCGGATCAGGCTGCATGGAATTTTCAATTTTTTGACGAATTGAAAGGCATCGATTCATTTGCTCGGCTATCAGTTTAAGTGACCCATTGTCTGCCTTTTCACATAGATCCTTGATATTTGCAGCAGCATGTAATGCGCGTTTCAGCTGCATCACCTCCCTCGGGTTTGCCTTTAGCAAACCGATCTTTGATATTAACCGTTCCAGATCGCCGATCTGCTTAATTTCATGCAAGAGGCTTTCACGCAATTCGTCACTCTGCATCAGGAAATCAACCACTTCAAGCCGCTCCTCAACCGGTGTTTTTTCCTTCAAAGGCATCACCATCCACCGCCGCAAAAGCCTGGCACCCATTGGCGAACTGGTGTGGTCTAATATGTCTACCAGGGAGACAGCATTTTCGTTGGCAGAACCGATAAGTTCCAGGTTACGGATAGTGAACCTGTCAAGCCACATATAACGTTCTTCCTCAATTCTAGAGATGGAAGAGATATGCTGTAAATTACGGTGTTCTGTCTCGTTCAGATAGTGCAGTGCCACTCCTGCGGCAGTGGTGGCAAGATTCAGCCGGTCTACACCGAAACCTTTCAATGACTTGACATCAAAATGCTTTAACAAGGTCTCCTGCGCGAAATCTCCGCTGTAAGCCCAGTCATCGAGATGATAAGTATAAAAACGGTCACCAAATAACTCAACGAAATCCCGTTGCCGGCTTTTCTGAAAAATAACTTCGCTTGGTTTGAAGCTCTGTAAAAGCTTATCAGCATAGTCCGGGTTGCCTTGCGCAACTAAAAACTCGCCTGTGGATATGTCCAAAAAAGCAATGCCCACCTGGTTCTTTTCAAAAAACAATGAGGCCAGGTAGTTATTTGTTTTTTGCTGAATTATATTGTCACTATACGATACACCAGGCGTTATCAGTTCAGTAACCCCCCTTTTGACAATGGTCTTCGTAGTTTTGGGATCCTCAAGCTGGTCACAAATCGCTACTCTTTGTCCCGCCCTTACGAGCTTCGGCAAATATGTTTCAAGTGAGTGGTGCGGAAAACCCGCCAGCTCAATGGGTGTGCCGTTATTGCTTCCCCGCTTGGTGAGTACGATCCCAAGTATACCTGCGGCTTTTACAGCGTCCTGACCAAAAGTTTCATAAAAGTCGCCAACACGAAAAAGTAATAAAGCGCCCGGGTATTTGGCCTTAATCGTATTGTATTGAAGCATTAATGGTGTTTCCTTCTGATCAGTCTTTGCCAAGATATTTTTTTTTTGAGGGGTAAAGTTAATGCATTGAGGGGGTTTTGTCCGAAGTGTGGAAAAAACGATTGATGTGGAGTATCAGAAGGTTAAATGAACCACAGTTTTATCTTAAAACAAGCAAATTGTTAAAAAATGTGAAATAAAATAGAAAATACGAAATCATTCGTATACTTGTATTACGAAACAATTCGTAGCTAAGAATGAAGCCGAAACCAACAGCGAGTGAGCTTGAGATCCTGCAAGTACTCTGGAAGAATACCCAGTGTACAGTAAGGGAAGTAAATGAGGAACTCACACAGATGAGAGACAGCGAGGTAGGATACACCACTACCCTCAAACTCATGCAGATCATGCATGAAAAAGGACTTGTGGAAAGAGATGTGAGTAACAGAACCCATAAATACAAGGCAACGATCTCCCATGAGAATATCAGTCAGGGAATCTTGCAGACCCTGATCGATACAGTCTTCAACGGCTCGGCCGCACAGCTTGTAATGCAGGCGTTGAGTGATAAAAAATCCTCAAAGGAAGAGATCAGGAAAATAAAGGAGTACCTGGATCAACTGGAAAAAAAGTAAAATCATGAATGCTGCCACACTCTTCGTTGCTTTAAGTCAGGCCATATTTAACTCACTGGCTCAGGGCCTTATCATTTTCACTCTAATAAGGCTGATCTTATTCTTTTCAAAAGAACTTAGCTCAAATTGGAAGTACAAATTACTTTACTGCTCAATGGTCATAATAAGTGCCGGCTTTATAACTTCATTTCTTGGGGTATATCTTTCTGCGCATGAAGTAATAATTTACGTTGCAAAAGGGGAAATCCCGGTTACCAGCCCTGTTAACTCGATCAAGAGTTTTAGCTCTCTAACGGCTCCCTATTCGTTTTGGATCGCCCTTTCCTACATCACCGGCCTTGCCCTGCATACTTTCCTCTTACTCATAGGCTTTTACAGGTTGAAGGCGTCAAAGTTGAGGGGTCATACACCAGCTCATGGTTTTTGGGGCATACGTTTGCAGTCTCTTAAAAACAAGCTGGGCATTTCCCGTGAAGTGACCCTCTATTTTTCGGATAAGATACTCGTTCCGTTTACTGCCGGTTTTTTAAAGCCTGTGATCCTGCTTCCCATTGCCATCGTAAACCAGCTTACACCAGACCAGGTCGAAACCATATTACTGCATGAACTGGCACATATCAGACGTAATGATTACCTGATGAATCTCCTGCAGAGAGTGATGGAAGCTCTGCTATTCTTTAATCCCATGGTTTGGCTTATCAGCAAAGAGATTAAAAGTGTCAGGGAGTACTGCTGTGATGAATTGGTACTTCAACATACCGATAAGGCATCTTCCTATGCCAGGGCATTGGCAATTATTGAAGAGTACCGCATTACAACCGGCACCCTTGTCATGTCCCTATCAGGACACAAGAAACACAACCTATTAACCCGCATAATTAAAATCACCAGTATGGAAACTCACATTTCAAATCAGAAACAGAAAATGTTTGCCTTGGCAGGCGTAATTGCTATCAGCTTATCCTTAGCTTGGGTTTTACCGGCTGATACAACGAAAACAAAGAAATCACATGATACCCTTAAAGTATTTGACACTCTTAAGGTAGAGGCACAAAAACCACACAAAATCGTTCCACCGATACCACCCGCTCCTCCTGCTCCTTCAGAAGCACCGGTGCCATCATTTGAAGTTCCGCCCCCACCTCCAGAACCAGCGTTTCCGGAGTTCCCAATACCTCCGGCTCCTGCTGATACTAACGAACTGAAAAAACACTTCAACAGCCCTGAATGGAAAAAGCAGATGGAAAACATGAAGATCGAAGCTGAGAAAATGAAGAAACAGTTCGATAGTCCTGAATGGAAAAAGCAGATGGAAAATATGAAGGTCGAAGCTGAGAAAATGAAGAAACAGTTCGACAGCCCTGAATGGAAAAAGCAGATGGAGAACATGAAGATCGAAGCTGAGAAAATGAAGAAACAGTTCGACAGCCCTGAATGGAAAAAGCAGATGGCGGACATGAAGATCGAAGCTGAGAAAATGAAGAAACAGTTCGATAGCCCCGAATGGAAGAAGCAGATGGAAGACATGAAGATCGAAACCGAAAAAATGAAGAAGCAGTTCGACAGTCCTGAGTGGAAGAAGCAAATGGAGGACATGAAGATCGAAACAGAAAAAATGAAGAAGCAATTTGACAGTCCTGAGTGGAAGAAGCAGATCGAGGAAATGAAAATTGAAACCGAAAAGCTTAAGAAAGAATTGGACAGCCCTGAATTCAGAAAAAAAGTTCAGGAGCAGGAATTGAAGGAGAAAAGTCAAATCAAGAACTAAGCAAATAGCATCTCCAAAATAAAGGGCTCCCGGTCATTGATCGGGAGCCCTTTATTTTTAAGCTTTATATATCTTTATTGCCATGCTGCAAAATACAATAGGTCTCTACAAAAAAGCCTACAGTGGTTTAACAAGAGAGAGCTGGTACCTCACACTCGTCATGTTTATCAACCGGAGCGGCACAATGGTACTGCCATTTATGACGATATACTGTACCCAGCAATTAAAATTTACGATTGTCCAGGCTGGATTCATCATGGCCTTATTTGGCGCAGGCTCTATTGCAGGAGCCTTTATAGGCGGTAAGATCACCGATAAGATAGGGTTCCATTATTTGCAGGTGGGAGCTTTACTTACCGGTGGAACGATGTTCTTTGTGATCAGTTTTTTAGAAACCTTTCTGACACTTGGCATCGGCACGTTCATATTGAGTATGTGCAATGAATCCTTCCGCCCCGCAAATTCTGCGGCTGTTGCGCATTACAGCAGTGAGGAGAATCGCACCCGGTCCTATTCACTCAACAGGCTGGCCATTAATTTAGGCTGGTCTTTCGGCGGAGCCATAGGAGGCTTCCTTGCCTCAATAGATTATCACTTCTTGTTTTATGTTGATGGCTGTACGAATATTTTTGCCGGCTTGCTTCTCTTAAAGTTGCTCCCCCCGGTCAGAAATAATAAACACACACCGGTTTCCAAAGAAAAAATGGTCGTACGTTCGGCATATTCAGACAAAATATATCTCCTGTTTATCCTGTTGACTATTCTTTTTGCTTCCTGTTTCTTTCAGCTGTTCACGATGCAGCCGGTGTTTTTCAAGACAGTGTGGCACTTTGACGAACAGTTCATTGGTCTCCTTATGGCATTAAACGGTCTTATAATTGTTGTGACGGAGATGGTCCTAATTCACCAGCTCGAAGGGAAAAGACCGCCCTTATATTTTATCACGTGGGGCGTATTTCTGGTAGGTGCCGGGTTCGCTATATTCAACATGTTACCCGCGGTTGCCTGGGTTGCAATTTTGTCTCTGTGCGTCATAAGCCTTGGCGAGATGCTTTCTATGCCGTTTATGAATACATTCTGGATCTCCCGGTCAAACGAAAACAACCGGGGCGAATATGCCGCTCTATACACTATTGCCTGGTCTGCCGCCCAGATACTGGCACCCGTTTATGGGGCAGTAATGATTGAACATGGCGGTTTTGATCTCCTTTGGTGGTTTATGGGAGCAACATGTACTATAACTTCGATCGGCTATTACTGCATGTATAAACTCAAAGCATTCAACCCATTGAAGTTACACACTATCAACCCATCGTAAATCCAAGAATTTCACAGGCGATCCACCATTGATTACCGGCATAATCCCGGACACCGGCGCTTCTGTGCCCGTACTCCTGGTCCTGCGGTTCCCGGATCGATGATGCGCCCGCTTCAAGGGCCCTGTGGTAAAATGAATCGCAGGCAGGCAGGAACAGATGGATCATTGTCGGATTGGCCGGATATTCGTCATTGGCATCGCCGAGCATGATCATAGAATCACCGAGCCTTAGTTCAGCATGCATAATTTTACCGTCCGGACCGTGATGACATACGCCCTGACTGAAATCAAATGATTTTACAAGAAAGTCGATAAGCTTTTCAGCCTCGGGGACAATCAAATACGGGGTAATCGTTGGATAGCTCATCACAGGCGATTTTAGAAACTGAATGTTTTTTAGTCTACCGTAAATTTAAAAGTAGTTGTGTGGCTGTATTCTTCCCCCGGCTTAAGAATTGTATCCGGGAATTGAGGAATATTAACTGCATTCGGATGTTTTTGTGTCTCGAAGCAAAAGGCGGTAAAAGGCCGGTAGTGCATCCCCTTTTTACCGTTTCTTACATTGAGATATTTCCCGGTATAAAACTGAATCCCGGGCTGGTCGGTCGACACTTCGAGCCGGATTCCCGTCGTTTTCGAATAGGCGGCGCCAGCTTTACCCCAGGTCCCATCCGGTTTATCAAGCACGAAGCCCTGATCATAACCTTCGCCTTCTTTCCAATCCTGCCCGATCGGCTTCATCTTCCTGAAGTCATGAGCAGTATTTTCGACAGGCACTAAGCCCCCGGTACACACATAGTCATTATCCTGCGCAAGATAATGACCTGCCGGGATTTCCACCAGGTGATCGGCAATAGAACTATTATCTCCGTTCAGATTAAAATAGCCATGATGCGTCATGTTTACAGGAGTAGGCAAATCCGAATGGGCCTTAATTTTTAAAGTCAGTTCGTTTGAGTTATTAAGTTCGAAACTGATCTCAGCTTCAAGGTTTCCTGGAAACCCTTCTTCGCCATCGTGGCTGAGGTACTTGAAAACAGCCCCGGGGAATGGTTTATCATTAACGGACACGATATCCCAGATTTTTTTATCAAAACCGCTGAAGCCGCCGTGCAGTTGATGAGGCGGATTATTCTTGCTAAGCTCTACAGTATCATTCCCCAAAGGAAAGCGAGACTGGAAGATCCGGTTTGCATACCTGCCAATGATTGCTCCAAAATAGGGATAGTGCGCAAGGTAATCTGTGGAGATATAATCCTTGAGATGATCAAATCCTAAAACAACATCAATTAGATTATTGAATTTATCAGGAAGAATAATGGATTGAATTAACCCCCCATAGTTGCTCAGGCAGATTTTCATACCCCGGTCATTCTGGAGCGTTACACGATAAATATCTTTATTCAAATAAGAGAATAATACTTCTGACTGAGTGGCGTTCACAATAAATAGCTCTGGTTTGGAGTAAAATTAATTGAAAATTCTGCAAAAATGGATAATCATTTTCAACTGTAATTTACAAGACAATCGTCGGCTACAGGTGTTTTAAAAATACTTAATTTGCCGCATGTCAAAATTAAAGCTTGATGAACTAAAAAGGGCTACGATCGAAGAATTCAAACAGCAGGACAAACTGCCGGTTACCGTGGTACTGGATAGCGTGCGCAGTATGCATAATGTCGGATCAATCTTTCGCACTTCCGATGGATTCGCTGTCGAACAGATATATCTTTGCGGGATAACCGCCCGGCCTCCGCACCGCGAAATTGAGAAAACGGCGCTGGGAGCCACTCAATCAATTGACTGGTGTTATTTCGAAACTGTAAGCGACGCTATCAATAGTTTGAGAGCAGACGGCTACAATATCATTGCCATCGAACAGGCGTCCGGCAGTATCATGCTTAACGAATTTGAACCGCCGTTAGGAACGAAGTACGCGCTGATTTTCGGAAATGAAGTGAACGGTGTGAGCGATGAAGCGATGCAGATGATCGATAGCTGTATCGAGATCCCACAATTCGGCACAAAACACTCCTTTAACATTGTGGTTTCCGCGGGTATTGTGCTATGGGATTTTTTCAATAAACTTACTTTAAAACCAGAATAAAATGGAAGAAAGCAAGCTGGCAAAAAAATTACAGATTAAACCGGCCTACCGTGTACTGCTTGTAAATGCACCTGCCCAGTACAGCGAATTACTTGAGCCGCTGCCCCGGGAAGCGCAGCTTTTTACAAAGGCAGACGGCACCTATGACGTCGTTCAATTGTTTGTCTTGAACAGTGAAGAATTACAGCGCGATCTTGTCTGGCTGAACGACCATTTACGCCCGGACACGATCTTTTGGATCGCCTACCCTAAAAAGAGTTCAGGGATCACGTCAGACCTTGAGATGATGCAGTCATGGGATGAAACTGCGAAATATGGCCTGAGCGGGGTTGCTGCTGCCGCTATTAACGAAACCTGGACCGCCTTACGCTTCCGGCCATCCAGCCAGGTTAGGCGTTCCGAAGTTTGTAATTCAGAAATTGAAAATAATGCGCTCGGCCAATATATTGATGTTAGGAACCGGATCATTACTCTGCCTCCAGAACTTCAAAACGCAATGGAATCCCAGCCTACATCAATCGCGTTTTTCAACACATTATCCTATACGAATAAGAAAGAGTACGTCAGCTGGGTTTTAACGGCCAAACAGGATAAAACCCGTGCAGAGAGGATAAACAAAACAGTTGAAAAATTGCTTTCAGGAAAAAAGAACCCTGCAGAAAAATAAGCAGGAACCGCTATAGGAATAAAAAAAACCGGGAAGTTTACGCTTCCCGGCTAGACCTTTCATCGGCCCATCTGCATATTAACCAGCCTGTCTTTCGTTTCCAGAACGGAACCACCCATCAGGTATTCATCTACCTTCCTTGCTGCTTCCCGTCCCTCTGAGATTGCCCAGACAACCAGTGACTGACCACGGCGAATATCGCCGGCTGCGAACACTTTCGGGATGCTGGTCTGATAATCTCCTTCCTTTGCCTTTACATTTCCCCGTTCGTCACGTGCTACACCCGATTTTTCGACCATGCCCTCATGCTGCGGATGGATGAATCCCATGGCGAGCAATACGAGCTGACAGGGAATCTCACGTTCAGAACCTTGAGTTTCCGTGAAATTTACCGGTCTTCCCAGGGGATCTAATTCCCAGCTCACATCGGTAACTAGAATAGATGACAGATTTCCATGTTCATCCCCTCTAAACTCTTTTGTATTAATGCCCCAAAAGCGTTCACAGCCCTCCTCATGCGAGCTGGTTGTCTTCAGGATCATCGGAAAAGTAGGCCAGGGCATATTCTGATTACGTTCGGCAGGCGGTTGAACCATCAATTCGAACTGCTTAACAGAATTTGCCCTATGACGGTTGGATGTACCGACACAATCTGAGCCGGTATCACCGCCCCCGATAACGACAACATCCTTAGCAGTCGCGACTATCTGTTCCTCATTAAAGCTGATCCTCCCAACCCTTTTATTTTGCTGCTTCAGAAAATCCATCGCGAAATGAATCCCCTTTAGCTCCCGGCCAGGTATATTGAGATTACGTGGAATGGTTGACCCGGCGGCCATGATCACAGCGTCGTGTGCATTGATGAATTCCTGCATGTTTTGATTCTTACCTACCTCGGTATTGCAGATAAATTCCACTCCCTCTTCTTCCATCAGCCGGATTCGACGATCCAGCACCGCTTTATCGAGTTTAAAATCAGGAATACCATAACGCAGAAGCCCACCCGGAAGATCATCCCGTTCAAACACTTTCACCGTATGCCCCGCCTTATTCAGTTGGGCCGCGGCCGCTAACCCGGCTGGCCCCGACCCTATTACAGCCACGATTTTACCGCTTTTCAAAACCGGTTTATATGGCTTAACATAGCCTTTTGAAAAGGCGATCTCTATAATGTGCTTCTCAATTTCTTCGATCGCAACCGGCGACTTATTAATTCCCAGGACACAGGCTGACTCACAGGGTGCGGGACATATCCTGCCCGTGAATTCCGGAAAATTGTTGGTCGATGCCAGTATCTGGTAGGCTTCCTCCCATTTACCATCGTAAACAGCATCATTAAACTCCGGGATCACATTCCCCAGCGGGCACCCGGAATGACAGAAGGGTATTCCGCAATCCATGCAGCGTGCCGCCTGCCGGTTCAGTTCCGTTTCGGGATACAATCCCACAAACTCCCCATAGTTCTTTACACGTTCAACTACCTCTGTCTTCGCAGGCAGTTCCCTTCCAAACTCTTTAAATCCTGTTATTTTTCCCATTGTGTTATCTTGCTGCCTGTTGAACTTGTGATTTGATTTAATACACGCTTATATTCCTTTGGAAATACCTTTACAAACTTGAGGGCTTCAAGTTTCCAGTTATCGAGTAAGAACTTTGCAACCGTACTGCCTGTCAGCTGGTGGTGTTTCCTCAGGAGCACAATGATCTGTTCCTTATCTTCACCTGAAAGCGGATCAAGATCAACCATTTCAGCATTGCAATTCGTTTTTAAAGCACTTTCCGGATCGTAGATCCATGCAATTCCGCCACTCATTCCTGCGGCAAAGTTTCTGCCCGTCTTACCTAAAATTAACGCACGTCCACCAGTCATATACTCACAACCATGATCACCTACTCCTTCTACTACCGCGGTTGCACCTGAATTCCTCACGGCAAAACGCTCACCCGCCATACCCCGAACATACAGTTCGCCTGATGTAGCGCCGTAAAGGGCGACATTACCAATGATCATGTTTGCCTGTGGAGAGAACTGGCTGTCTTTAGCAGGATAAATAGAAAGCTGTGCGCCTGAAAGGCCTTTTCCCACATAATCATTAGCCTCCCCGGACAGTTCAAAAGAAATACCCTTGGTACAGAACGCACCAAAACTCTGACCAGCCGAACCGATAAATTTATAGTTAATGGTATTCTGCGGTAGCCCGGCAGACTGATATTTCTTCGTGATCTCGTGAGAAAGAATGGTGCCGGTAGTCCGGTCCGTATTCCTGATCTCAAAGGTTGCGAAAACGGGTTCCCGGGTATCGATCGCATTTTTAGCTGTCTCCAGCAAATTCCAGTCTAAAGCATCAGCTATACCATGATCCTGTTTTTCGCTGTTATACAATGTGAGTCCTGAAGGATTATCCATCGCATAGAGCAATTCAGACAGATCCAGGTTCTTTACCTTCCAGTGATCAATATCCTCTCTCATTTTTAGGAAATGTACTCTTCCCACCATTTCACTGATCGAGCGAAATCCCAGTTCTGCCATGATCTCTCTTAACTCTTCAGCGATAAAGCGGAAGAGGTTTACGATGTGTTCAGGCTTTCCGGTAAATAACTTCCTCAATTCAGGATCCTGAGTGGCCACACCAACCGGACATGTGTTCAGGTGGCATTTTCGCATCATAATGCATCCGCCCGCAACCAGGGCTGCTGTAGCAACCCCCCATTCTTCTGCGCCCAATAATGTGGCTATGGCAATATCCTTCCCTGTTTTCAGCTGTCCGTCTGCCTGTAATACCACCCGGCTTCGCAGCTTATTTTTAACAAGCGTCTGCTGTGCCTCTGCAAGCCCCAGTTCCCATGGCAGCCCCGCATGTACCACCGATGTAAGCGGCGACGCACCGGTACCCCCATCATACCCTGAAATCAGGATGACATCCGCATGCGCTTTTGCAACACCTGCGGCAATGGTCCCAACCCCCGCTTTGGAAACGAGCTTAACACTGATACGCGCGTCGCGGTTGGCATTCTTGAGATCAAATATCAATTGAGCCAGGTCTTCAATGGAATAAATATCGTGATGCGGGGGCGGCGAGATCAAGCCAACACCCGGCGTCGCATGACGTACCTTCGCTATCCACTCATCCACCTTATCGCCCGGCAGCTGCCCTCCTTCTCCGGGTTTTGCTCCCTGGGCCATCTTTATCTGTAACTCATCAGCATTCGCCAGATATGTTGCAGTAACACCGAAGCGGGCTGAAGCGATCTGCTTGATTGCCGAACGCATGGAATCACCGTTAGACAGGCGTTCATACCTGATCTCATCTTCGCCGCCTTCCCCGGTATTACTCTTAGCACCAATACTGTTCATGGCGATAGCCAGGGTACTGTGCGCCTCATGCGAAATAGAGCCAAAAGACATAGCACCGGTCGCAAAACGTTTCATGATCTGCTCAGCAGGCTCAACCTCTTCTAAAGCTACCGGCTGGCGGTGATAGGCAAATCCAAGCAGGCCCCTGATCGTGTACCTTGTTTCAGTCTGGTCGTTAATCAGTTTCGCATAATTCTTATAGACTTCGTAGTTGTTGCTCCTCGTCGCGTGCTGCAAAAGATGAACGGTTTGCGGATTGAAAAGATGAGCCTCCCCGCGGCGTTTCCACTGATAAACCCCGCCTTCCGGCAACAAGTGAACATCCGGGTTTTTATGCGTAAAGCCGCTAAAATGCTTATAGAGCGCTTCGCGGGCAATGTCATCCAGGTCAAGGCCCTCCAGGCGGGTAACAGCACCAGTGAAATACTGGTCGATAACCTTTTGTTGTATCCCGATTATCTCGAATACCTGCGATCCATGGTATGACTGCAGGGTAGATATTCCCATTTTCGAGAAGATCTTTAATAAGCCGTCCCCGACAGCCTTGATGTAGTTCTTGCATAAAACACTGAAATCAACCGAACTTACTACTGCATCGTCTGACTTCAATTTTGAAATGGATGCCAGGGCCAGGTAGGGATTGACAGCCGTGGCCCCAAAAGCGATCAGGCATGCAAAATGATGAACCTCCCAGACATCACCGGCTTCCACAACGATCCCAACAGCGCCTCGCAAGCCTTTTTTGATCAGGTGATGATGCACAGCGGAAACTGCCAAGAGCGACGGGATAACCGCATGCTCCGAATCAAGTGCCCTGTCAGAAAGTATTAATACTTCAAAACCATCGTAAACGGCATCCTCGGCATACCGGCATAGTCGCTCGAGGCCCCTTTGCAAAGAACCATCCTGCTTGTCAGCCTTAAAATAGGTCTGCAGTGTCTTTGCATGAAAAAGCCCGGTATCAATACTTCTCAGCTTTTCAAGTTCGGTATTGTTGAGTATAGGTTGCTTAAGTGCGACGCAATGACAATGCATTTTATCTTCATCCAGCAAATTGCCATTATTACCCATGAAACCCACAAGGCTCATCACAAGCCTTTCCCTGATCGGATCTATCGGGGGATTTGTGACCTGGGCGAAGTGCTGCTTAAAATAGCTGCTTAAATGTTGCGGACGATCCGATAAAACGGCCAGTGGAATATCAGTTCCCATAGAACCTATCGGCTCTTTTCCTGAAACCGCCATCGGCTTGATGATCATCTCAATATCTTCGCGGGAATAACCAAACACCTGCTGGTATTTGAAAATTGACTCGTTCGACAGCTCGGTGAAAGCAACCCGTGGTTCGGGCAGTTCCTCCAACCTGATCTTATAGTTGTCAAGCCACTCGGAATAAGGCTGCCTGTTGATGATGACGTTCTTTACTTCCTCATCCGATAAAACCTTACCCTTTTCAATGTCGGTTATGAGCATTTTACCGGGTTGAAGACGACCTTTCTTTATGATCTTTGATTCATCTGTTATCAGAACCCCGGCTTCAGAAGCGACAATGATCCGGTCATCATCCGTGATCATATATCTCAGGGGTCTCAGACCATTCCGGTCGAGGGTTGCCCCGATAATTTTCCCATCCGTAAAGGTAATCGCAGCCGGGCCATCCCATGGTTCAATAAGCGTTGCATGATATTCATAGAATGCCTTCTTTAAGGGATCCATCTGTTCATTCCCATCCCATGCCTCTGGTATCAACATCATCATCACATGCGGAAGTGACCGTCCGCAGTGGTACAGAAGTTCAACGACATTGTCAAGACAGGCGGAGTCAGACTGGTTGTTATCTATAACAGGCAGTAGCATCTCCAGCTCGTCCTTGCTGAAAAAAGGTGAGGCGAATGACCGTATGCCCGAGTAGAACCAGTTAAGGTTGCCTTTCAGGGTGTTGATCTCACCGTTATGCGATATGAAACGGAACGGCTGCGCCAGTTTCCAGGATGGAAAGGTATTGGTTGAAAAGCGTGAATGAACCATCCCGAAGGCTGAGCTAAGCCTTGCGTCCTGAAGATCAGGAAAATACCTGCGTACCTGCATGCTGGTCAACTGTCCTTTATAAACAATGATGTTCTGAGATAAGGATGCGACATAAAATTGCTGATCATTAAGCTTTATCTGCTCAGCGATAGTTTTTGTTATGAAATTCTTAAATACATAGAGTTTGCGTTCAAAATCCTCGGGAGTGCGAAGATGTGCCGGCTTAAGAATAAATATTTGCTCCATATCCGGCTCCGCAGAAAGCGCAGTATTTCCAATCCCATCAATAACGACAGGAACCTTCCGGTAACCGAGGATCTGTAAACCTGTTTTCTCAGCTACCTTATTAATAGCAGCTCTGCAAGCCTCTTTAAGCGTTGCCTTTTTGGGAAAAAACAACATTCCCACCCCATACTCACCTGCTTCAGGTAAGCTAATATTCAATAAATGACATTCAGAACTTAGAAAGTCATGCGGTATCTGTATCAGTATACCCGCACCATCGCCGGAGTCAGGATCACAGCCGCAGGCGCCGCGGTGTTCCATGTTCTCAAGAATGGTGAGTGAATCTGAAACGATCTGGTGTGACCGGCTTCCCTTAATCTGGGCTATATAACCAACTCCGCATGCGTCGTGTTCAAATGCTTCTCTGTATAATCCCTGCTGTCGGATCGTGCTGCTTGACCTCATAATGAATCGGTTATATTTGAACTTCCTAAAATAGAAATTTATAAGCCCATTGCTGAATTTTCAATTATTATTGCCATTACCTTAATAATGAAATTAAATATTGCTAAATTATTATCAAAATCTAAACAAAATCTAATTTTTACAATCAAACTGGTAATCATTATCGGGATAAGAAAATTTCCATAGGCCATTCCGGGCCTGCCATGATTTTTTATGAGGCTGCAATGACTTTTCCAAAAAAATAGGCAGCTTGATAGTCAGATAGATACCAAATAAATAGCTTGGAATATCAATAAATGGAATATTGGCTATTAAATGACACAAATTTTCTTACTTTTGTGGCGGGTAAGTCTTTTACGACCAGCTCCTTTTGAACTCCCCCAGGGTGGGAACACAGCAAGGGTAGAAGGTTGAGCGGTGCGATAAAAGGGGCTTGCCCACTTTTTTTTTCAATTTGTCGATTAGCTAATTTGGCGATTTGTCAATGACAAAACAAATTCCTTCCCAGGACAACCTTATTGTAGATAAAACATTTAATTTTGCGGTCTGCATTTTAAAATACTCTCAAAACCTTCAAGATCAAAAGCAATATGTAGTAGCCCGGCAATTACAAAGGTGTGGAACATCAATTGGAGCAAACACACGGGAAGCTCAAAATGCCGAAAGCAAAGCTGATTTCATCCATAAGTTCAAAGTTGCTGCTAAAGAAGCCGATGAGACGGAATATTGGCTATTGCTATGTAACGAGATAAAACCTGACGAAATAATTGAAAACCTGCTGACTGAACTTAAAATAATTCAAAAAATCATCACAAAAATCATTGCCACTACTAAAAACCAATTGGCAAATAAACAAATTGACTAATTAACAAATTGAAATGAAATTCTTCATCGATACCGCAAACCTTGCACAAATTAAAGAAGCCCAGGATCTTGGGGTTTTAGACGGCGTAACCACTAATCCTACCCTGATGGCGAAGGAAGGCATTACTGGCCATGACAATATTATTAATCACTATAAAGCTATTTGCGAGATTGTTGAGGGTGATGTTAGTGCCGAAGTCATTGCGACTGATTATGAAACGATGATCGCCGAAGGCGAAGTTCTTGCGGCTTTAAATCCGAAGATCGTCGTTAAGGTGCCCATGATAAAAGACGGAATTAAGGCAATCAAATACTTTTCATCTAAAGGAATTAAAACCAATTGCACACTGGTTTTCTCTGCCGGACAGGCTCTGCTTGCTGCAAAGGCCGGTGCTACATTTGTATCGCCTTTCATTGGCCGCCTTGACGACATCTCTACTGATGGTCTCGGCTTAATTTCCGACATCCGCCTTATTTTCGATAATTACGGATACGAAACCCAGATACTTGCAGCCTCAGTACGTCACCCAATGCATATCATCGATTGCGCTAAATTAGGTGCTGATGTCATGACCGGTCCTTTATCCGCTATTATTGCTTTGATGAAACATCCGCTGACTGACATCGGGTTGAACCAGTTCCTGGCAGATCATGCAAAAGCTGCGAGTAAATAATCTCCGGTAGAAATTATCATAAAGTGGAGCCGTGCCTGGATATCAGGCCCGGCTTTTTTATTTGCGAAAATCATAAGGCTCCGGTAGCTCGCTCACTATATGCTAACTATATACTAACTATATGCTAACTATGTCGTAACCATTTCTGGATATAGTTAACACCCTGTTATTTCATAGCAAGCAAGCTGTCACTTATGAAGGGTATAGGTCCGGTACGAATTGTCTGTATAAAAACAGATTTTAAGTGTTTTAGGCAGCTTGAATTGCTGCGAATAACAAATTGTGTATTTTGACATTTTAAAACTCTTATGCCTGAAGTTTTTGATGTAATTATCATTGGTGCAGGTCCCATCGGACTTACATGTGGAATTGAAGCACAAAAAAAGGGACTCACCTACCTGATCGTTGAGAAAGGATGCCTGGTTAATTCATTATATCATTACCCGGTGACAATGACCTTCTTCTCAACCTCCGAAAAGCTGGAGATCGGCGGGGTTCCTTTTGTCTCCAATAACATAAAGCCGGTCAAAGCAGAAGCCCTGGAATACTATCGCCGGGTAGCTTTAAAGTTCAACCTGAACATCCGATTGTTTGAAGAGGTTCTATCAACGGTTAAGAATGGTGATTACTTCCACGTCTATACATCAAAAGCGGATTATATCGCGCTCAATATTATCATATCAACCGGATTCTACGATATACCTTTTACATTGAATATCCCCGGCGAGGATCTTCCAAAGGTTCGGCATTACTACACCGATCCGCATTTTTACGCCATGCAAAAAGTCGTAGTTGTTGGAGCCAGCAATTCAGCAGTTGATGCCGCTTTGGAAACTTACCGGAAGGGTGCCGAAGTAACGATGGTTGTGAGGGGACCGGATATTGGAGAACGGGTAAAATACTGGGTAAGACCTGATATCATTAACCGAATTAAGGAAGGGAGTATTAAGGCTTTTTTCAATTCCGGGCTACGCTCAGTGAGCGAGGATGAGGTGGAAATTCAAACTCCTGAAGGTCTGCTGGTTCTGAAGAACGATTACGTCATAGCGCTAACAGGCTATATGCCGAACTTTGATTTTTTGGAAAAAATGGGGGTGCTCCTTTCAGACGATGAAAAGCGTTTGCCTGTACATGATCCTGAAACCATGGAAACCAATGTCCCGGGAATTTACCTTGCCGGTGTTGTCTGTGGCGGAATGGAAACGCACGTATGGTTCATCGAAAATTCGAGAGACCATGCCGTGAGGATCATGCAGGATATAGCGAGTAAGGTTTTGAAAAATTAGTTTCCTTTATCAAATTCTTCAGACAGGCTGCTGATCTGGGCGAGGTGATGATCATCATGCTCGGCAACAAAATAAGCAAGCTCTGTGATAGTCATTGGCGTTTTGAGCCTGGGGTGCACTGAAGCCTTTTTCAGATCGTCATCCCTGAGTGATTTTAACTTGGTTATCAGCTTATCCCTGCTAGTACTGAAATCTAAGAGCAGATCTACGAGGAGCCGGTCGTCATGATCAGCCTCATGCGTTTTCCTGTTAGTCAGGTCGGCGGCAGTAAGTTCCGGAATACCTGCCTGGATCTGGGTAACGCGCCCGAGCCATAATGGTTCAAGGTCGTTCAGGTGGCCAATTTCTTTCTTAACAGACCATTTAGTCCCGGACCTCTGTTCTAACAGAGCCGGCGTTATTTTACGAACTTTCGCCTCCAGTCTTAACGGCGTTCCGGCCAGTCTTTCGATGATGCCGGGTAGTAATCCGCTATCAGTTATGGGAGAAAACTTCCGTTCGAACCACTCTGTTCTTTTCATATTTTGTGGATTATTTGATCAGCTCAAGTACCTCGCTGATTGGCTGATCGGAATCAATCAGAATCCCTTTCACCCCTGCAGCCTCGCCGGCCAGTACATCCCGTTCACGGTCCCCGATAAAATAGGACTTCGAAGGATCAATGTTAAAACGCGCTACCGCTTTTTCGAGCATCATCGATCCCGGCTTTCGGCAAAGACATTTGCCATTATACTCGGGGTGATGGTTACAGTAATATATCTCCGACAGGCTGATACCTTGCTGTTCGTACGTTTCCTTTAGCTGCCGGTTCATTTCCATAAGAATTTCCTCCGTATACCACTTTTTAGCAAGGCCGCCCTGGTTCGTAATAACGATCAGCAGGTATCCGCGCTCCTGGAGTTCCTTCAGGGGTTTAAAATTGTGTTCCAGAATTTTAAAATCCTCAACCCTGCAGACATAATCACCAAGTTCCTTATTCAGAACGCCATCCCGATCGAGAAAGACCGCTTTTTGCTTTTCTATCATAAAGCAAATCTACGTTTCCATAGTAAATAAATCTGCTCAAAAAAACTATCTTTAAATCAGGAACGATAAATCAAATCTTAATGTCAGAAATCCGAACCGGAAAAGAATTCAGGCCTTACATTCCTGCCAGCGGCAGAGTCGCCGAGTTTACTGTTAAATCAATATTACTGGGAGCCTTATTTGGTGTTATTTTCGGAGCTTCTACGGTCTACCTGGCATTGAAGGCCGGGCTGACCGTTTCCGCCTCCATTCCTATCGCAGTTCTCGCTATTTCACTGGGACGAAAATTCTTTAAAACAACGATCCTGGAGAACAATATTATACAAACCACCGGTTCGGCTGGCGAGTCAATAGCGGCAGGAGTTGTTTTTACCTTACCGGGATTTCTTTTCCTTTCCGCCGGAAGTGCCGGGGGGAGTTTCTTTTCCTACTGGCCGATTTTCTTTCTGGCGGCTCTGGGCGGGATCCTCGGAACGCTGATGATGATCCCTTTAAGAAAGGCTCTGATCGTTGAGGAACACGGAACACTTCCCTATCCGGAGGGAACAGCCTGCGCCTCCGTATTGATTGCAGGCGAAAAAGGGGGCGATTTTGCTAAGACCGCCTATTATGGATTAGCGTTTGCCTTCGCATATGCCATCCTCCAGAAAGTCTTTCATATTATAGCTGCAACACCGGCCTGGGTCACGGAACAAAGTAATAAGATTTTTCCCTCGGCTACCGTAAACGGCGAAATCACGCCTGAGTACATGGGAGTAGGCTATATCATCGGCCCCAGGATTGCCGGGGTGCTGGTCGCCGGCGGCGTGCTGGCCTGGCTGGGATTAATCCCACTTCTGGCTTCACTTGTACCGGCAGAGACCACTGCACTGCAGCTCGTAAAACTTGGATATCTCAAAGATCTTCTTACTCCCGGCGGCCCGGGAGGCTGGGATCCTGTCAGCAAGTCATTTACGGACACTGCCGACGCGATATACCGTGCCTATGTTCGTCAGATCGGCGCGGGAGCAGTTGCCGCAGGAGGGTTTATTACTTTACTGAAAACCATCCCTACCATTGTCTCTTCATTTAAGTCCAGCCTTGCTTCGGTAAGCAGATCGGCTGACAAGAAAGTTACAGTCAAACGAACAGATGATGACCTATCATTTAAAACGGTGATCCTGGGAAGCGTCGCCCTGGTGATCCTGATGGTAGTGTTACCTCAAATTCCGGGAGATTCCGTCGTCAACAAATTGCTGATCGGTGTTTTGATCATAATCTTCGGTTTTTTCTTTGTGACAGTTTCAAGCCGTATCGTCGGTCTGATCGGTTCATCCTCAAACCCTATCTCCGGAATGACCATCGCTACTTTGATGGGTACTTGCCTGGTATTTATCAGTGTCGGCTGGACCGGCGAATTATATGAGCCGATGGCACTCGTGGTGGGGAGTATGATCTGCATCGCAGCAGCCAACGCAGGTGCAACTTCGCAGGACTTAAAAACCGGTTATATCGTAGGCGCAACGCCGAAATACCAGCAGCTTGCACTCTTTATCGGGGCGATCGTCTCGGCAGTGGTGATCGGTGTAACCTTATCAATTTTAGACCGGCCAACACCCGAAATGCTAGCCCAGGGAATTAATCATGCGATAGGAACCGATCTCTATCCCGCTCCGCAAGGAACGCTGATGGCAACACTAATAAGAGGTCTGCTCTCCTTTAATCTTGACTGGCAATTTGTATTGGTCGGCGTATTTTTGGCTATCACCGTTGAGCTTTGCGGAGTACAGTCACTTTCATTTGCAGTCGGAGCCTATTTACCCTTGTCTACAACTCTTCCAATATTTGCAGGGGGAGCAATCAAAGGCCTGGTGGACTTGAGGGCAAAGAGGAAAAAAGAGGTAGCTGAAGATGACGAACTCGGCAGGGGAAGCCTGTTTGCTACAGGCCTGGTAGCAGGTGGCGCATTAATGGGTGTGATCTACGCTTTTCTAAAGGCTTTTGAAACCACTGCCACTCCCGTGGAAAAGTTAAACATAGAAAATTCCCTCACGACAGCGCTGGGCACTGGCGGCTATCAGATCCTGGGTTTCATTTTCTTCGTGATCATGGGAATTGTGTTGTACAGGATTGCGATTGGAAAATCAAAAGACTTGTAATAAAGCGCTGGTTTTGAAATAGTATTATGAGACATGAAGGGATTATACCTGATCGCCCTCCTTCCGGGCGCGGATATAAGTGAACAGATCCATGAGATCCGGTTGGAATGTTCAGAAAAGTTCGATGTCTATAAAGCGTTACGACCTCCGGTCCATATCACGCTTTATCCTCCGTTCTACTTTGATGAAGCTAATGAAAAACGATTGATCTATGTACTTCATCAGCAAACAAGGGGCCTTTCTTCTTTTACCCAATTAATTGCGAACTTTGGACACTTCAGGAAAGAGGTTGTTTTTGTCAACGCCCTAAACTCTCCCGGGCTGACAAGCTTACATGAATCAATTATCGCTGTTTTCAGAAAGGCAAATGATAAGCAAGTATTTAAACCAGTGGCTTTTCACCCTCATCTCACGATAGCCTATCGCGATATTACGCCTGAAAAATTCGACCGGATCTGGGGAGAATATAACAACCGCGAATACAAAACGAGTTTCATTGCTGATCACTTTACACTCCTGAAACATGACCGCATAAAATGGAATCCTATTGCGAATTTCAAACTGGGAGGTACAGGTCAGCCTTCCGGATGGTGAGTTTCGAGGTGGCTTACACCGCCTGATACAACAAACTTCATTGCCTCACCTGCAGACATTTTAAGTGGTTTCACTTTATCCACGCTGATGATACAAAGCTGACCTGCAAATGAGTATGAGAAGGGAAAATAGACGGCTACTTCTCCGGGATGCCCGATCCTCGCAAGATCCTTTTGCGTTAAAAAACCTATCTGTTTCAGCCCAAATTCATTTATTTCGACGATTACTGGTTCGCTGAACTTCTTTTCATCACCAACAAAAGCCTCAGCCAGATCCTTTACAGAATGGTAAATGAAATTGAAAATGGGAAGCCGGTCTAACCAGCGGCTGAACCAGTTATAGATTGGTTCGGTTACAAAATTCGTTACGATAATACCAGCTAATAACAAGAGTACCAGTATGGATACAATACCCAGGCCTGGTATATAAATAGGATTACCGGCCTGATCAACCCAGATAACGTCGCTGAGGTTCAGGGCATAGTCAATTTTGGATATGATCCAGTATATCAGAAAAATAGCGGCTCCTAAAGGAAGTACAACTAAGGCTCCTTTGATTAGGTAATTAAGCAGTGCCCGAAAGATTTTGTTCATTGATGTAATGTGTTAATGTGATAATATGGTAATGTGGTAATGAGATAGTATGAAATGTGGTAATGAGTGTTTAAGGATGAATATTTTTGGGCATTGCACAAAAGTCATTATCTAATTACCGTATTTGCATATTATCCTATTAACAAATTAGCACATTACCTATTCATAATAATAAACCCTTTTAACCCTTTGTGAAATACTTGTCAGTATCTCATAGGGAATTGTATTGATCGCAGCGGCGATCTCTTCTACCCGGATCTGGTCGTTGAACACGGTAACTTCGTCACCTTCACCTACGTCAAGACCGGTAACGTCAAGCATGCACATATCCATGCAGATCTTGCCTATAGTAGGCACTCGTTTACCGTCGATCATCATATGGCCGACGCCATTGCCCAGAGCCCGACTGTACCCGTCTGCATAGCCTATCTTAACAGTAGCGATCTTCCCCCCTTCCGGCAGTCTGCCTTCCCGTGAATAGCCGACGGTATCTCCGGGCGCGATCTCTTTCACCTGGGAAATGCTTGTTTTCAGCGAAGTTACGGTTTGCAAAGGAGATCTCTCTTTATATGAACTATCAATACCATAAAGACCGATACCCAGCCTTACCATATCGAACTGGCTGTCAGGCCAGCGGCTTATTGCTGAAGTATTGGCTATGTGTCGAAAAACTGAATAACCGACTGCAGATGATATTTTCGAGGAAATGTTTTCGAAAGTTCGGATCTGAGTTTTCGTAAATTCGTCATGCTCCGGTTCATCGCTTGCCGCCAGATGAGAGAATATACTTTTAATCTTTACTGCCTTGGTTTCTGCGAGGAGGTCGATCAGCTTACTAACTTCCGAAGCCATAAATCCAAGCCTGTGCATTCCTGTATCAAGTTTCAGATGGATAGGATAATTTTCCAGGTTTTTACGGTTTAGCACATCGACAAACTCTTCGAAAATTCTAAAACTATAGATCTCCGGTTCAAGATCATTTTCAATGATCGTATCAAAGGCCATCACATCGGGGCTCATTACCATAATGGGTAATGTACTTCCGGCAGCCCGCAAAGAGACACCCTCATCCGCATAGGCAACTGCCAGGTAATCCACCTTATTAAATTCAAGCAGGTTGGCTATTTCGAAGCTGCCGCTGCCATATGAAAAGGCTTTTACCATAGCCATCAGCTTGACAGCCGGCTTAAGATGGGTCTTGTAATAATTGAGATTATGTTCTATCGCCGTCAGGTTGATCTCCAGTATGGTTTCATGAACTTTTTGAGTAAGAACCGTACTGATCCTTTCGAACTCAAATACCCGTGCCCCTTTCAGCAAAATCGTTTCGTTAAAAAGCTTTAGCGATTGAAGGTTTTGAAGAAACTCCTCGGTATTTTTAAAAAAAATGCTTTCGACCGGAAAGGTAAACTCAGATATCTGGCTTCCTACCCCTATCAGCCGGTCTACATCCTTATTCTCCAATAAACTCGCAACTTTTGCATAAACGGCTGATCGGTTGCCGTTAGTTCCGGGAATATCAGACAGGATGAGCGTTCGGCGTAGATGTTGCTTCTGCTGCTTAAGAAAATCAAGTGCAATGGCTAATGATGACAAATCAAGACTATAGGAGTCATCAATAATTGAACAATTGTTAACTCCATTTTTAAGTTCCAGCCGCATGTTTACAGGCAAAAGTTTTTCGAGGCGTTTGTCCGCTTCTTCGGGGTCGTAACCGAGAGCGAGTAAGGTCGCCCAGCAAATAATGCCGTTCTCTATCGACGCGTGATCTGTAAAAGGTATTACAGCCTGCACATCTATCCCATTATAGTGTGCCCGCAAAAACTGGAATTTGTCCTCGAGCACTTCATCGTCAAATACTTCGAGGTCCGCTTTGTCACGATAGCACCAGGAAAACTTGTTCTTGCCGGGCAACTCACCTTGATACTGATCAAGATACTTGCAGGAATAAATAAAAATATCAACGCCCTCAAACAGCTTCAGTTTCTCTTCTATCTTCTCATCCAGGGTTTCAAAACCCTCGCTATGGGCTTCGCCGATATTCGTTAATATGCCGATTGTGGGACGTATGATCGGGGCCAGCCTTTCCATTTCGCCGGTTTTGGAAACGCCGGCTTCAAATATCCCGAGGTCATTTTCTTCGTTCATTTCCCAAACGGAGAGCGGCACACCAATCTGTGAATTATAACTCTTGGGACTTCGAACGATATTATTCTCAGGGGCAAGGAGTTGATACAGCCATTCCTTGACAACGGTTTTCCCGTTGCTTCCTGTAATACCGATCACCGGGTAATCAAATTTCGAGCGGTGGTGAGTTGCAAGCTGCTGAAGTGCCAGGAGCGTATCGGGCACGACAAAGAAATTAGCTCCGGAAAAACCAGATCTATCGAGTTCGGCTTGCCCTATCACGAAATTACGAACACCCTTATTGTAAACATCCTCTAAAAAAACATGCCCGTCCCGGCGCCCTTTCAATGCGAAGAATATTGCTTGCCCGGAATCCGTTACCTTACGGCTATCTGTTAAAATTGTGCGAATCTTTGTTTCGGGCAATTCAATGAAGGCATTTCCGCCGATAGTTTGAGTAATTTCGTCGACGGAATACAGGATGTGATTCATAATTGCACGAATTTCACTAAATTATTAAGATTGTTATGATCTTTTACAAAATTGCTCTACCCGAATGCTAAACTCCCAGACCAAATTAAAAGTTTTTACCCCACAAGAGGCTATTGTGAAGGCTGAAAACTTTTGCGCATACCAGGAGCGTTCACAGTATGAAGTGCGGAATAAGCTTTATGAATGGGGATTGCATCAAACCGAGGTGGAAATCATCATCTCAGAGTTAATAGAAAATAACTTTTTGAATGAAGAGCGCTTCTCTTTGAGTTACACGCTGGGAAAGTTCCGAATAAAGGGCTGGGGTAAAGTAAAGATCAGGCAGGGTTTGAAATTAAAACGCGTTCCCGATAAACTCATTCAAAAGTCGCTTCAAAGAATCGATCCGGACGATTACATAAAGAAACTGGATCAGCTGCTTGACAAAAAAATGACCACACTCCGTGAGAATGACCCTTTTAAGAGGCGGTATAAATTGATTCAGTACGCAGCTTCCCGGGGTTTTGAAACAGACTTGATTTCAGATATACTGAAAGACAAAGAGTTAGAATAAAACTTTAAAAAAAGTGAAAAATTACTTGACAGGAAACCTTTTCTCTCTATATTTGCATCACCAAAACGCGAGAGAAGCTTGCGAAGTATCAGAAGAAACCTTCTGCAGAAACTTGGGAATTTTCATTAAAATGCGAAAGTAGCTCAGTTGGTAGAGCACGACCTTGCCAAGGTCGGGGTCGCGAGTTCGAATCTCGTCTTTCGCTCCAGATCCCTTCCCCTACCAGGAAGGGATTTAAGTTTAAAAGGTTAACACCTGCTGAAGTGGTGGAACTGGTAGACACGCAGGACTTAAAATCCTGTTCGCCTTAAAGCGAGTGCGGGTTCGATTCCCGCCTTCAGTACTAGACGGGAAAGACGTATTTTAACACGTTCTTTCCCGTTTTTATTTCCTCCTGACTTGTTGCTAATTTAACAGACGTCCGCTTCATTCAGCCGGGAAGTTCGATAGGCACCCTAAAGTACCCACAGACCGTCTCTGGACTATTCATTCCATCTGACGTACTTTTCAATATTAACCCGGTTAACACCTTCCGCTTCGACCTTTTCTAGTCCACTCTGAACAAGGGTATCATTCTTTAGTGTGATCGTAAATACAAAATCATTACCCTCCCAATTCCGGGCGCTGCAATATTCCAGATGCTCGGTGTATGAATTATTCTTAAGCGTATATTTTCCGCCGCCGGAAACGAAAACTGCAGCAGAGTCCTTGCCTTTATTTAAATCGTGCTGTAAAAAAGCAAAGTGGGTGTCATTGATAATTTTAATGAAAGAAAGGTCTTTGGTGTAATCTGTAACAGTGGTGTCCCCCTTCTCGATCAGAGTTGCCGTAAGCAGTTTCCAGGTGCCGGTTAACTGCGGGGAGTTTAATTTAGCATCCTGCTTCTCTGCTCCGCAGGACATCAGGAAGGTGCTGATCATTAAAATTGCGATTTTAAGTTTCATGAATTGATCTCTAAAAGTTTAATTAGCTTCTCTGAATATACAAACTTCCGCCAGATTAGGCAGAGACCAATAGAAGCAATAAGTGGCTCCCTTTGGCGATACCGATGCCTGAAGAGCAAGACATCAGGCAGTCGCGGTGATAAGGTGAAGGATTCTTCATCACTGTCCCGAGTCTTCAACCTTACCGGATACAGATATTAACCGTTGCGGCAGTACCTCGTTTCCGCGATACTGCAATCCATCAAAAACAGAACTCTCTGGCAGGTTACTTACTCTTGCTATTCCAATTTTAGCTTTACAAAAACAGGCATATGATCAGATGCGTCATTTCTTATCACAGTCACGTCCTTTACAAGCCATCGCTGATTGCGGGAGAGAAATATATAGTCGATCCGCTCGCTAGGACTATGATAGGGAATGGTAAACTGTGGATCGCCGTGAACGACGGCCGCATCTGAAAACTGCTCCCCGATAACCTTGTAAGGAGCGGTACCCGGCGTGAAGTTAAAATCACCACCCATGATCACCGGCGATTTTATGTCCTTAAAAATAGCGGCAATAGCTTCCGCCTGCGCCTGTCGATTTTCGGCATATTTGTGGCATAAATGAGTACCTGCAAACACGAGTTCCCGGCCGCCCGGTAATGTGCAACTGACGGTAAGAAGCGCACGGCCTTCCCCCCCTTTCGGAATCGGCAGGTTATAAACCTTTGACCGTGTCGGATAGCGGGACAAAATCCCTTCGCCGTAACCGCCGCCGCTGTAATCAATCGCTTTTCCGAAATGGCCATACATTCCCGTTAATGTGGCAAGTTCCTTTATCAGGTCCTGGGCAATGCCCTGGTTTAGGGCCGCGGTTCTTTGAGTCAGGCTGTCTACTTCCTGCATAGCTACAAAGTCCGGTTTATATTCGTTGATCACCTCAGCGATCTGCTTCAGGTTACTTTTGCCGGGCACATAATTTTTCTCTCCGTGATAGATATTGAAGGTCATTACGGTTATCTCCTGACAGACGGAAACCAAAGAAATGCTCATCAGAAGATTTATTGTCAGAAAAAAAATGAGTTTCGGATTCATGGTATTTAGTATATAACTTAGTTAAGGTTGATTGCCATACAGTATATTAACCTTGAGGTACTGGAAGATAACATACTGTTTAATTAGCTTGTGAAGATACAAACTTCAACCAGACTAAGCAGAGACCGCTATAAGCAAGAAGACTCCCTTTACTTGACCTATAACTTCGTTTTAACGTTTAATGTGATCGATCAGCTTGGTTATTTCGTTGAGCATCGGGACTTTTCCTAAGCTTAATTTCGTAGAAAACCTATGCAATTTGGATTAGGAAAAGCCTATGCTTTGATGTAACTTTCTATTTACTAACTCGCGCATAATACTTCCTTTTTGCAAGCTTTAAATTTACTCTGACTGACGTTAGGTAACCAATTAATTCAAAATTTAAAGACTATGTTAGTTATCGCACATCACAACATCAGCGATCCTGAAGGTTTCTGGGCTGCTGCAGAAAACGTGTCAAAAAATTTGCCGGGCAATTTAAAACTGCATGGCGTTTATCCTGCTATGGACGCTAAAACGGGTACCTGCCTTTGGGAAGCCGAAAATGCACAGGATGTTCAGCAGTTCCTTGATACGAATGCAGGACAGTATGCAAACAACTTCTGTTACGAAGTAAACGTAGAGAAGTCGATGGGACTACCTAAAATTCAACAGGCAGAAGGAAACCTTAGTTGAAGATCATCAATGTAAAAACAGGCATCATATTTTGCATGCCTGTTTTTATAGTTGTAGGAAGTCTTATCCCAACCAAACCAGGGTTTAATGAATTTTGCCTATAGAACAGATGGTCTGCTTTGTGAAGTACCATTAGAAATCCTGCATTATCGAACCACTATTTCATCTATAAACACCCAGGAATCTCCACCGGCTGAGGGAGCTTTAAAGGAAAATATCCTGGTTGAAAATTGGTTATTTAGAAATAACTTCTGCGCTGCCCATTGTCTTAATGATGAATCGGTTAGTCAATTCCATTTCCTCAGGAAACTGGCAGTCAAATTTTATAGTATGTTTTCCAGGTTTAAGACTCGGAATGGTTTGTTTCAAAGCAATATCCTTAACAAAACCACCTTTCTTGTTGTATATCTTAATGTTGGTTCCGTCGCAAACAACTGAATTTCCGGCTTCATATAAGCCTGGCAGTTCCATTTTAAAATAACCGTCAATTTCAATCCACGGATTGCTGATATTTCCTTCCTTACCCATAAAAGTTAAGGTAAAACTGAGCGGCTGTTCAGCCTCCTTATTCACAAATTCCCATTGCGAGAAAGTTGGTTCACCTGGCTGAAGGATTTTTTTCTCATGCTCAAATTTGTATTTCTTAAACGGATACAGTTTCCATCCCTGACTGTTTCTTTCGAGATGAAAATCGTTTTCCGGATTTTTCAATCGGGCAATCTGGTCAGCTGAGAAAATTTTTGATCTGTAGGCTTCCTGCCACAGTTTAACTAAAGCCAGCAACTGGGGAGTATTCGGATTGCTCTGAAGATTTTTATATCGGGCTACCAAAGCAAAACCGGCATTATAACCGGCCGCTCGTGCCATCATCCATTCAATATCCTCGGCGGAAGTTGTAGATGAAAGTAAAAACCATCCCAGCATATTAGGCATATAATTGCGTTCCAGGAAAGGCTGGTTTTCCAGACGGTAATCACCCTGAGATTCGCGAAATCCCCCATACCAGGGCTCCCCCCAATTCCAATAATGGCTAAGATGCCAGTAGTAGTGATAGGAACGACTGGTTCCGTTTACCAAAGTGTGTTTGGTGTCTTTAATCACTTTATCGGCAAAAATTTGCATGCCGTAATCACCTTGACCTGCCGACAAACAACCTTCGTGCCCGTCAAAATCCATGTGAGAAACACCTGTTTCATTAAAGAAACGTCCCAGGTTTCCGGCTATTTCCTGTTGCAAATCGAAATTTGGAAACAAAGTATTGTAGGGATAATCGAACAGCATACCGGCCATTTCACCTTTTGAATGATCAGACGCTTTTGTACCATACATCCCACGTTGACAATCCAATAGTTTATAAGGTTCTTGTGCCGAAACCTCCCTAAAACGAATGATTTCATCACCAATTTTTACGGCATGCAACGTACTGGATTTAATATCTTTAAAATATTGATCCGAAGCGACCGGTATTTCATTAGCTGTCGCACTTACATTTTCTGTTAAAACCGATGAGCCTGTCATCGAAAGACGTTTATCAGGAGTAGGCGTTACATAAGGATCGTTCGTATTGATGAAGGTACTCAAAGTATGAACCCCAATTCGAATCCCTTTTTTATTCGCTTTATCCACAGCCGTCTTCATCCCGGCAATCCCGTTAGGAAAAGCAACCGGATCCAAAATAAAATGCCCCCAGGATTTGAAAGGGCCTTCGTGGTAAAGCGAAGCCAGTCCTGCTTGCTGCGTATAATCCAACATAGCATCGACTGTTTGTTCATCAAAATCAGATATTAAATAGGCCCTTCCGGTTTCAGGCGATTGTTTGAACCAGACGCCATTAATAAGTGCATGAGGAAGACCTTCGGCTATTTCGATTGCCCCAATACGTGACAAAGCCTGCTGTTCAGCACAACCAAAAAGAGCGATTTTCGATCCCAATACCGTTTCATTTGGAATTGCTTTTACAGGCATTTCCGGACGTCCCCAAACCGTTACTTTTCGGTCTTTCGAACGGTCCAGACTAAAAGCCTGCAAGCTACTTCCATAAGGCTGCGGAGTAGCGGTAGAACCACGGGATTCAATAGAACCTTCTGAATTATTTAACACACCTCCAACGGTTTTCGCATTTAAAGCTTGGATTCCGATAGCGTATTCGCCATCGCGAACTACACCCACTACTTCTCCAATGGTTTTGTTGACAATCGTTGGATAAGCCCCCCAGATCACCGCATTCACTTTGTCTTTCACATCAATCTTAATCAATTCGAAAGTTAAATGCGTTTTCTTTTGAGTCACTTTTACTTGAGCCGTAATTTTTGCAGGCTGGTAGATAAGAGAAATAATTCCCGATTTAAAAGTAGCTTCAACGGGTTCGTACCAGTCATTCCCTACACGAATTTGCAACAAAGGAGCATTTTCTCCTATTGCCAGATAGTTCTTACCCGAAATAGGATCAGACAATGTGGTTAATTGGCCTTTGGCAGACAAACTAAGGTTTAAACCTTCGCTCTTCAAATTAATTTGCTGTGCCGAAACAGTTAGGAATTGAATAAAGACAATAAAAATAAGGCTGATTTTTTTTAGCATAATCTATTGAGTTTGTACTTATTTTGGAATACCATTCAAAAAATGATGGATTAAAGAATACTGCTGCCCTGGATTCACCCGAAAGTTGCTTTACAGCTTCAACAAGAATTCAGACACTCCCATAGCAGCCAATTTCACTTCGGCAGTACTTGGTTGATTCTCTCCCGATTTCATCTCTATGAATGATGTCGCCTGCAAGGCTTTCCAGACGAATTTAGTTTGCTGCACAGATTGCTCCGGATTGAACAAACGAATCAAATAGGCTCCGTCTTCACCAGGCGTAATGGAAGTAACCACTATATGTGGGTTAGTCAATTCAAAAAGCGCCTGAGGAAGCGAAATCTCCTTTTTAACTGGCAAAGCAATTAAAGGTTGTACAAATTCCGACGCTGCTTTTTCCATCTCGGTGTCTTTAACCGCTTCGTGTGGACGCAAAGCATAGCGAATTTGGACTGTTCCATCCTGATCGGCCTTGTAATTGGTATGCCAATAATTGTTCATCACATAGCTGAACCAGGTTGAGGTTGGTTTTCCCTCTTTTTTCCATTCCTTATGTCTGGGTGCAATAGTTTGCCTTTCATCAATCATATTAACAGGTTCTATCAAAGGCATTTCCAGTAACATCAATTGCACTCCTTTATCAGCTTTGGATACGTCCAACCACCTGCGGCCGTATAAATAATCCATATTCGAACCCGGCAACTGATCTTTTAAATACTGCATTGTACCATACCCTGCGTCTATTGTAGTTTTGGTTAAAGAAGTATTAAACGGATATCCAAAATGAACCGCCTCTTTTGTCCGAACTGATTTTTTATCTAAAATATTCTCAACCAAAACAGCATCACTTCCGGCATACAAAGACAGTATCCTTTCCAGTTTATTGGCTCCGGGTGCCTCCGATACAATAGATACTTTAGTCACTACCGGTCCGTTCTCGATCACATTTATCTTCACAGTACCGTTGGTTATTGCGTCTTCCGGATTCATTCCCGGAACGTACCAATAGCTGTTTAATCCCTGATTGTTAAAATTCCCCACATAATTAAAGTCGGTACCTGCATTCAAACCGGTAATACTTCCATTGATTTTATCCCAACTGAATCCTATCTTTCCGTTTGACACCGAATTTTCAGTAACTGTAAATCCGGTCGCAGTCGATATATGCCCATCATTAGAAATTTCATAGGTTGCGGTTCCAAAGGCCGGTACATCGGTGGCCATAAACACATAGTCACCATTACTAAGTTTTTGAAGCGGACTTTTATTGCCGGCGTTGTCTTTTACAGATTTCCCAACCACGGTCCCGGATAACACTACCGGTCCGGTACGTTTCCAGGAAGACGTATTGAATACGGCAATTTTTTTGGATTGCGGATCGTCTAATGGTTGCAACAGGTTTTTCTCCAAAGCGTTGATCTGCTCATTCCCATCCAGCATAAATTGTTTTTTGATACGCCATTGTTCGGTAACAAACGGAACATCAGGTTCGGTGGTGCTGTTATGGGCTCCCCAGGTATGCTCGTGAAACATAATGACATTGGTCCAAGCTTCATAAAATTTTCGAGCATTATATTGCTTGGGATTTAGCATCGAATACAATGTGGTTAACTGCTGCAAACGCAAGCTGTTGACTCTGTTCTTACCTTCTTCAAAAGCAGTAGAGATCGCACCGTCTTCCCAATATGGAGTAATATCCCCTTTTACTGTTGGAAGATGGTTTCCATATTTGTGTTCAAAAGCTTCAAAAAGTTTGTCAGTTGTATTTAAAACAATTTTTGGGGAAGCATATTTATCATTCCATTCTTTCACAAAATCTGAAATACTGGTATCAATAGGTCCATTATCGGCAACAATATTATAACGCCACTGTACCATCTCATAAGGATAATTTTTAGCCGTAAGTTCTTCTAAATAAGCGCCAATTTTTTTGGCGCCACGGTCAAATACCCCACCAGCAGGTGTACCATGCCAGGAGGAATATCCCTTGGCTCCAGCCCAGAACAATAATTTTTCCTCTCCGGAAGGCGATGCCCACCACACCGGTTTATCCCCCCAGGTTCTTACAAAATGCCCTACTCTGTCCCCCAGGTAAGGATGGTCGTTCCCCATAAAATTAGGACCGCTTGAAAAATATTTCACGCCTCCCTTGGATAGGGCTGTCACAGTAGTCCAGGCAAATCCGGGAATATCCGAGACCATCGCACTGTTGATCTTAAGTCCAAATTCTTTTCGAAGCTGGGCTGCATAATCGGTATAGTGAAACATTTCTTCGGATTGACTCAAACCAGTAAGTACATTGGCATATAAGGCCGAAAGGCAAATGCTTCCTTCCTTTACTGCTGTTATAAACTTTTGTTTTTGTGTTGGCGAAGCCTGTTTCAAATAATTCTCCACCGCCCATAAGGATTCGATATTCCATTTGAATTTTGCTTCTGCAGGATAATCCCTGGTTTTTTCAATCATGGCCAATGCATCATCTATATTTTTAAGATGGATTTTTAAAACCTCAGGCTGAAGGTGAGAGTAACCAATATCGGTATGCGAATGATGTATAAAACTTAATTCACGATACACAACTGGTTTCAAAGGTATAAATCTATTGACCAACGTTTTACCTGCTGATACAGCCACCACCCGAACACTGTCATCTTTTTTTACCGCATCTACCGGGATGTCAAAGTTGTTTACACCATCTTTTATTATAAAAGAATAGGCTTCCTTGTTGTTGACGTTCACTTTAAGCAGCTCGTCTTTTCCAAAATGCAAAGCCGTTAATACAATGGGTTGCTTGCCATTTTTCAAAAGGAAGGGCATCGGATTTACATCTACCTTTTCTTCAAATGAAAATTTAAAAGTCATGTACCAATCATTGCTGTTTTGGGCTTGTCCCACAACTTTAATCCGAACTGGTTTCCCTGCTTTCACTTTATTCCTTGGCAAGCGGAGAAAAGCCAATCCATGTGCATCATTGGCACCGTCTCTTTTGGTTTGTTGAAAAACCAAAGCCGAACCATCGGATGTCTTAAAAATCCAATCGGGCATTTTATTTCCGGGGAAGGTCGTAAACGTTAACAATTTTTGATCGTCAACATACAAATCAAAATTACGGTCTCCGCTACTTGTAGCAGTAGAATGGGCGGCCACCCAACTGAAGTACACGTAATCACCCTTGCTGTTTTGAGGAACCATTGCGGTTTCCCACTCGATTGCTTTTTTGCCATCGGTGCTTCGGGTTAATAAGGCCGTTGTGGCATAATCCGGGAAAGCCGAAAAGTAGGTGATATTCTCGCCGCTGATTTCTTTTGAAAAACCGTTTATCCAATTTATTTTTCCGAAATGAGGAACGGTAGTTTGTGATTGACCCTGAATGAATGATGCAAGCAAAACAGCAACCAGGAATATTTTTTTATACATGCTTAGTTTTTGAAGTTAACTTTATTAACTCTAGGCTTAAGAGAACCTCTCCTTGTTTTTCAAATGGCTCTACTATCAGGATGCTTTTATTGCCAATAGGCTGAGCAACCGTACTTTGTCATGGTATCGGCGATAGCAAACAAATCGGCATTCTGTTCAAACTGAAATAATCTTTACCCATTTGTTCCTATGAAATTTCAACCTTTGTTTCAAGCAATCTCTTTTCCGCACTCAAATCTGAATTCCAGGCTTTCTCAATTTCCTCCAGACTTTTCTCTTTTGTTTCAAACAGTTTTCTTTTTGCATACGCGAAGGATAAAACACAGAATAGAGAAAAGATAAAAAATGTACCTGCCACACCCAATCCGTCCCTCAACACTGGAAAAACCAGGTTAACTATCCAGTCGGCCACCCACATGGTCATAATGCACACTGATAATGCCGTTCCCCTTACATGAGTAGGAAATATTTCTGTTGCGATCACAAATTTTAATGGCCCCAATGAGAATGCAAAACAAAAGAGGAAAAATATGATGCACAGCAGCATAACCCAGCCTTTTATTTCCAGCATAAAGCAAACTCCAGTTAAGGCTAATGCCAACGCCGCACAAAGGGAACCAACAATGTATAATGGCCTTCTGCCCCAGCTATCCACTTTCCAAATTGCAATAAAGGTGAACAGCACATTAGCAACGCCAAGCATTACCTGATATAGCAGCGCATCGTTTGTAACGATACCTGCCGATTTTAAAATTGTTGGGCCATAGAATATTACGCCGTTGATTCCACTAAACTGTGACAAAGCAGTCAGGATCATAGCCATAGCTAATAATTGCCTTAAGGGCAACCGCATTAATTCCTTCAACCCGCCCGATTTTTGAACGGCAGCCTCTTTAATAGCGTTTAGTTCATTCTGACCCTCTTCCTTGCCGTTCATTTTGATTAGAATGTCCAGAGCTTCTTCATTTCTCCCATATTGCACCAACCAGCGTGGACTTTCAGGAACAATCATTAACAGCAAACAAAACAAGGTTGCAGGTATTACGCCAACCAGGAACATACCCCGCCATACTTCTTGTGCAAATAACCAGTTCAGTAAACCGCCCTGTTCATTCAAATGAGCTGCAGAATAATTCGCTATGATCAAATTGCTGATATAGGCTACTAATATGCCTATGGTAATAGCTAGCTGATAAAATGTGACCAATCGACCTCGTGTTTTGGCGGGTGCCATTTCTGATATGTAGAGAGGCGAAATGCTGGAAGCCACTCCAACGCCCATACCGGCAAGGAGGCGAAAGAAAATAAGAATGGAATAGTCCTCTGCAAATGAAAAGCCGATGGCACTTACCAGAAATAATACTGCAGCAATGAAAAGCACCTTTTTTCTTCCGATCTTATCACTTAAAAATCCGGATAAAGCTACGCCGGCGATGCAGCCAAGGAGTGCACAGGAGACAAACAAACCTTCCTGAGAAGCAGATAACCCATATTGCTGTTTGACCGGTTCAATGATGCCGCTAACCACAGCCATGTCAAAACCGAATAAAAAGCCTCCTAACGCAGCAATATACGTTATAAGGGAAATGTAATGTTTAGGTTTACTTTGCATATAATCTTAATTCCAAATTCATTTTTATATAAGCGACCATCACTTAAGCTTTTGCCTTCCGTTGATAGCTTATAGTATCCTCAATGGCGAGTCTTCCTCCAAGTACATACACTGTAAGGAAATAGGATTCAAAATAAACCATTGGATTTTCATCTGTTCTACGAAACACGCTTTAAACACGTTTCAACCTTAAGCAACAGATTTAAAAAAACGCCCCATACTCTCTATTTCGTGCGCAAAACTCAGCCAGCTATTGAGGTTTGTAGATATATTTTTTTCTAACCACGTCCCTAATCTTTTCTTCCGGTTCAAGCATTCCATCTCTAACAAGGTTATTAATGCGTATTAATATGTATTTATGGAGAGGCTTCATCCAGGGTCAAGCAATGGCAACTTGTGCATATGTTTGCACATATCGCAAATTTAGTAGAGTTTACATAAATTGCAATAGTGTAAGAAAATCATTTGATAGATTGTCCCGTCCTTCGCGCAACTTGTTGTTATCTAATAAGATAAGCAAAGGCTGTGAGCCTCCGAGGTCGATATTCAACCAATTTTCTATCCTTCCCTGGGAGCTTCCAGCTTCTGTCCGTTTCCGCCAGTGAAAACTCCCTTTTATACTTTTTTTCAACCGAGATTAATCAAGAACATTCATTTATCATTAATGACTGTCTGAATCTAATCGGAGCAAGACAGTTTTACGGTAGGATCAAATAATTCTGCATCGCGTTTCTTAACCCAACAGCCCGGTTTAAAGAATACGCCAGCTCCTCGCATGATGTCGTACCGTTTTTATATGTACGCCTATTAAGAATACGACGGGATTCTATACTTTCGCGGATAAAGCAGGTATGCCACCATTTTTAATCCGCGAAAGGAAATTTATTCAATGGTCCATTTCAGGAAAAATACTTACTACACATACCGAATGAAATCTCAAGAACGAAGAATAAGTGTCGGACGTTAACCATAAAAAATACCCCTGGCTGATCGCGGGTATCTTGTTTTCTGTATTGTGGGCATCTGCGTCGACGGCCACTAAAATCGGTTTAACAACCGCTCAACCACTAACAATCGCCCTTGTACGCTTTACGATTGCGTCAGCCCTCATGCTATTTATTTCGCACGTATTACAAGGCAACCGGTTGCCGTCGGGAAAAGAATGGAAGCAATTATCTATCTACGGCCTATTGAATATTAGCATCTATTTAGGCTGCTATGTTATAGCCATGGAGCGGGTAACCGCCGGCATCGGGTCCCTGGCGGTGGCCACTAACCCTGTTTTTATCAGTTTCCTTTCAGTCTTTCTACTTAAAAGGCCACTGACCCTTCAGTCTTTGGTGGCACTGGCAATCTGCTCAGGTGGAGTGATCTGTGCAGCCTGGCCGCTGTTATCCGAAGCATCGGTAACCGCACCGGGCCTAATGATCTTACTGCTCAGTATGCTTTCTTACTCGCTAGCTTCCATCTACTTTTCCTCTCAAAGTTGGAATGACCTGCATTTGTTTACTATTAATGGCTGGCAAACACTGCTGGGCGGGATTTTTCTGTTGCCGGTAACATGGTTTTATTACCAGGATGCAGAGAACGATTTCACCTACTCCTTTTGGGGAGCTGTTTTATGGCTTGCCATACCGGTTTCGATTGTGGCTGTACTGCTCTGGCTTTGGCTGATTAGAATAAGTGCTATAAGAGCCGGCTTCTGGCTGTTTTTATGCCCCGTGTTTGGTTACGCTATTGCGGCTGTATTGATGAATGACAGGATTGACGAATACACCATCACCGGTGTGGCGATGGTTATTACCGGTTTGCTGCTGTCACAACGAAGTAAGAAGAACATTAGGTCCGCCAAGCAATTACGTGATTAAAAAAACCAGCTGATTCCCGTCCTTAGGTTTTAAGACAAGGGGCTATAATTGGAAAAAATTTCATAGGAATGATCCTTTGACAAAGCTTCTACCTTCGATTTAATGGTGCATTTATCATTTCCTCCAGAACTTTCATGTCTATATCCGCAAGCTTATTTATGTAGAGGCAGCCTACACCAGTCTTGTGCTTGCCAAGCTTTGAGAGAACTGCAGCATGCTCTTTAATATTTACGCTCAGGTATAAGGACAGATTCGCTTTACGGGGCGAGAAACCTATCCGGAGCCAATCTACTTCCCTGCCGGTCTTGGGGCTTTTGTATCTTACATTACCAAAACCAATAATTGAACTGCCCCACATTTTCGGCTCTTCACCGGTTGCCTTTTTCATCATTTCCAAAATCACAAGACTGTCATTGCGCTTTTGCTCACTAAAATTATTGATAAAGTCCTCGACGCTTGCGGCAGTTGGTTTTGTTTTAATTTCGGCTAATTTACCCATGAGATGTACATCGTTTAAATTGATATCCTTTAAGCAATATACATTCTTTTGTCCGATACTGAGATTAAGATTTCCACCATTTACCACTGAATCCGGATACTTTAGTCTGCCCTGACAATGCATCTGAAGCCCAGGTGATTCATAGGGGTGTTCATCATCTGCCGTTGTCTTGCAGCCGGGCGGTATCGCAAACAATAGTTAGGGGCGCATAAATGAGAACCACCTTTGATCACTTTCCCGGGAACTTTCTGCTGCGGATGGAATTGATCATAGCTGCATTCAGGGAAGATCACTCCAGGGTTGAAAGCATTTATAGAGCGCGATTTATGAGTTTCAGATTCCTGATCATGTGGGCTTCGCAAATACCAGTCAGAGGTCCACTCCCATACATTGCCTGCCATATCAAACAATCCATATCCGTTGGGGGCAAAGGAACCGACAGGTGATGTGCCTTCATAACTGTCAGTCAATAGATTTTGCCAGGGAAACTCACCCTGCCATGTATTGGCCATGGGCTTACTAAGCTGAACATCCTCGTCACCCCAGGTAAAGTTTTTACCATGCAGCCCGCCCCTGGCGGCATACTCCCACTCAGCCTCGGTCGGCAGTTCCTTTCTATGCCAGTTGGCATATGTCTCGGCGTCTTCATATGCAATGTGTACAACGGGATGTGCTTCCTTGTCCTTGATGGTACTGCCCGGTCCATAGGGGTGATTCCAATTTGCGCCCTTAACCCATGCCCACCAATTGAAATTGTTCCTTAGATCAACCGGCGCGGTTGCTTTCTGAAAAACTAAGGCCCCGGGGGCAAGCATCTCAGGTTTGGCACCTGGATAATCATCCGGATTAGGGGGTCTTTCAGCAACGGTTATATAGCCGGTTTCATCGACGAATTTTTTATAATCCCTATTAGTAACCTCATATTTATCGATGTAAAAACTCGCTACCTTGACCATGCGTACAGGCCTTTCGTCCGGGAAGAATTTATCCGAGCCCATCTGAAATTCCCCGCCGCTTACTAAAACCATGTTCTCCAGGTTCAGCCCTATTGTTTGATTTATCATATGCTGATTCTTCAGAATTAACCTGCCTGACGTTTGCGAGCTTTTAATCAAATCTAAGTCTCCCGGCTATGTCGAAGGCTACAGTAATTTAAATAGAATTAAGCATCCGAAAAACCCTCCGGACTAATAATAGAGGAAAGTGCAATTTGTTGAGAGTATTGTGCCCCTTGAGTCAGCTTTGCCGATTATTATTGGCTTCCTGGAACGCAAGCACGGCGGAGTGGATAGAATAGAAAAAACGTTCATGGCCGAATGTATCAAGGAGGCCGGAACGTTGCATCATCGTCCGAAATAAGCCTTTTGCCCGAACTATCACCATGACTACGCCCTCAGCTGCCAGCTCCCGTCGCAGCTCTTCCAAAGTATCGCAGCCCGTGATGTCGATCAGCGGGATGGTTTCGGCATCAAAAATGAGCCATTCAGGTTTTATTTTTGCATGCCTGACAGCCAAGCGCACACGATCCTTAAAATAATCAGCATTGAAAAACACCAGCGACGAGTCGAATCGATAAATAAGGATGCCGGCAATGCTTCTATCCTCGCCTTCATGAATAGCAGTGTACACGCCTGTTTGTTCAGTAACCGGTCCCAAAACAGCATCATGCGGACGCGATGCAAGGCGCAGAAGTTTGAAAAGCGCCAGCCCCACTGCAAGCAGTACCCCCGGTAACACCCCGATAGTCATCACCCCCAGCGTGGCAATGATCGAAAAACGAAATTCAAACCTGTTTAATGTATAATACCTGCGCAGTGAAGCAATGTCGAAGAGCCCGATAGCCGAGGAGATCAGTATTGCTGCAAGTGCTGCCGAAGGCACAAAGGCAAGGGGGCGAGTCAGGAAAAGCAGTACCAGTGCAATGGCCAAAGCAGCGACGATCGATGACACCTGGGTTTTACCTCCGCTCGAATCAGCCACCGCGGTACGCGAATCTGCTCCGCTCACTGCAAATCCTCCGGTAACAGCCGAAGCCAGGTCTGAAACTCCCAGGGCAAACATATCCTGGTTAACCTTGATGCGGTAGCCATTCTTTGCAGCAAAGGCCCTTGCGGTGGTCATCATGCTGCAAAAGCTTACCAGCATGATGCCGAAGGCTCCCGTAATCAGGGGTATTAATTCGGATGATGTAACAGCAGGAATGTGTAAGGCAGGAAAACCGGCAGGAACCTCCCCCACCACGGACACGCCCTTTTGTGGTAAAGCGTAAACAACAGCGATGCCGGCAACCGTGGCAATCAGTGGAGCCGGCACCCTCGGCATAACGCGCTTCAGAATCAGAATCAAGACAAAAAGCGATAAGCCCAGCAGAAGCGTTGCCGGGTTTGTTTCGTTCAGGCGTGTAATAGCCTCCAGGACTGTGTGGAAAAACCCGCCCTGGGAGACTCTAAACCCCAGCATTGTACCGAGCTGGCTTGCGATAATGCTAAGAGCAATGCCGTTAAGATAGCCGGTAAGAATCGGGCGGGAAAGGAAATTTGCGATAACTCCAAACTTTGCTATCCCTCCCATAAGGCAGAGCAATGCCGTTATAAACGTAAGCACTAATGAAAGGTCTGTGTAACGCAATGCGTCACCGGCCGCCAGTGGTGCGACCGTTGCGGCAATCATCATACAGGCAGCTGAGTCAGGATTGACTACCAGTTGCCTCGATGATCCGAAGAATGCATACGCTATAGCAGGCAGTATGCTGGAATAGATCCCCATAGCTGGTGGAAAACCTGCTAATTGGGCATAAGCTATGCCGACTGGCAAGGCCACCGCCGCGACTGATAGCCCCGCTAAGAGGTCGCTTTGAAACCATTCCCGCCGGTAGATGCGAAAAAGTTCAAATCCCGGGATGTATTTTTCAAATGCTGTCATAAGCCAGTCTTTTGCGGACACGGTTCACTGAACCTTCCTTCTCATGAACAAACTCAATCCATTTGAAACCGCAGGTGTGGCCTGTAATCAGCGCTCACGTTAAAAACACTATCCTAAAAATTGCTGTTAGCTGCCCAATATTTTTAACAATCGGCTGTTAAAGCACAAGTAAAATTAACGACAAATAAAGTCTGATGATACCATCTGAAGCAATTGTAGACGAATGTGCAATTGATTGATAACATTGTGACGGTCAAGAGAAATTGCCAGCTGCTTGCTATGTAATAACAAGGTGATAACCATATCCGGATATCGTCACGATATAGTAAGCATATAGTTAGTATATAGTTAGTATATAGTTAGCACATAGTGAGATATGGCGGAACCGCTTGATTTTGCAAAAAAGGCCGTCTCAGATAGCGGCTAAATGACGCCTTGAATCACGCGTTGCCGAGGCATCGTGAAAGAAATGAACAAAATATTAAGAGACCTTTATTTGGGTCGTAATACCGTAAAAAGAGTTATCGCTTAAATTTATCCATTCGAGGAAAGTGGAAACTCCTGAATTCATACTTTCACCTTAGTTTGCATTTTCCCAAAAAAAATTACACACAAATTCTTCACTCTCCCGAATCTCAAAAATCCTTCAACTTCGGTTCATCCAAAGGCTCTTAAACAATCCGAATCCCGGTTTTGTGTCAATTTCAAAAAGATAAATACATACAGAATGAAGCCCCCTAATGTTTTGATTCGTTTAGAATACTGACATAATTTTGACGTAAACTCATAAGAATTGCGCCTAACTAACGTTTAGTTCCCAAATGTTAGAAAATATGAGAGAAAATTTAATTTCAAGAGGAAAGTCAAACATGAGAGAAAATTTAAATTCCAGAAGCAAATTGATGGCTGTTATTATGTTATTGATAACCTCCCTAACGTCAATACAATGTAAGAAAGAAGACGTGAATCCCACATTGCCCGATCAGGCACCTTTAAGCGCAATTCCTGACGGAGTTCTAATGGCAGCTACCGGCGTAGTGTCCAGCAGCTATTATGTAGTTAATTCCTTACCTTCCGGCTATGTGAAAGATGGCTCAAGAGATTATACAACTTATATCCAGGCTGCTATAACTAAATATCCTAATGTTGTATTACCCCCGTTTCCGGTTTTAGTTAATGATAACGGAATTACAATACCTTCAAATAGAGTGATCACATTTCCAACGGGATCAGAGATTCGCCTTAAACCATCTTCCAAACCTGGTTATAAGATTTTAAATATATCCAATGCCACTAACATCACTCTCTATAATCCGGTAATTACAGGTGACCGCTACAAACACATTGGAACCACTGGCGAGTGGGGCTCGGGAATAGCCATTTATGGCTCAAGCAATATTTCGATCTATGGTGCGAAAATTAAGGATTGCTGGGGTGACGGCATTTATTTGGGTCAGGTGAGTGGAAAGATTAATCCCAAAAACATAATTATTAAAGATTCGTCCCTAAAAAGCAATCGCAGGGCCGGAATGTCTATTATCGGTGTAGATGGATTATTGCTGGAAAATGTATATGCAGGTTATAACAAGGGAACTGTTCCGGCAACGGGGATAAACTTTGAAGCGAACTACCCGACCTCAGAACTAAAGAATGTTCAGATGAAAAACATTACAACTGAATTAAACGGAGAAAGGGGTATACAGATCACCGGGCACCATATGCTCAACAGCAGTATAAATAAGTACGTTAATATTACAATTACCAATCACATTGACAAAAGCTCTCCTATGTCAGCAATTAAGTTTTCGGTTAACAATGTAGACGGTACCTCCGCAAAAATGCTTGGTACGATAAATATTGTGAATCCGAGCTGGCAAAAAACTTTGAATAACCGGCCATTACATATTATCACCAATCAATTGGGAATGAAGATGACGGTTTCATCACCAGATGTGATCAACTCCAGCGGCTCATTGCTCTCCTGGGCAAGTACTTATAGTTTACTGGACAAAACAAGTTCAATTGTAAATGTATTGAGGGATTAAATTTCCGTAGACGATTCGGAAGATCAATAAGTTTAAGGTCTGATTAAATCCGGTATAATTATTAGCAAAGGCTCTCCAAATATTTCTGGAGGGCCTTTGTTTGGTTACACCATTCTGCATCGTTGACTGTTGAATCTTAGGCTGTCAAAAAAAATCATAATGTTTAAATATAATTACATAAATTTAAACATTCATTATGGATTCATTCTCAATTTCACAGCTCTCCCAGTTCTCCGGAATCAAACCGCATACTATCCGGATATGGGAACGAAGGTATAACGCGCTGACGCCAGGCCGCTCAGTAGGCAACACCAGATACTATGACAGTTCGCAGCTCAGGCGACTGCTCAATATCGTCAGTATGGTTGATTCCGATCATAAGATCTCAGAATTATGCCTGATGCCCGATGAACAGATCTTTGAACTTCTTAAGAGCAGAATCAAACAGCCGGCAGAAGACCAGACTGAATACCTGATCTCACAGCTAATATTAGCAGGCATCAGCTATGATGAGATCTACTTCGACAAAATTCTTTCTCACAGCCTGATTCGATACGGGATGAAGGAATGTTATACCAGGATATTATACCCCATGCTGGTTAGAATTGGATTAATGTGGGCTTCTGACACTATTCCAACTGCCCGCGAGCATTTTATCAGCAATTGCATCAGGAAAAAATTATTTACTTCAATTGATTCTCTTCCGCCGCCTTCGGCGGAATCTGACACATGGCTGCTATTTCTGCCTGAGAATGAATTTCATGAAATAGGCCTGCTGCTTGCATGTTATCTCATTCGCCTTTCGGGCCAAAGGGTCATTTATCTTGGAGCCAATGTACCTCTGCCCTCATTGTCCGATGCTATCAATGATATAAAACCCCGTCATCTGCTCCTGTTTTTTGTACATCATGACATACCCGAAAATCTTGACACTTATTTGAAAAATTTAAGTTTGGTCTTCCATGATAAAATTTTCCTTGCCGCTTCTGATCAGCAGGTACAGGCACTTCAGCTCCAGGAAAACGTGCATCACCTTTCCTCTGTCCAGCAACTGCTCGAACAATTGCCGACAATAACTGTTTAAGTTTTATATATATTATTTAAACAATAATAAATGTCAAAGATCTCAATCATAGGAACGGGCTTTTCAGGCTTAAGCGCTGCCGCCTATTTATCAAAGGCTGGACATGAGGTGCACGTTTTCGAAAAAAACGCTTCCCCGGGAGGCCGTGCCCGGCAATTGAAGACTGTCAACGGATATAACTTTGATATGGGTCCGAGCTGGTACTGGATGCCCGAAATATTTGAACGGTTTTTCAATGACTTCGACCTTCGGGTTACAGATATGTATGATCTGAAATTATTGAATCCTTCATTTGAAGTGGTTTTTGAAAATAAAGAGACTCTGAAAATCCCATCCGATTTCACCGAATTGCTTGAGCTTTTTGAGTCAATAGAGGAAGGCAGTGGATTGCAGCTGCAAAAGTTCATGGCCGAGGCCCAGTATAAGTATGAGGCAGGCATGGAGAATCTTGTTTACCTGCCCGGAATTTCTATCATGGAGTTTGCGAATTCCAAGATCATTAAAGGTGCTATCCGATTACAGGTTTTTTCATCCTTCAGCAAACACCTACGGAAATATTTTTCCAATCCCCGGCTAATTGCCCTCATGGAATTTCCGGTTTTATTTTTAGGTGCGATGCCCCAGGATACCCCCGCTTTGTATAGCCTGATGAATTATGCAGGTCTGAAATTGGGAACCTGGTATCCGAAGGGTGGATTCGGTGTGGTAATAGAGGCTATCCTGAAGGTTAGTACGGATGCCGGTGCTACCTTTCACTTCAATTCCGCTGTTGAAAAGATAGATATAGAGAATAATCTGGCAACTGCCGTGTGGGTTAATGGCAAACGGATCGAGTCAGACATCATTATCGCGGCTGCCGACTATCACCATGTAGAAAGCTCACTGTTACCTGCCAGGTATAGAAATTACAGCAATGAATATTGGGCAAAAAAAACGTTTGCTCCCTCCTGCCTCATTTACTATATCGGGCTTAGAAAGCGAATAAAGAATATCAGGCATCATACACTATTTTTTGAAGAGGAACTGTTACAGCATTCCCTTGAAATTTATAAAGACCCGAAATGGCCAACAAAACCACTTTTCTATGTTTGCTGTCCTACGCAGTCAGATAATACCATAGCGCCCTTCGGGCATGAGAGTCTGTTTCTACTTATGCCCCTGGCACCCGGTATTTCAGACAATGAGGCAGTGCGGGAAAAATATTTCGCCATTATGATCAGGAGGCTTCAGGACCAGATCGGCGAAGAGTTGGAGCCGTTTATCGACTTTAAACAAAGTTACTGCGTCGATGACTTTATCTCTGACTATAACTCTTATAAGGGAAATGCTTACGGGCTGGCGAACACTTTAATGCAAACAGCTCTCCTGAAACCAAAGATTCGAAATAAAAAGGTCTGTAATCTATTTTACGCCGGTCAACTCACTGTTCCCGGACCGGGAGTACCTCCGGCATTGATATCCGGTAAACTGGCTGCCGAACAGGCCCTTAAACATCTAAAGAATTCCATCCATGAAACAGTTATTTGATAACTTATCAATTGAGATAAGTAAAATGACCACCCGCACTTACAGCACCAGTTTCTCACTTGGCATCTATTTTTTAAACATCCGTCTTCGAAACGCTATTTATGCTATTTACGGATTTGTCAGAGTAGCTGATGAGATCGTAGATAGCTTCGATGGATTTGATAAAAAGCAGCTTCTCTCAAAGTTCCGGGCAGAGACTTATGAAGCGCTGGAAAATGGAATTTCTACCAATCCCATCTTAAATTCCTTTCAGCAGGCTGTAAAGCAGTACCAGATAAGTCACAACCTGATAGAGCTGTTTCTGGAAAGTATGAAAATGGATCTTGAAAAGGTACACTATACCCGTGAGAACTACCAGCAATATATACTGGGATCCGCGGAAGTCGTCGGCCTGATGTGCCTGCATGTGTTTGTGGAAGGTGATAAACATAAATATGAAGAGCTAAGGCCTTACGCGATGAAATTAGGCTCGGCGTTTCAAAAAGTAAACTTTCTCAGAGATATTAAGGACGATTATCATGTGCTCGGACGCACCTATTTCCCCGGCGTCGATATGACTGATTTCAATCGTCAGGCGAAGCTGCAGATTGAGGAGGAAATTGAAAATGAATTTAAAACGGCTTTGGTGGGAATCAGAATGCTTCCTTCATCCTCTAAAGGAGGAGTTTACCTTGCTTATGTATACTATCGGTCGTTGTTTAATAAGATCCGGAAAATTCCCGCCCAACAAGTTCTTTCTGCCAGGGTTAGGATAAATAACGGTCAAAAATTCGGGCTTATGCTCAACAGCCTGTTCGAATTTAAAATGAATATGGTATGAAAATAAGGCTGATATTGTTAATGATTATCTCGGCTCAGGTCGTTGCAAATGCATCAACTTTGCCTGAGATAAGATCACTTTATAGAAAAGCTGCAGGCCAGGAGAAATCCTGCAGGATATTGACCGAGCTTCAGATACCTGACAAGGGTGAAAACATTTCGGAACTAATTGGTTATAAAGCCGCAGCAACGATGGTGATGGCAAAATATGTACTTAATCCGATATCAAAGATCAACTACTTTCGAAAAGGCAAAAACATGCTTGAAAAAGCTGTTCGTAATGACACAAAAAATGTTGAATTACGTTTTTTACGATTCACGATCCAAACCAATGCGCCTTCTTTTCTCGGGTATAATAACAGTATTAAAACTGATCAGCAATTTTTAACAGTTTCGTTGCCATACATAAACGATCTGGCGCTGAAAAACATGATCACCCGTTACCTAAGTGATCTCAAAGCCTAAAAATAATTACGCGATGGAGGAATTACTGATTTTAGTGGATGAAGATGATAAGGCGCTTGGCGGAATGGATAAACTTTCTGTACACCAGAAAGGATTGCTTCACAGGGCGTTTTCCATTTTCATCTTTAATAGTAAAGGCCAATTACTGCTGCAGCAGCGGGCCAATGATAAATATCATTCTGGTGGCTTATGGACGAACACATGCTGCAGCCATCCGCGTTTAGGTGAAGAATTAGCAACAGCAGTTGAAAGAAGGCTTGCGGAAGAAATGGGAATGCATTGCCACGCGGAGTTTATATTCAGTTTTACTTATAAAATGGAATTTGAAAACGGGCTAACTGAACATGAATACGACCATGTATTTTTTGGAAGATCAGATGACATACCAGTCATTAATCCCCTGGAGGTTAAGGACTTCAAGTATATGACGCTGGAGGATCTTGTTCAGGCTATCGACCTGCATCCTGAGGACTTTTCAGCATGGTTAAAAATCTGCCTTCCAAAAGTTAATGAACATTTTCATCGAATAAGCAACTAGCTATGGACACCTATTATTTCCATACCGAACAATTTCTGCCGATTGATATAGCAACTGCATGGGATTTCTTTTCAAGCGCGAAAAACCTTGCGTTGATAACCCCGCCCGAACTGGACTTTAAGATACTGACCCAGCTTAAGGGAGAGGAAATTTATGAAGGGATGATTATAGACTACACAGTAAAACCCCTGTTCGGCATTCCCCTTAGATGGCAAACCGAAATAACAAAAGTAAATAAACCCACATCTTTTACAGACCGACAGGTCAAAGGGCCTTACAAGTTATGGGAGCACAGGCATATTTATTTACCCCAGGAAAAGGGTCTTGTTATGCAGGATGAAGTAAAGTATCAGTTGCCTTTTGGTATCATTGGAAGATATACGAACTCCCTGGTCGTGAGGGAAAAAATAGCGGATATCTTTGCATACCGGAAAGGGATCTTAAATAAAATGTTTGTTGACAATGAAAGCAGTTATCATTAATGCGCTTATAACGCTTTCGGCTTTTTTTGGCATGGAGGCAGTAGCCTGGTTTACACACAAGTATATAATGCATGGTTTGCTGTGGCGGTTGCATAAGGATCATCATAAAAAAGAATCTAAAGGCTTCTTCGAAGACAATGATTTTTTCTTCCTGATCTTTGCCCTTCCCGGAATTATCGCTTTATATTTTGGTATGCTGAACGGCTATAACTTCCTTTTCTGGATCGGGCTGGGAATCACTTTATACGGTTTCGCTTATTTTATTATTCACGATATCTTTATTCACCAGCGTTTCAAAATTTTTCGAAATGCCAATAACGTTTATTTCGCAGCTATCCGCCGGGCCCATAAGGTGCACCATAAGCACCTTAATAAAGATGAGGGTGAATGTTTTGGAATGCTCTGGGTGCCCTTTAAATACTTTCGTCAATTGAAGCAAGGAAAGTTATGACGAAGTTTACTTATCTGCTGGTAAACTTAGGTACCATATTGATCCCCTTCCTATTTTCATTTCATCCAAAACTTAAATTCTACAAGACCTGGAAATCATTTTTCCCGGGCCTAGGTATAACGGGCTTTATCTTCATCGTTTGGGATGTTTATTTTACCTACCTCGGTGTCTGGGGCTTCAATAAAAATTATTTGACGGGTGTTGAAGTGCTTAATTTACCTGTAGAAGAGATCCTGTTCTTTTTCTGTATTCCTTATGCTTGTGTCTTTACTTACCATTGCCTGGATATTCTGATAAAAAAATCACCGGTTTCGGCAGAGTCCACCCTGACCCTATTGCTTATTATTATCCTGATCACAACCGGGATTCTCTTCTATAATAAACTCTATTCAGTCTTTACCTTTATTAGTCTCGCTGTTGTATTGGCTTTAGCAAAATACATTTTAAAAGTTACCTGGCTTTCTAAGTTTTATCTGATTTACGCCATACTGTTAATACCCTTCCTTATAGTAAACGGCATTTTAACCGGTTCGGGATTGGAACATCCGGTAGTATGGTATAATGAGATGGAAACCATAGGGATTCGTATAGGGACCATTCCGCTTGAGGATGTATTTTATGGGATGGAATTAATTTTAATCAACCTACTTATCTACAAGAACCTGTTAAAGAGGCAAAGATCAAAAAAGATCAAAGAATCCCTTTATACTTAGCCCATCATTTGGTGACTCAACCAATTTGTGTTGACACGACCTGCATTACAACAGCAGAAGAGCCACAAAAGATCAAGACTTAATTGAAATCCGGCTAGCTTTTTGCTACTTTAACTACCGGATTACACACCCTTATTTTGCTAAATCGTCAAATGAACAGCACTTATGATTCATTACCTTTAATTTTAATGACACAGGATCACATCAATTAATTCGTTTGCGGTTAATGTTTATAAAAATTATAGGAAGCTCAACATTCGGTATCTCAAATTTCAAGAACGAAATCTCGTTCTCGGTAACAAAACGCACACTCTGTCGTAATATATTAAATCGTTTCTATGCTTTAATTGCTCCTGGAAGGAACTATACAGGAACATTACCCATACTCAGTATATTGCCTGCAGAAGCTGAAAATTAATCGACAAACACGGTCGTATACAAATAAATACATGTATGCGCTAATAATTATACACTCAAGAAAATCATTTAAAAATGAGTAAAGAAAATATACAGTACATTAATGGTTCATCAGTATCAGCCCCTGAAGAAACGCTTGATCTAAAAGAATTATTAAAGGTGCTTTCATTGGTAAAAAACGGTAAGCTGAATGCCCGAATGCCTGTTACCCAAGCTGGTCTCTGTGGCAGGGTTTGCGAAGTGCTGAATGACATTATCGATATGAATGAACGGGTTGTTTCAGAAATATCGTCAGCTGAAAAAATTATCGGTAAGGGTGGAAATCTTTCCAAGAGGATTGATCTTCCAGATGCCCGGGGTGAGTGGGCTAACGGCATAAAATCTTTAAATAACCTGATCACTGACTTGACCCACCCTACCCTGGAAATCGCGGGGATGATCAACTCAGTTGCGAATGGCAACTTGTCTAAAGAGATTTCACTTGAGATCAATGGCCAGCCCCTCAAAGGGGAGTTTATGCGTATTGCCAAGGAGTCTAACCAGATGCTTTCCAAGCTCCGGCTATTCTCTGCGGAGGTAACACGGGTAGCAAGGCAGGTAGGTTCGGAAGGTCAATTAGGTGAGCAGGCAAAAATCAAGGGTGTTGCGGGTGTTTGGGCAGAATTAACCGATTCGGTAAACCAGATGGCGGGTAACTTAACTGCTCAGGTACGGAACGTAGCTGCGGTAACTACAGCGGTGGCAAAGGGTGACCTTTCGAGAAAGATCACCGTTGAAGCCAAAGGGGAAATCCTGGAATTAAAGAACACGATCAATACGATGGTGGATCAGCTCAACTCCTTCTCTTCTGAGGTAACCCGGGTAGCACTGGAGGTTGGTACAGAAGGAAAGCTTGGAGGCCAGGCAAAGGTACCGGGAGTTGCAGGTACCTGGAAAGATTTGACAGATTCCGTGAACCGTATGGCGGGTAACCTTACTTCGCAGGTACGAAATATAGCGGGTGTAACAACAGCGGTGGCCAATGGTGACCTTTCCAAGAAGATCACGGTGGATGTTAAGGGAGAGATGCTTGAATTAAAGAAAACCATCAATACGATGGTGGATCAGCTGAACTCCTTCGCTTCGGAGGTAACGCGTGTGGCATTAGAGGTAGGTACGGAAGGTAAACTGGGGGGCCAGGCGAAGGTGAAAGGTGTCGGCGGGGTGTGGAAAGATCTGACCGACTCGGTAAACCAGATGGGTAGTAACCTGACCGACCAGGTGCGAAATATTGCCGACGTAACGACGGCGGTAGCCAAGGGAGATCTATCCCGCAAAATTACCGCGGACGCGAAAGGCGAGCTCCTCGAGCTGAAAAACACCATCAACACGATGGTGGATCAGCTCAACTCCTTCTCATCGGAGGTAACCAGGGTAGCCAGGGAGGTAGGCTCCGACGGCCAGTTAGGTGGTCAGGCGAATGTTCCCGGGGTTGGTGGAACCTGGAAGGATTTAACGGATTCAGTAAACCAGATGGCAGGTAACCTGACTGGACAGGTACGAAATATAGCCGAAGTAACTACTGCGGTGGCCAAGGGTGACTTATCTAAAAAGATCACGGTTGACGTTCGGGGAGAAATGCTCGAGTTAAAGATCACTATAAATACGATGGTGGATCAGCTGAACTCTTTCGGTTCAGAGGTAACACGTGTGGCACGTGAGGTAGGTTCGGAAGGACAGCTTGGGGGCCAGGCGAATGTGCCAGGCGTTGGTGGTACCTGGAAGGATTTGACAGATTCCGTGAACAAGATGGCGGATAACTTAACGTCCCAGGTAAGGAATATTGCTGAAGTAACCACGGCGGTGGCTAAAGGTGACCTTTCAAGAAAGATCACGGTAAATGCCAAAGGCGAGTTACTTGAGCTGAAGAATACGATCAACACCATGGTGGATCAGCTCCGTGGTTTCGCCTCAGAGGTAACGAGGGTAGCACGTGAGGTAGGTTCAGAGGGCCAGCTGGGAGGTCAGGCCAACGTACCGGGTGTCGATGGTACCTGGAAGGATTTAACGGATTCGGTAAATAAGATGGCTGGTAACCTGACGGCCCAGTTAAGAAACATAGCGGATGTATCCATAGCGGTAGCAAACGGGGATTTATCCAAAAAGATCACGGTCGATGTACGTGGAGAGATTCTCCAGCTGAAAGAAACTATTAATACGATGGTGGATCAGCTCAGGGGATTTGCCTCAGAGGTAACCCGTGTGGCACGTGAGGTAGGTACCGACGGTAACCTTGGTGGCCAGGCCTTTGTTCCCGGTGTTGCTGGTACCTGGAAGGATTTAACAGATTCGGTAAACCAGATGTCGAGTAATCTCACATCCCAGGTACGTAACATTGCTGAGGTAACCAAGGCGGTGGCAGGTGGTGACCTTTCTAAAACGGTGGTGATCGACGTTAAGGGTGAGATGATGGATTTAAAGAACACGATCAATACGATGGTGGATCAGCTGAACTCATTTGCATCCGAAGTAACGCGTGTGGCAAGGGAGGTAGGAACCGAAGGAAAGCTGGGCGGCCAGGCACAGGTAAAAGGTGTGGGTGGTACCTGGAAAGATTTAACGGATTCGGTAAATCAGATGGCATCCAACTTAACCGGCCAGATCCGTGGTATCTCTAAGGTGGCTACCGGTATTGCAAAAGGAAACCTGAAACAACGACTCTCAATCAACGCACTTGGTGAGGTAGCTCAGTTAACCGATACGATTAACGAGATGATTGATACCCTGGCGGTCTTTGCAGATCAGGTAACAACCGTTGCCCGTGAGGTGGGTGTACAAGGACGATTAGGTGGTCAGGCGAGCGTACCGGGCGCTTCAGGAACCTGGAAGGATTTGACGGAGAACGTAAATCAGCTGGCACAGAACTTAACAACCCAGGTACGTTCGATCTCAGAGGTTGCATCAGCGGTAACTAAGGGGGATTTAACCCGAACTATCGGTGTGGATGCCAAAGGAGAGCTGGAAGCGTTAAAGGATACGATTAACCAGATGATCGCCAACCTGAAGGGAACCACCTTAAGGAACCATGAACAGGATTGGCTTAAGTCCAACCTTGCCAAGTTTACACAGATGCTTCAGGGACAACGTGACCGGAATGCAGTTGCAAATAAGATCCTCTCTGAGCTATCTGAACTTGTAAATGCGAAATACGGGGCATTCTATATTCTGGAGCATCCTGAAGAACTGACTGGCGTTCCAAAATTAAAATTGTTCGCTGGCTATGCACCAAACAACAAGAGAACCATTAATATGGAGTTCTCCCTTAATGAAGGTTTGGTGGGACAATGTGCTATCGATAAAGAAAGAATTCTGCTCACCAATGTTCCCGGAGACTATCTCCAGATAAAATCAGGAATCGGCAGTGCTCCCCCATCGTCACTTGTCATATTACCTGTACTTTTCGAGAACAATATCAAGGCGGTAATTGAACTTGCTTCCTTTGACAATTTCAGCCCGACTCACCTCGATTTCCTGGATCAGCTAACGGAAAGTATCGGTATCGTACTCAATAATATTGAAACAAATACGAGGACTGAAGAACTCCTCTCCCAGTCACAATCGCTTGCGGGAGAGTTGAGCTCACAACAGGAAGAACTACGAAGAGCCAACGACGAGCTCAACGATAAGGCTCAGCTTCTTGAGAAACAGAAAGAAGAGGTGGAGCAGATCAATAAAGAGGTGGAAGAGGCGCGTCGTTCCATTGAAGAAAAAGCGGAGCAGCTGGCTCTGACGTCGAAATACAAATCGGAGTTCCTTGCAAACATGTCGCATGAGCTGCGTACACCGCTCAATAGTTTACTTATTCTTGCCCAGCAGCTATTTGAAAATCATGATGGTAACCTGAGTGACAAACAGATTAAATATGCTAAGACCATCCACTCATGCGGAGATGACCTGATCCAGCTTATCAACGACATTCTTGATCTTTCAAAAATTGAGTCAGGGGTTATTTCAGCGGACGTTATGCCTGTAAGCTTCCGGGAGATCGCTTCCTATGTAGAAGCGACCTTTAAGCCTATATCTGAGGCCAAGAACCTGAACTTTAAAATTGACATTGAGGAGGATCTTCCGGACACAATGGAAACGGATATTCAGCGTCTGAATCAAATTCTGAAAAACTTGCTTTCTAATGCATTCAAGTTCACGGAAAAGGGTGAAGTAAGCTTAAATATCTACCGTAACAAAGCAGCAAAGCATCCCCTGAAGGGAATCGACTCGGTAATTGTGTTTGAAATCGAGGATACCGGAATCGGGATTTCCGGAAATACGCAGGACCTTATTTTCGAAGCATTTCAACAGGCCGAAGGATCCACAAGCCGGAAATACGGAGGCACTGGCCTTGGACTATCTATCAGTAAAGGATTCGCTGAATTACTAAAAGGCACTATTACCGTAAGAAGTGAACTGGGCAAAGGAAGTGTATTTAGCCTTTATCTGCCTTTGATGTATAAGGAAGGAACGAAACTGGTGGGAGAAAATCCGATCAGGCACTTACCTCCAGCTCCTGCTTTAAAAAGCATCCAGGCCGAAGCGGAGGATATTATTGATGATGACCGATTTAATATTTTGCCGGCGGACAGGGTCGTCTTAGTCATCGAGGATGACATCAGGTTTACCAAGATAATGATTGATAAAGCGCACGATTTCGGGTTAAAGGCAGTGGTAGCATTGACATACCTTGAAATTTTTGACTGCATTCAAAATTTTAATCCGATTGCTATCACGCTCGATGTAAATATGCCGGAATCAAACGGGTGGAAGGTTCTGAAGTTTCTAAAACATAATCCGGAAACAAGACATATTCCAATTCATTTGATCTCAGGCGAGGACAACCGTGCACTGGCTTTAAAACATGGGGCCAAAAGCTTTCATTTGAAACCATTATCTAATCGCTCTCTCGATGATCTCATGGCCGGTATCACTACTTTTCATGATCGAAATGTTAAACAAATCCTTCTTATAGAAAATGATAAGAAGCAAAAAGATAGCCTTACCCGGCTGCTAAGCAGCCCGCATATCTCTGTTGTAACAGTTCCCAGCGTGAAAAAGGCCCTGGAAAAGTTAAGAGACCTGGATGACTATGACAGTATCGTATTTGAATACGACGCCAATGAATCTAAGGACTTGGTTAAGCTCCTGAATCAGACCAAGAAATTTGACACCAGCCTGGTACTGTATTCTGAAACAGAAATTCCAAAAACTGAACTGATACACATCAAACGTTTCAATTTCAAAACGCTGCTGAAAACACCGGATCTGGAATGCAGGCTTGTGGAGCAGATACTAAAGTCCCTTCACATCGATATGAATCATATCTCAAGCGAATGCAAAGAAATTGTGTTTGCTGAAAAAGATAACAACAGTATCCTGGACGGCAAAAAAGTTTTGGTAGTTGATGACGATGTTCGTAATCTCTTTGCGCTCACAGCTGCGTTTGAAAGATCCAATCTCGATGTGATTACTGCTGAAAGCGGCCGGGAAGCGTTGGAAATTTTAAATACTGAAAAGAACATCGATATCGTTCTTATGGATATTATGATGCCTGAGATGGATGGATATGAGACTATTCAATGGATTCGCAAAGAAAATCGCAATCAATTGTTGCCTATTATCGCAGTAACTGCTAAGGCGATGATCGGCGACAGGCAGAAATGTATTGCTTCGGGAGCGTCCGATTACATTACCAAACCAGTTAAAACAGATCAGTTAATGTCTCTGATGAAGGTTTGGTTACACAAATAGAATAATAACGGCTATAGAATTTTGAAGTGAGTAAAGATCAAATAAAAATATTGCTGGTTGATGACCGGGAAGACAACCTGCTTTCTATGGAACTGGTTCTTGAGAAAGAAGGCTATTCTTTCTCAAAAGCCACATCCGGAAAGGACGCGCTTAAGATATTGCTGAAGGAACAGGATTTTTCACTTATCCTGCTGGATGTTAAAATGCCCATCATGGACGGGTATGAAACTGCGGCAATCATTTACGAACGCGAGAAACTTCGAAACATCCCTATTATTTTTATCACTGGCCAGGATTATGAGGATTCCTCGGTCTTTAAGGGCTATCAGTACGGCGCTGTCGACTACATTCGTAAACCTGTCAATCCCCAAATTCTACGTTCGAAAGTGGCTGTATTTTCCGAGCTGTTTAAAAAGAATCAGCTTCTGAAACTACAGGAAGAAAGACTAAGAAGTATAAACGAAGAATTGCTTCATCTAAATCAGGATCTGGAAGAACGGGTTAAACAACGAACTCTCGAATTAGAAAAGGCAAATGCGGAACTGAAGGAATTAAACATCTCAAAGGATAAGTTTCTCTCGGTCATTTCGCATGACCTGCGAAACCCTCTTACAGCTTTACTTGTTTCCTCCGAAAAATTGTATGCAGGTGCCGAAAATCATACGCCGAAGAACATTACAACCTTATCAACCATTATTCACAGTACTTCAAAAAAAATTCTTCAACAACTAAACGAACTCGTTGACTGGGCAAAAAAACAACAGGACAAGACTAACTTTAAACCCGAATCAATTCATTTGTTTAACCGGATGAATGAGTCGCTGGAACTTCTGAATGATAATGCTTTTCAGAAGCAGATTAATCTTCAGAACCTGGTTCCCAAGAATATTTATGTGAGTGCTGATTCTCAAATGTTGCGCTCCATACTGCAGAATGTGGTTACTAATGCTATTAAATACACCTCTCACGGGGGCTGCGTTAAAGTGACCGCACAACCCTTGCAAAGCATGATCGAAGTCTGTGTAGAAGATAGCGGAGTAGGAATGAGCCCTGAAACGAGAGACAAGTTATTTGCGACATCCTTTTCTTCATCAATATCCGGAACAGATAATGAAAAAGGCAGCGGGCTTGGCCTATTGCTTGTAAAGGACTTTGTGGCGCAGCATGGCGGATCAATACATATCGAGAGCTCTATTGGGGTTGGAACAACAGTTAAGTTCACTATACCAGGGAATGAAATAGAAGAAACTCGCTAAAGCTGTCAGCACTTAATTTGTACTATGACTTTATCCACCAGGATATTTATTGGATTTTCAATTGTAATAAGCCTGTCGTTAATCAATAGCTATGCAAATTATGTCCTTTCTCAAAAAGTAAATAAAAACTCCGCATTCCTTGCAAAGTCAGAAACAATCCTTCGGAATTCTAGCAAGCTGAACGAAAGTATAATTGATATGCAGAGCGCTCATCGTGGTTATTTGCTGACGGACGACACGACTTTCCTGGAGCCATATTACAGGGGCTTAAAAACGATCCCTCCTCTGTTTAAGGAGGAGAAAATATTAATCAGAAATACAAAATCACAACGCGCAAAGCTTGACTCAATAAGCATCCTTCACAAGGAATGGATTAAATATGCGAACGCCTTAATTGCTGCTAAGCAAAACAGTATCATTTCTTTACCAAACAATTATAAGGAATTGTTTGAAGCACAATTTAAAACACGATACGGAAAAAAGATCAATGATAAGATCAGTCAAAAATTCAAGGAATTCGACAGACATGAATACAAAGTAAGGGGTTGGCGTCGCGAGATCCTAAATGCTTCAATCACACAGACTCAATTGTATTCTATCGGTTTTATTCTACTAACTATTTTAATCGGTTTAGTAAGTACATTATACATTATCCGGATTATTTCCAGCCGAATTGATGCCATGGTACAGCTTGCCGATAATATCTCCAAAGGTAGGTTTGTTAAAGTAGAAGATAACAAGAATGACGAACTAAGCAGCCTTTCCCAATCTTTGAATCTTATGTCTGGGACGTTAAGTAAAAATATAACTGAACTGGAAAAAAGGAATAAAGAACTCGACCAGTTCGCTTATGTCGTATCACATGACCTGAAGGCGCCGATTAGAGGCATCTATAACGCAGTGCAATGGATCCAGGAGGATCTGGCCAGTGAGCTCTCCGCGCAAATGAGGAAATACCTGGATATTATTCCAGGTCGTATCAAAAGAATGGACGAACTAATTGATGCGCTGCTCCACTATGCAAGAATAAGCCGTGCACAGCCTATTAAAGAAATTGTTGACGTTAACACATTAGTAAAGGAAATCACTGAGTCTATAGTACCCACCAATTTTATAGTTGAAGTCAGCGAATTGCCCATATTCAGTACCGAAAAAATTCGACTGGAACAAGTATTCAGCAATCTCATAAGCAACTCAGTTAAATATGCTTCTTCAACTAATCCCGGCCATATATTTATTAGCTGCAAAGAGTTACAACAATTCTTTGAATTCACTGTAAGAGATAATGGTATAGGCATTGATTCAAAATATCACGAAAAAATATTTATCATTTTCCAGACTCTGAGGGAAAAGCACGCCAAGGAAAGCACCGGCATCGGCCTTGCAATAGTGCACAAGATCATAGAAGATCTGCATTGTAGCATAAAGGTGGAGTCGCAACTTGGACAGGGGGCTTCGTTCATATTTACCTGGCCCAAAAAATAAGTCACAATGGATAAAAAAATAATTTTGCTCATCGAAGACGACCAGCTTGACGTGATCAGCGTTGAGCGTTCACTGAATAAGTTAGACCAGAAATATGAACTTTTCACTGCGTATAATGGAATTGAAGCACTAGAAATTCTGAAAGAGAACGAAGACAATCTGCCGGATATCATTCTGCTTGATCTGAACATGCCAAAGATGAATGGAATTGAATTTCTGAAGGTTATTAAAGCAGAGGAGCGTTACCAGGACATTAATATATTTATAATGACAACTTCCGGTGAAGAAGCTGACAGGCGCGCGGCAGAAAGCCTTGGCATTAGCGGTTACCTCATAAAACCCCTGAATTTCACTAATAATGATAAACGGACGGACTCACTGGATGCATTCTTTCAATTTCATCTTCGAAAAATATTTTCAAATTAATACCAGGATGCTTTTATCAGGCTAAACCTTCTGTTAAGCCGTTTGTTATGAAATAAATTTACCTTAAACGATTTTAAAAGATGACGACAAAACTGTTAACAGCCCGGGGAATATTAGCTATTGGTTTTTTGATGTTAACTGCAGTATCATGCAGCAATCAAAGAAACAATGCTGATAATAAGGATTCCACTATCAGTACTACAGATACAATTGCCGAAAACACTTCGCCAATGAAAGCGCATGCAGATATTAATGCGACCAAATCAGACACAACCGGCAGTGGTAGTGCACACTTTACAAAGAAGGATGATGGAACTGTGGAACTTACTCTCCAGGTTTCCTTCCCGCAAATGGCAAATAAGAGCGTCGCCGTTCATCTTCATGAACATGGTGATTGCAGCGATGCAGGCAAAGGCGCTCACGGGCACTGGAACCCAACAAATGAAGCACACGGGAAATGGAATTCTACAGCTTTCCACTCAGGCGACATTGGTAATGTCAGCCTGAACGAAAAAGGTGAAGGTAGCATTACGTTGAGCAGTAACCGCTGGAGTATCGGTGGCGACGAAAAAACTAATATATTAACCCGATCTGTAATTGTACATTCAGGTGTTGACGATTACACTTCGCAACCAAGTGGTAATGCCGGAAGCCGGATAGGATGCGGTCTTATAGCAGCTAATTGATTAAATTATTCGTTTAAAATTTCGCCCATAATATTACATGCAAGAGCCTTTTGATATTACAATTGGAAATACAATCTACTCGGTGTTTCCGGAAGAGGATAATATTTATACAATATTCAAAGAGGGTGTTGAATATTTAAAAATTCAGAAAGATGACGAGCACTGGTTAAAACTGGATCCCCAAACTGAGCTGCCTCGTTTTGAAGCTGATGAAGAGGTTAACCAGATAGGGCTTCAAATTAATCAGCTGAACATAGAGTAGATAGAGCCTTACCTACGAAAAGTCCTTAAAGAACTCATGTTCTATTAAGGACTTTTCTGTTTACAAGCATATTTATTTAATAGTGCATTTTGTTTACCGACAAAAGAATGCGTTCCACCGATTACATAATGCAGCCTGCCATAAAGCAATTGCCGGACATCTATTGCTGATCTACATTTGATCAACAAACAAATAGAAATCATGCAAGTAATTAAAATAAGTTCAATAATAGCATTAATACTGTTAGGCAGTGCTAACACATTCGCCAGCGACTTTAACAAAAAAGAAACCGGCATAAAACGCTCTTTAATAACAATTCCGACAATGAACTGGGGCAATCCGGAAGATGTATCTGTTGAATCAGTAAGATCATTAAAAAACTCGATGATGTTACCAGCACCTGAAATGACCTGGGGGAACCCCGACGACGTGACTTCTGAAGCAGTAGAATCATTAAAATACTTAATGACTTTGGCGGCACCAGAGATGAACTGGGGAAATCCGGAAGATGTGAAAGAAAACTCGGTGGATGAATTAAGGAATATCTCTCTTTTCACATATCCAACAATGGAATGGGGAAATGCAGACGACGTTCAATCAGGCACGGTAGTCGGTTTGATCAAATAATTGATCCATCAACCCCTACGCCTTAATTTAATTTGAAGAATCCTTAGATTTACGGAATACTCAAATTACGATGCCTAAACATACCTCTGAACAGATTGCAAGTGTAGCAAGTTCACTGATGCCGAATTTTATACCGAAGGATGAAACGATAAAATCCCTTTCCTTTGCTTTTACCCTGGACGGCATTAATTATGAAGTTTTGTTTGAGAAAGATCATCGGGATGCATGGCATCTTATTTCACAGAATCACCCTGACAAGGCTGTGTAACTCCTCCTTATTTTTTCAGAATTAAAAGGAACCGTCTAGCAGCTCCCACTATCCTGGGCATACAGAATTCAACGCCCTGATAAATAGCTTTTAACTCTTTATCCCTATTCCGGCAATCAGGACGCCTCAGACTCCTATACTATTTACCCCATTACTGAATCACTAAAAACTTAACGTTGCCCGTAAATCCTCAATTTTGCTGAACTACCTCCAGTTTGTCCACTTTCCTATGGTCCAGTTCTCAGTACCGATTGCACCCCGAAATGTCACGTTGGTAAAAAAAGCAGCATATTCATTATCCGCAAAATCACTTCCAGTGAGTGCTGCGGAGCCTGCCATTGGCGTTAGGTTTGGAACAGAGGGTGCGATATTCTGAAACTTCAATTCTGTAATTGGGTCAACAATTGCATTCCGGTTAACAGCCTCCTTTTCAATATTCGTGGATTCGGTAGCATACCTCGCTACAACCGGATCGGGAACTATCACAATTCCCGTTGGTCCGTCATCATAGGTAAAAGCCCGTTCGGGTACATCAGCGTTCACAATATTGAATTTAAACTGGGAACCTAAATTATTTACTAATAGCGGCTTTGTTTTAGGGCACATCATCAGGCCACCGTTAGTATATCCGGCTATTACAGAGTTACGAATAACAAATCGTGTATTCCTGCGGATATATATTCCCTGGCTTTGATTCGTTAGATCGGTGCTGATGCCCGCAGGGCCCAGGATTGTCATGTTGGAAATTACCGGCCGCGTGTAAGGCTGAGCCTCTGATGCCCCCTTATCATTTAAGCTCTCCATTCCGTTACCTCGTATCACTGTACTCGAATTACCAGTGCGATAGGCGACCAGAAACTGCAATTTACCCGTATAGCCACGATCAAAATCGAAGTCATCATCACCATCGTTGTATGCCAAAAGATATTTTGCGTTTACATTCCCTCCAACAAACTGAAATCCGTCATCCCTTGAATTGCTTACCATAACATGTTCCACTTTGGTTGCCGAGCCAACACCCATTAAACTGAAACCACTCGCCTTGTCTAACTCCCACTCTTCCTCCATTTCGGCGTTAAGACCACCAGTGTATTCAATTCTTGCGTATTGTATAGATCCGGAGTTATCATCCGGCACATCACCGCCGAACTCAGTGTCCGTTGATGCGGCAAGGCCCATAATGTGAGCACCACTCAGGTTGGTAGGTGCTTTACCGAGAACAATTATACCGATCCAGTCACCAGGAGCTTTTGAGGCTGCGGCTGACGTAAAAACTACGGGAAGATCTGCGGTTCCATTGACTACTAATTTTGCTCCTTTACTTACGATCAGAGCACTTTTTTCTGCTGCACCGTCAATCTTTTCCGCTTCAATGGTAACACCTGCCGGAATCGTTAGAGTAGCATTATTCTTAACATATACCTGACCTTTTAAAAGATATCTTACGTCAGCTTTGAGAGTCATATTTTCACTTATACTGCCGCTAAGTGTTTGAGTCACGGGAGTCTGGGGTTCGTTATCAATTATAGAATCGTCTTTCTTACATGCAAATAAGAGGACTAAGCAAGCCAGGTTTAAAAACAATAACTTTTTCATGTTTTCGATCAATGGTGAGTGATTATTATGTTAGCTGTCAGGTCGAAATAAATACTCACTATAACGCCTCGAACAAGCATAACTTTTTTAAGTTAATTGAAATCTAACATATTAATAATCATAAGGTTTGCACAATTATTAATTTATAATGCACATAATCTAATTGTTTTTAATAAAACGCAACTCCAACAATTTCCCTCAATACATTGTTTATTTGAAAACCCAAAAAATGAAGTATTTGCGCTTTATTGTTATCGCGACCACCCTGATTTCCTGCTCTGAAAATAAAAAAGATCTGTCCACAGTAAAAATTGGCATGACCGGTGAGGAGGTTATCCGGCACGCAGGTGATCCGGATAGGAAAAATAACATCGGTATAGCAGAACTCTGGACCTATAAAAACGAAGACCGTACCGTTGTTTTCAGAAAGGATACGGTTTTTGATATCATTACTTCTGCTGATGCACGTATCGATTCGATTAAGGCTTCATTAGACGACATGGGGAATAAAATCGAAAGTCAAGCCGAAAAGGCTGCGGACAAGTTGGAAGGCTTGGGTAATAAGCTAAAAAACAAGGCTAAAAAGGATTCCTTGATAAAATGATAAAGCAAATGCATCTGCAATCCATTAATCCGGTTAACGGACAGCTCATTAATATATACGAGACACATACTCTGCACAATGTAAACGAAAAAATTTCACAGACCTTCGATGCATGGGCTTCGTGGAAACAGTTGCCTTTGCTAAAACGTGGCGACTATTTAGCAAAAATAGCCGTGTCGATGGTAAACAATAAAGACCGCCTGGCACGCCTGATGGCCCTGGAGATGGGAAAGCCGGTGAAGGCAGGAGTTGCAGAGATTGAAAAATGTGCTGCAGTTTGCGACTATTATGCAGTGAATGCAGCCGAGTTTCTGAAAAATGAATTTATCGATTCTGACGCTTCAAAAAGTTATGTAGGTTTTGAGCCCTTAGGAATCGTTCTTGCTGTGATGCCATGGAACTTTCCGTTCTGGCAGGTATTTCGCTTTCTTGCGCCCACTTTAGTAGCCGGCAACTGCGCGTTATTGAAGCATGCCTCTAATGTGCCCGGATGTGCACTTGCCATTGAAGAGATTATCAAAGACTCAGGACTTCCGGATCATGTCTTCCAGACACTCCTGATTGGAAGCGATTTAGTCAATTCGGTGATAGAAAGTCCTTTGATCAGCGCAATTACCTTAACGGGTAGTGTGGAGGCAGGTACAAAAGTAGCAGCAAAAGCTGGTTCAGTTTTAAAGAAAACAGTTCTGGAGCTGGGAGGAAGTGATGCATACATTATTTTAAAGGATGCCGACCTGGAATTAGCTGCAGAGACCTGCGTAAACAGCAGGTTAATTAATAGCGGGCAGAGTTGTATAGCGGCTAAGCGATTTATTGTTGTTAAAGATATCAGCGACAGGTTTATCGAAGTGTTTAAGAATAAAATGGCTTCAAAGATAATGGGCGATCCAATGGATGAAAACACGCAGATTGGTCCGCAGGCTACAACTGAACTTCGTGATCATCTTCATCAGCAGGTACTGTTAAGTATTGAAAAAGGTGCTAAATGCGTTTTGGGGGGTGTTGTTCCGGAAGGAAAGCATGCATACTATCCGCCTACCGTACTGACCGGTGTTAAAAAAGGTATGCCTGCCTATGATGAAGAGCTTTTTGGTCCGGTTGCGGCTATAATTACTGTCAATGATGAAACAGAGGCTATTAATATAGCAAATGATACGATCTTCGGTCTGGGAGCTTCTGTATTCTCGCGAAATATTGAAAGAGCCGAAGAAATAGCTGCGAAGAGTTTGCAGGCTGGCTCCTGCTTCGTCAACGATATGGTCCGCTCCGATCCTCGCCTGCCTTTCGGTGGTATAAAACAATCAGGTTACGGACGTGAACTATCAGCTTACGGTATTCGTGAGTTTGTTAACATTAAAACCGTTTTTATTAAGTAGCCTGAAGTACGGTGCTGATTATCCACCCCAGCAAAACAGATATTGCAAAGCTCATCAGCGTTCCGATCAATACATATTCTGTCTTCTTTTGAGTGTTCCCTTCCTTATCGTTAAATCTCAAAATTGACTTTGCAGCAATGAGTAAACCAACAGCGGTATATTGATCAATCAGGATAAACGTTAATATTAAAAAGCGCTCGAAAAATCCGATCCACATGCCTGCCCTGGCCAGGCCTTCAGCGTTTGCACCCGCTTCTTCACGCCATCTCTCAGTTGCCAGGCCCACCATTATGCCCATCGGCCAGGTAATAAAAATGTAAGCTGCCGAAACAACCAGAACTTTAGGATCGCTGTACAGTCGGGAGAGAAGTACTCCTGTCGCACCCCACCTGTCAACTATGATCAGCCATAAAACAACAATTGTTATAAGGTGAAGCAGCTGATCAATTAAGAAGTAACTAATTTTTGCCGGTCGATATGACTTCCAGAGATCGATGAGGAAATGAGTAGTGAAGACATATATAGGCAGCCACCATAAATTCCATAAACCAGTAAGAACATAAGCAACTGCAGCGGTTACCAGTGCATGATAATAAAGTTTTCCTGAACGCCATTTTTTGGTCTTTCGGTCAGTAATCCAATGAGTGGGCTGTAAGACAAAATCTGTTAAAAAATGGGCAATTAATAGTTTAAGCAGAATACTTGTTTCCTCTATCATACTCATGAATGTTTTAACAGGGAGGAGATATAGTCAATTGTTCTTTCAACATCTTTCCATCTGGCTAACTTTAGCCTGTTATTTATTGCCGATTGCACTACTCCTAGCTCATCAGCCATTTCCTGTTGAGTTTTATTCTCCAGCAATAGGTAGATCACTTCGGCCTGCCCTCGGGTCCAGTCTCTAATCTGAATATCAACCCAACGGACAATAATATTTAACTGTTCATTTAAAGCTTCATCAGATGTAGCTATCCGCATGAACTCGTCTGGCTCAAGCATATCAAATGCTCTGCCTGACAAATGGAAAGCCTCTCCATCGGAGTCAAGCACAGTATCGCCATAGTAGTCAATCTTTCCTATACCAAAAGCAAGCCTGGCATCGAGCATAAAATCTTCTGCGAGAACACTCTTTTTCAACCAACACCTTAATTGAATTGCACGGTTCAGGCATTCCTTTGGATTCCGGAATAACATTTGAATACTATCACCGCGAAATATGCGGGCAAATTCCGGGTCCACCCAGGAATGCAGTACATCACTGATTGATAGTATCAATTCTTCTCTTTTTTCAGGAAGAAGTTTCGTAAATCCACGAATATCTGCCGTTAAGACCAGCGCATCATAATTCATAAGTCTAAAATATCTATTTAAAACTAGATTATGAAGTATTATCAACTAAATAATAGATAACACCTCATTATCTATTAAAACATGGATATTTTATGATTATCAGCCAGTTATAGATAATCCATACTTATCAATTAAGATGCGATAAGAAGCAGGCATTTCAAAAGTCATTACTTAGCAGGTAAAACTATTGGCTTATCTTAGTCGTAGTTAAATAAGGATGATATGAAAACCTACTATGACCCGGAAGATCTTAAGAAATTTGCTACGATCTCAGAATACCAGCCCAATCTTGCCAAAAAATTCTTCGACTATTATGGAGAAGTGTTTGAAGAAGGCGCATTAACTGCCCGCGAAAAATCTTTAATCGCTCTGGCAGTTGCTCATACAGTCCAATGTCCCTATTGTATCGATGCCTACGCAACGGACTGCCTTGAAAAAGGATCGAATGAAGAGCAAATGATGGAAGCCATCCATGTAGCAGCTGCTATACGCGGCGGATCATCCCTGGTGCACGGTGTTCAAATGATGAACAAGGTAAAGCAACTCTCGATGTAGTGGTATTTTCGAACGACATTTTGAAACTAATTAACTCCCTTTGAAAAGCCTTTTAGCATCACATAATCAGTTATCAGATACTTTCATACAGCTGCAGGTGCTTAACTCCGCTGATGAAAAAGTCACAGCTTTGCCCAGATTCGCAGAAAAGTTACAAGACGTCAGACTATATCCCCTTAAGCCACTTACCGTCAATACTCTGCAGGTGAACATCGGGAAAATGTGCAATCAAACCTGCAAGCATTGTCATGTGGACGCTGGGCCGGACCGAAGGGAAATTATGACGAAGGAGACGATGATGGAATGCTTAAATGCCCTGGCTGACACGAGTATTTCTACGGTTGATCTTACAGGTGGCGCACCGGAAATGAATCCAAACTTCCGCTGGTTTGTAGAACAGATCACTAACCTCGGACGAAAAGTGATAGTCCGCTGTAACCTCACCATTATTGTTGCTAATAAAAAATATAATGACTTGCCATTCTTCTTCAGGCAGAACAAAGTAGAAGTTGTTTCCTCGCTTCCCTACTTTACAAGCGTAAAAACTGATGCTCAGAGGGGCGACGGTGTATTTGAGGATTCGATTAAGGCTTTAAAAATGCTGAATGATGCCGGCTACGGAATCCCAGGCACCGGACTCAAATTGAACCTGGTTTATAACCCGTCCGGCGCCTTCCTCCCTCCTGCCCAGGCGGGATTAGAGGCCGATTTCAAAACCGAGTTGTTCAGGAGATTTCAAATCAAGTTTAATGAACTGTATGCCATTACGAACCTTCCAATAAGCCGGTTCCTCGACTACCTGCTCGTGAGCGGCAATTACGATGCGTATATGGAAAAACTCGTAGCATCGTTTAACCCGCATGCAGCGGAAAATGTAATGTGCAGAAGCATGATATCAGTTAGCTGGGATGGTTTTTTATACGATTGCGATTTCAATCAGATGCTTGATCTGAAGATCGGCAATCAGTCCTCCCGACACATCTCAGCTTTTAATGCCGGTAAATTACTCGATCGCGAGATTATTGTTAACCAGCACTGTTTCGGCTGTACTGCCGGAGCCGGCTCAAGTTGTGGCGGAGAACTAACATAATGGATAAAGCCCTGATTATTTTCATTAAAAATCCCGAAGCAGGAACTGTTAAAACCCGGCTGGCTAAAACTATCGGGCCCGCCAAAGCCCTGCTTGTTTATAACTACCTGTTAGACCATACACGTCTGATCAGCAGCAAAACGAAGGCTGACCGATTATTATTCTATTCAGGGTTTGTTCCGGAAACCGATGACTGGTCGTCAAAAAAATTCCAGAAACACCTCCAATATGGTGATGATTTAGGCTCACGGATGAGCACTGCATTTGACCAGGCTTTTTCAAAAGGATACCCGCGGGTAATAATAATTGGAAGTGACTGTCTCGAACTAAATGAAAATCTTATAGCAACAGCCTTCGATAAACTGAGTGCTTATGATTTTGTTATTGGCCCCGCCAATGACGGTGGATATTATCTGCTTGGAATGAATTCTCCGTATCCTGAACTCTTTAAAAATAAGGATTGGAGTACCGAAACAGTATTTGAGCAAACGCTATCGCAAATCCAGTCCTTTTCGAAGTCATTTTACATTCTGCCGAAACTATCAGATATTGATACAATTAGGGATATGAACGAAGAATTACTGATACTGATTGAAGGCGAGAATTAATCTTTACGGACAACTGACGGTAGATTAAAAGAAAAAAGTAGCTAAAACTCTATCTTTGTGCTCAATTTTATAAAATTAACCTCCTTGCTTGTTAAACCTTGTAGGAGTTCCATATCAAGATGAGTAAAAAAGGCAGGATTCTGGTAGCCATGAGTGGCGGTGTTGATAGTTCGGTTGCTGCAGTAATGCTGCACGAACAGGGCTATGAAGTTATTGGCCTTACCATGAAGACCTGGGATTATGCCTCTGCGGGTGGTTCATTAAAGGAAACGGGCTGCTGCAGTTTAGATAGTATTAATGATGCCCGCTCCCTGGCGGTTGGTTATGGATTCCCACATTATATTCTTGATATAAGAAATGAATTCGGCGATTTCGTAATCGATAATTTTGTTGATGAATACCTGGCTGGCCGAACCCCTAATCCATGTGTGTTATGCAACACCCATATCAAATGGGAAGCCTTGCTAAAACGTGCCAATAAATTGGACTGTGAATTTATAGCCACAGGCCATTACGCGAATATTCGTTTACAGGATAACGGCCGTTATGTGATCTCAAAAGGAAGGGACGAAAATAAAGACCAGTCTTATGTACTTTGGGGGGTATCACAGGAGAATCTCGCGCGAACTCAGTTCCCATTAGGAAACTTTACCAAAGCGGAAATAAGGCAGATGGCCATGGATATGGGTCAGGTTGAGCTTGCAGGAAAATCCGAAAGCTATGAGATCTGTTTTGTACCTGACAATGATTACCGGGCATTTCTTCGTCATAAGGTTGAAGATCTCGATGAACGCGTAGGTCCCGGAAATTTTGTTCTGAGCAACGGAAGCGTAGTTGGAAAACATCAGGGCTATCCTTATTACACCATCGGACAACGTAAGGGCCTTGGCATAGCGCTTGGCCAGCCAATGTTTGTTACCCGTATCCTGCCTGAAAGCAATACCGTGATGCTTGGAACTGTTGATGAACTCGACCGTACCTCGGCGAGGGTGCGCAATCTTAATCTTGTAAAATATGCTTCCATTACCGAACCCCTTGAAGCAATAACTAAAATTCGTTATAAAGATGCCGGAGCCCTGAGCAGCATAGTTCAGGAAGAGAATCATATGAGGGTTGATTTTCATCACGCAGTTTCGGGAATCGCCCCTGGTCAATCAGCCGTATTTTATGAAGGACAGGACCTTCTGGGCGGTGGCTTTCTTATTTAGGTGCCCCTGACGACGCTGCAATAAAAATATATTTCCTGACAGAAACCACTGTCAACGCTAACAAAATCAACTTTCTTTTGGTTGTTTTTATACAGGATAAGGCCAGGCCTATTTGGCTTTACCTTATTAAATAACTTACTTTGCAGCAAAACCACCTATTTTAATGGCTAAAAACCTACTTATTGTTGAGTCACCGGCGAAAGCTAAAACTATCGAAGGCTATCTGGGAAAGGACTTTCTGGTAAAGTCCAGCTATGGCCATATTCGTGACCTCGCAAAAACGGATGATGCCATTGACATCAAAAACAACTTTGCTCAGCGGTATGAAGTTCCCGCCGATAAAAAAGCAGTCGTTGCTGAATTAAAGAAATTAGCAAAACAGGCAGAGATGGTATGGTTAGCTTCCGATGAGGACCGGGAGGGAGAAGCTATTTCATGGCACTTGTTCGAAACGCTGGGCCTGAGTGACGATAACACGAAGCGGATAGTATTTCATGAAATCACTAAGCCGGCTATTCTTAAAGCTATTGAATCGCCACGCAAGATAGATTACAACCTGGTTAATGCTCAACAGGCCCGACGGGTTTTAGACCGCCTGGTGGGTTTCGAATTATCGCCCGTGCTATGGAAAAAGGTAAAGCCGGCTCTTTCTGCCGGACGCGTCCAGTCAGTGGCAGTCAGGCTTATCGTTGATCGTGAGCGCGAGATAAACAGGTTTAAACCGACTGCAGCCTTCAAAGTGGTCGCTATTTTCTCAACCGACAAACAGAAAGAAATATTCAGAGCGCAACTTCCGGAGCGCTTTCAAACGTCGCAGGAGGCAGAGAAATTCCTTCAGGACTCCTTGAATGCGATCTTTACAGTGAAGAGTCTCGACACAAGGCCGACCAAGCGTAGCCCGGCAGCTCCCTTTACAACTTCAACATTACAGCAGGAAGCAAGCAGAAAGCTTGGATTTTCGGTCGCTCGTACAATGTCTGTAGCTCAGAAACTATATGAGCATGGAAAGATCACCTACATGCGTACCGACTCGGTGAATTTATCTGATACCGCTTTACACGCTGCAGCCAATGAAATAAACTCCGCTTACGGAGAAAAGTACCATCAGGTCAGGAAATATAAAACTAAGTCGGCAGGTGCACAGGAAGCCCACGAAGCCATTCGTCCGACGTATTTTAATCACCATACAACCGACGGTGATCCTTCGGAAAAGCGCTTGTATGAATTGATCTGGAAGCGTGCGATCGCCTCTCAAATGAGCGAGGCCCAGTTTGAAAAAACGACAGCCCGTATTAATATATCTACCCGTTCGGAAGAACTTATCGCCAATGGGGAAGTGATGAAATTCGACGGTTTCCTTAAGGTGTACATGGAATCTACCGACGAAGAACAGGAAGTTAGTTTGGATGAGGATTCAGAAAATGCAATCCTTCCTCCCCTTTCCGTTGGACAGCAACTCAATCTGAGAGAGATGACTGCTACGGAGCGTTATACCCGACCACCGGCCAGGTACACAGAGGCAAGCCTGGTAAAGAAACTCGAAGAATTAGGTATTGGAAGACCATCCACCTATGCCCCAACCATCTCCACGATCCAAAACCGCGGTTACGTTGTTAAGGAAGATCGTGATGGCAAGACCCGGAATTTTCATGTCATCTCATTGAAAGATGGTAAGATCGCTTCTGATACAAAGTCTGAAATCACAGGCGCCGAAAAAAGTAAGCTTTTCCCGACTGATATCGGGGCGGTTGTGAATGATTTTCTGGTGGAGCATTTCAAAGGAATCGTTGACTTTAACTTTACAGCGACCGTAGAAAAGGAATTTGATGAGATAGCACAGGGACTTAAGAACTGGTCAGAAATGCTTACATCTTTTTACCACCCATTTCACCTGGAAGTCGAAAAAACTACTCTGAATGCCGAACGAGCCAATGGTGGCCGGGACTTAGGCCCTGATCCTGCAACAGGGAAAAAAATCACTGTCCGAATCGGCAGATATGGTCCATTTGTGCAGATCGGCGAATCTGCTGAAAGCGAAGAAGAAGAGAAACCTCGCTACGCTAGTTTACGCAGTGGCCAGATGGTTGAGACAATTACACTTGAAGAAGCATTGGATCTCTTCAAATTACCGTTCACGCTTGATGAGTACGAAGGTAAAGAAGTAAGTGTGGGCGTTGGTCGTTTCGGCCCCTACGTTAAGTGGGGAGAAACCTTCATCTCTCTTCCTAAATCGGAAGATCCGCTTTCTGTTAATTTAGCGAGAGCCATAGAGATCATCAATGAAAAAAACGTTGCTGACGCGCCGATCTCTCATTATCAGAATTTGCCGGTTACCAAAGGGAAAGGGCGCTTCGGTCCCTTTATCAAATGGAATGACCTTTATATCAATGTTCCCGCTCGATACAACTTCGAAAATCTAAGCAAATCAGAGATCGCTGAACTGATTGACAAGAAAATTGAAAAGGAATCTAACCGCTTCATTCAGGAATGGCCAGTGGAAAAAATAGCAATTGAAAACGGAAGATGGGGACCATTTATTCGTTTCAAGAAACTGATGCTTAAACTCGGAAAGAACCCGGCGACAAATGAAAAATATACTGCTGAAGAATTAGCTTCAATGCCGCTGGATAGCGTAAAGAAGTTAATCACAGATCAGGTGCCGGATGCCTTCAGCACAAAAGCCAAAAAACCAGCAAAAAAAAGCGCGCCTAAGAAAAAGTAGCCAGTTTACTGCTGATGCCCCTGATTTAGAGACACAGTTTGCTCATGAAAAAAGACCTGCCTGAAAATATTGTTGAAAACATTGCGGTTGCGGTAGTACTTGAAAACTCAACGCCTGAAGGGAAGAGCTGGAATGTTTATCTGATAAACCTGAAGAATGAACCGATAGAAACTGTACTGGTAAGTTCAAAGGGATATGGACAAAAAGAAGGTGAAGACGTTAAGACATCCATACTTCGTCACTCTATTGGCGACCTGCCAGCCCGGAGCTTCGCACTGATCGAGCTCATTGATGAAGAAGTATTTGGATTAACAAACGAATACTGGCTAAGCTATTATATTAACGGTCAGATCTTTGATAAAAAATTTATTTTTGTACCCGAAAGCATCGTTGAAACAAATATGATTCGTATTCCCGTGCTTAACAAGCCAGGAGTAATGATAGGCTAATCCGGCATACGACCTTAATTTCCAAATGAGGCGATACTTCCATTTCTAAATTAAACTCCTAATTTTACTTCATGCTGGAAAATATTGATCTGCATCAGGTTTTAGTTCTGGATATTGAAACTGTCCCCCAATATCCTGCCTTTGATCAGGTTCCGGCACCATTCACTGAACTTTGGGCTCAGAAAACCCAGTATCAACGCCGGGATGGCGAGACCGCTGCCGAATTTTATTCACGTGCCGGAATATGGGCTGAATTTGGGAAGATCATTTGCATATCAGCGGGAATTTTTTCACATCTGCCAGGAGGTGAAACCGGATTAAAGATTAAATCATTCGCCGGTGATGATGAAGCACAGATCTTAGAGGATTTCAGCTCACTTCTTAACAAGCAGCCTTCGACACTCTCGCTTTGTGCACATAACGGAAAGGAATTTGATTTTCCCTATATCTGCAGAAGAATGCTTGTAAACTGTCTTCCTATCCCACCACAGCTTCGGATCAGGGGCAAGAAACCATGGGAAGTAAATCATTTAGACACACTGGAGCTATGGAAGTTCGGCGACTATAAAAATTACACTTCTTTAAACTTGCTGTCGGCCGTGTTTAATATCCCTACACCGAAGGACGATATCAGCGGCAGCGATGTCAATAAGGTATATTGGCAGGACAATGATCTTCAGCGGATCGTTACCTACTGTCAGAAGGATGTGATTACCACAGCACAACTCTTACTGAAATTCAAGTGCCTGCCACTTATTCCCGAAAACCTGATATCGATCTTAGAGAAATGATCCGCATAGAAAACCTGAAAGTAAAGTTCAAGACCGAAAGTGGTTGGTTTGAAGCTGTTAAAGGAGTCTCTTTTGATTTAAAAAAAGGTGAAGTTATGGGTATCGTCGGGGAATCAGGTTCCGGCAAGTCCGTCACGTCGCTTTCCATCATGCGACTCCATGACCCGGCCATCAGCCTGTTTAGCGGCCATATTTTTTATAAGGATATCGATCTGCTGGCACTTCCGGAGGAGAAAATGCCGGATTACCGGGGAAACCAGATTTCGATGATCTTCCAGGAACCAATGACTTCTCTGAATCCAGTTTTGACCTGTGGTTCCCAGGTGGCAGAAGCAATTAAACGGCATAGAAGCGGAACAGAAGTAAAAAATGTCAAAGAAGCTGTACTTGAATTATTCAACGAAGTCCAGCTTCCTTCTCCCGAGCACATCTATAACAGCTATCCCCATGAGATTTCCGGGGGGCAGAAACAAAGAGTGATGATCGCCATGGCTCTCTCCTGTAATCCCGACGTTCTTATAGCTGATGAACCCACAACCGCACTCGATGTAACCGTTCAAAATACAATCCTGAAACTCCTTCTCAGGATCAAGGAAGAACGGCATATGAGCCTGATATTTATTTCTCATGACCTTGGCGTGATTGGAGAGATCGCCGACCGGGTCATTGTGATGTACAGAGGTGAGATCGTCGAAGAAGCCGAAGTCCAGGAAATTTTTAATAATCCGCGTCATCCATACACCCGCGGCTTACTTGCCTGCCGGCCATCTCCCGAAAGGCGCTTATATAAATTACCGGTTGTGGCTGATTTTTTAAGCGAGGATGAACAGGGAAATATCCAGGCCGGCCAGACACTAACCCAGGTACTGGAGACTCTTCAGATCGATGAAGCGAAAACCGCCATTCGGAAAAATATCATCTACTCCCATAAACCCATATTGAGAGTAGAAAACCTGAATACCTGGTTCCCGGTAAGCCAGGGACTTTTCAGACCGGTAAAGGAATATAAAAAGGCTGTAAATGATGTTAGTTTCGAAGTATTCCCGGGAGAGACATTAGGACTCGTGGGAGAATCAGGTTGCGGTAAAACAACTTTAGGCCGAAGCATCCTCCGGCTGATAGAACCAACAGGCGGGAATATTTTCTTTAAAGGGACGAATCTGCGGGATCTGTCTTCGGATAAAATGCGCGCGTTCCGCAGGGAAATCCAGATCATTTTCCAGGACCCTTATTCGTCTCTCAATCCCAGGCTCACGATCGGCCAGTCGATCATGGAACCGATGCAGGTACATGCGGTCTTCTCGGACGACAAACAACGAAAGAAACGGGTACTCGAACTCCTGGAGCGTGTTAACTTGCGAACGGAACACTTTAACCGCTACCCACATGAATTTTCAGGCGGTCAGCGCCAGCGAATATCTATTGCGCGCGCACTGGCACTACAGCCTGAATTTATTATTTGCGACGAGAGTGTATCTGCCCTCGACGTATCGGTCCAGGCGCAGGTTCTAAACCTCCTGAGAGAACTTCAGGAAGAATTCAAACTCAGCTACATCTTCATTTCACACGATCTTGCTGTTGTGAAACATATTTCTGACCGGATGATGGTAATGAATAAAGGCCGCATCGAAGAAATAGGCGACGCTGAGGATGTTTATCACAACCCGCAATCAGATTACACCCGCAAGCTGATCAATGCTATTCCGAAAGGGATAGCAGTCAAAAGCTGAAAACGACTTGCTTCGGGGTAGCATCTCCTCGGATGTCAATCATTCCAATCCATTTAAGGCTTTCTCTTAACAGGTACTATTCTTGATAGTATGGTTCGGTAAATAACCTTTAAACATGGGCTGCGATTCCCTGTTTATTTAAGAAGTGTCGTTTTTGCTGCTGCTCCAGGCACAAGCAGCAGGGTAAACAAATCCATTTTACTATAATTAACATCTAAGCCTTATCTTAGAAACAAATACACAAGTATGTCTAAAAAGAAAACAAATAACTTCGATCTGGTTTTAACCAAACTCATTTCGGATGTTTTTGAAAAGAGCGGTAACAAACCGCTAAACTATAAACAAGTCGCTTCAAAACTTAACCTGGAAGACCAGGAAGCCCGCGAAGCAATTCTGAGTATCTTAAAGCAGGAAGCCAAAAAAGGAGTTCTGAGTGAGCCTGAAAGAGGAAAATTTCGGTTAAATGAGCTGAAAACTTATGTTACTGGTCGTGTGGATATGACAGCCGACGGCTCAGCTTACATTGTAAGTGAGGATGAATTTGAGAATGATATATATATTGGACCCCGCAAGCTTCGTAACGCCCTTCATAAGGATATAGTAAAGGTTTATGTCTATGCAAAGAGCAAAGGACGTAAAAAGGAAGGTGAAGTTGTCGAGATCGTCGAACGTGCCCGTATGGAGTTCACAGGCATCGTCAAGCTATCTGAAAAGTTTGCATTCCTCATTCCGGATGACCGGAAGATGCTTCACGATATTTTTATCCCCCTGAGTGATATTCTTGGAGCTAAAAACGGAGAGAAGGCAATTGCCGAAATTGTTGACTGGCCTGAGGGTGCAAAAAATCCTATTGGTCGTGTGAAGCATGTTTTAGGTCAGCAGGGCGATAATAATACGGAAATGAACGCCATTCTCGCTGACTATGGCTTCCCCCTCTCCTTCCCCGAAAACGTTGAAAAAGAAGCAGAAGCAATATCAGATGATATTTCCGCCGATGAGATAGCTAAGCGCCGTGATTTCCGAGATATCGTTACTTTCACTATCGATCCGGAAGACGCAAAAGATTTTGATGATGCAATTTCATTCAGGGTGCTGGACAATGGGAACTACGAAATAGGAGTACACATTGCCGATGTTTCCCATTATGTCAAGCCCGGCTCGGCACTCGACAAGGAAGCATTCGAGCGGGGAACATCAGTCTACCTGGTAGACCGGGTAATCCCGATGCTTCCCGAGCACTTATCCAATGGTCTTTGTTCCTTACGGCCGAACGAGGACAAACTGTGCTTTGCAGCTGTTTTTGAAATGGATGCGCATGCCCGGGTGATCACCCAGTGGTTTGGTAAAACGGTCATCCACTCCAATAAGCGCTTTAGCTATGAAGACGCGCAGCTTATCCTCGAAACCAAAACGGGCGAATACAGCGAAGAACTTCTGAAACTGAATGAGCTGGCTTATCTCCTTCGCGCAGAGAAATTTAAACATGGCGCGATCAGTTTTGAAACTACGGAGGTTAAGTTCAAACTTGACGAGCAGGGAAACCCGATCGGCGTATATGTGAAAGAGCGTAAGGATGCACATAAACTCATTGAAGACTATATGCTGCTGGCTAATCGCAAGGTGGCTGAGTTTATCGCGAAAAAAGGGAAGGGTAAACAGAAATTGACCTTTGTATATCGTGCGCACGATGCCCCTAACGAATTGATCCTTCAAAACTTTGCGCAGTTCGCTTTAAAGTTCGGATATAAGATAAATACCACTTCCGACAGGGAAATAGCCCGCTCATTAAATTACCTTATGGAAGATGTCGAAGGTAAAAAGGAGCAAAATGTCTTAACCCAGCTGGCTATTCGCTCGATGGCAAAGGCCGTTTATACGACCAAAAAACACAGCCATTACGGCCTGGCATTTGATTTCTACACCCATTTCACTTCACCCATCCGTCGATATCCCGACGTAATGGTGCATCGCCTGCTCGAACTCTATCTCCAGGACGGAAAATCTGTCAGCGAGGATGAGTATGAGAAAATGTCCTTTCATTCTTCCCAGATGGAGAAGAAAGCAGCCGACGCGGAGCGTGCCTCCGTGAAATACAAGCAGGCGGAATACCTGGAAAATAATATCGGGGAAGAATATAACGGTATTATTTCCGGTCTAACTGAATGGGGGATGTATGTCGAGATCATTGAAAATAAATGCGAAGGCATGGTGCGGTTGCGGGACATAAACGATGATTTCTATGTGCTTGATGAAAAGAACTATTGTATAATAGGCCAGCGGAAGAAGAAGAAATACCAGCTAGGTGACGAAGTGAAGATCATGGTAAAAAAGGTGGACCTGAGTAAACGCCAGATTGATTTTACTCTTGTTACCTCATAAATCGATAATTAATTAAACCTAACCTCCAATAATAAATTCTTAAACATGGATCAGAAAATAATTAATCTTTATGATGAATACACGCACAGCGGTATAACGAGAAAGGATTTTATGAAAAGGCTGGCGATGCTGACCGGAAGTACCGCCATAGCCTTAAACATTCTTCCGCTCCTGGAAAACAACTATGCCGCTGCTGCAGAGTTTGATGAGAAAGACCTCACAGTAGAAAATATCACCTATCCCGGATCAGATGGTGAAATGAAAGCTGTCCTGGCAAGACCTAAGAATAAAAACAAACTGGGGACTGTGCTGGTCATCCATGAGAACAGGGGCTTGAATCCACACATTATTGATGTCACAAAGAGAATAGCGGCAGAGGGATTTCTGGCAATGGGCGTCGATGCATTGTCTCCATTGGGCGGCACCCCTGAAGATCAGGATAAGGGAAGGGAAATGATCGGCAAATTAGATCCTGAAAAAACACTTCAGAATTACCTTCGTGGCCTTGACTATCTCCGCTCTCATAAAGAGGGAAACGGAAAAACCGGCTGTGTCGGCTTTTGCTGGGGCGGCGCTATGGCCAACAAACTAGCCGTCAACGATCCAAAGCTTCAGGCTGCAGTGGCTTACTACGGAGCGCAACCAAAGGCTGAAGATGTCTCAAAGATCAAAAGCTCGGTCATGCTGCACTACGGAGGTTTGGATGAGCGCATCAATGCCGGTATACCAGCTTATGAGGAAGCATTGAAAGCCAATAAAGTAGATTATAAGCTGTATATCTACGAAGGTGTAAATCACGCCTTCAACAATGATACTTCACCTACCAGATATGATGAGACTGCGGCAAAGCTTGCCTGGAAAAGAACTGTAGAGTTGTTCCGGGAAAAATTGAAATAGGAAATAAGACCTTTCAAAGCAGAACCTGGCTTAAAATATTTAGCCGGGTTTTTTTTATAATTACAGTAACCAGGAACCTGTTCTCGGAAATGCTGCTCATGAGAGCCTTAAATCATGATGCTTATCATCATTAATTAGTTAAAGTTTTATAGAGACTTTATAGGGGTTTTCTAGTAGCTTTCTAGTAAGATCCTTGAGTCCAACTACTAGAATGTTCCTATTATTCCTGTCGAATAGAACTACTATTTTGATCTTAGTTCAATTACTTAATTTATGAGGTTTCGCAACAGAGAAATAAACCTCAACGCGATATCCTGTTAAAACAAACAGGAGCTTTCTATTTACGCATCAAAAGAAAAACTCAGCAGAAAAATCAGTTTATTTACATGTGATTAGCCTGAGTTCAAAGCTGATAATCCTGTACCTCTATCCCCAGCACGCATGTACGAACTATTCTTTAAAAGCCTGAATGAAAAGATCGCTCTTACAAAAGAAGAAGAGGAGATCATAAAAAGTTATCTGACTCCCAAAAAACTTCGTAAAAAACAGTACCTGCTCCAGGCGGGGGATGTTTGCAAAGCGATCGCTTTTGTGGAAAAAGGAACACTGAGGGCATATTCCACAGATGAAAAAGGCAACGAGCATATCATTCAATTTGCCCTGGAAGGCTGGACTATTTCTGATCTCTATAGCTTTATTACCGGCGAGCCGGCTCAGTATCATATCGACGCGCTGGAAGATAGCGAAATTGTACTTATAACTAAGTCAGCCCAGGACGAAATTCTAAAACGTGTTCCCAAGTACGAGACGTATACTCGCATGCAATTAACGGGAGCCTATATGGCGATGCAGAGAAGGCTCACATCGATAATCAGCCTGCCGGTAGAAGAGCGCTACATACAATTCATTTCGATATATCCGGATATCGCCCAGCGTGTCCCCCAGCATATGATCGCTTCCTATATGGGGTTAAAACCGGAAACGCTGAGTCGCATCCGTAAAAAAATCGCTTCCAAGTAGTTTCCGGATCTGTTGATATAAATCAAGGCTTTTTATTGTTCAGGCTCAATGGAATGAGCATCTCCATGCAACTACTTTTGTGTATCGAATATCAGATATGCAAACTAAACAAACAGTCTCAATAATCGGCTCGACTGGTAACATGGGTTCAGCCATCGCGAGAAGCCTGGCTAAAGGCAACTACCGGCTTCTGCTACTTTCGGGGCCAAATAATACAGCAGATTCGCTGGCTGATGAAATCAAATCCCTAAACCCGGGAGCGGAAGTTGAATCCATAGATTGCTGCTACAATGCCAGCTGGGAGGCCGACATTATTATCCTGGCCATCCCTTTCGGTGAGGAATTTGCCATGGCGGAAAAGATCAGGGAAGTAGCTAATCAGAAGATAGTGATTAGCATCGCAAATCCCCTGAATGGAACTTACGATGGCTTATCGACCTCTCCTGATACCAGTGCGGCGGAACAGCTTCAGAAACTACTCCCAAACTCCAAAGTAGTTAAGGCGTTCAACACAAGCTTTTCTACCAATTTTAATCAGCCAGTCTTAGCGGGAAAGCAAACTGACGCTTTTATTGCTGGCGACGATGAAGAGGCACTAAATCTGGTTTCAGATTTAGTAGAGACCACAGGCTTTAACCCGCTGATTGCCGGTCCATTATCGATGAGCAGAACACTTGAAGGCATGCAGTTATTGCTTGTACAATTAAACATAAAAAACGAGTACAACTGGCAGGCGGGCTGGAAAATCCTCCATAACTAAAGGACTATTTAAACGAATTCTCATGGAATTAGGACTATATACATTTGCCGATATGCAGCCTGACGGAACTTCAGGGGGTGCAGAAAATGCGCATCAACGAATGACCAATCTGCTGGAAGAGATCAAACTAGCAGATGAATTAGGATTGGATGTTTTCGGTGTTGGCGAACATCACCGTGAGGACTACGCTATATCATCTCCGGCTGTAGTGCTTGGGGCGGCAGCGGCAATAACGAAAAATATTAAGCTGACGAGTGCGGTCACTGTTTTAAGTTCTGACGATCCGGTCAGAGTTTTTCAGCAGTTTGCCACCGTTGATCTCTTATCGGGAGGACGGGCAGAACTGATGGCGGGCAGGGGATCATTTATTGAATCTTACCCCCTGTTTGGCTATGACCTGAATGATTATGATGAACTATTTAAGGAAAAGCTCGAATTACTCCTCAAACTGAATGAGACTGAAAAGCTCACCTGGAGCGGCAAACACCGGCCTTCATTTAAAGATCGGGGAGTTTATCCCCGGCCATTGCAGGAAAAGCTTCCCATCTGGTTGGCAGCAGGAGGAACGCCTGCCTCAGCCGTCAGAGCCGGAACCTTAAATCTTCCGCTGGCTCTGGCTATCATTGGAGGTAATCCTGAACACTTTGTGCCTTTTGTTGAATTATACCGTTCGTCAGCTGCGAAGGCAGGTCACGATCCGGCAAAACTTCAGCTGAGCATTAATTCCCATGTCTATGTCGCAGACAATTCGCAACAGGCAGCTGATGAACTTTATCCCTCCTACTCAGCGATGATGAATAAGGTCGGTAAAGACCGGGGCTGGCCACCGCTGAGCAGGCAGCATTTCGAACATTCGCGGTCTGTCAAAGGTGCCCTGGCAGTAGGAAGTCCGCAGGAGGTCATAGACAAGATACTCTATGAGCATGAACTGTTCGGCAACACGCGCTTCCTGGCCCAAATGAGTCTCGGAAATATGCCGCATCAAAAAGTATTACGTTCGATCGAGCTCTTTGGAACGAAAGTAGCTCCTGCAGTAAGAAAACAATTAATTAAATCACCCAATCAAAGAAGTATAAAAAATGAAACGATTATTTAATGTTCAACACCAGGATAAAAATATAGACATTGCTATTTTAATATTGAGAGTTTCTATTGCATCGCTCATGCTGGTTCATGGTATTCCAAAGTTGCTGTCGCTTGTGTCAGGGGATGCTGTACAGTTCCCTGCCCTGATTGGCAGCCCTGAAATATCACTTGCACTGGCAGTCTTTGCCGAAGTATTCTGTTCTATCCTGATCTTGTTTGGATTAAGCACCCGACTGGCCACAATCCCGCTGATCATTACAATGCTGGTGGCTGTATTCTTAATTCATGCCGCAGATCCATTTGCCAATAAAGAAATAGGATTGCATTACCTTATTGGGTATGTAATATTGCTGGTTACTGGCAGCGGTAAAATATCTTTAGATCATTTGCTCCTGAAGCGCACACCCTACCTAGCCTGAAATCCAAAGATTAGCCTTTAATAATCAGGCGGAAATTAAAAAAGAGAACAGTTTACTACCTGTTCTCTTTTTTTTCGTGCCATATCTATTAAATGTCACCTTTTTCGAGAGGCCTGCTCATTCCTGACGGGCTATTTCATTATTTTATTACTTTTATATGCTGACAAGCGCAGATTATCAATCTGGGCGCACATTCTAAAGCTGTTCGGGCTTTCATTAATTCACTTTATACTAGCCGATGGGTCACTTACCAAAACTTATTGAAGATTTAGCATTAATACTCATAACCGGAGCAATTACGACCCTACTGTTCAGAAGCATTAAGCAGCCACTAGTATTGGGTTATATTATCGCCGGTCTCCTTGTCGGCCCCCATCTATCCTTAACTCCCACAGTTGCAGACACGGTGAATGTTAAAACACTGGCTGATATCGGTGTTATCTTTTTACTGTTCAGCCTTGGCTTGGAATTCAGCTTTAAAAAGCTGATGCGTGTGGGAGGTTCGGCATCTATAACCGCATTTGTTGAAATCATTTTTATTACGCTGGCCGGATATTTTGCGGGTAAAGGAATGGGATGGTCAACTATGGACAGCCTGTTCCTGGGAGGTATGCTCGCCAGTTCATCCACCACGATCATCATTAAGGCTTTCGATGAGCTCGGTGTGAAAACCAAGCAATATGCCAGGATCGTATTCGGGGTGCTTGTTGTTGAAGATATAGTCGTGATCCTGTTAATGGTATTGCTTTCCACTGTGGCGGTGACGCAGCAATTCCAGGGAACGGAGATGCTCCTGACAGTCCTTAAACTTCTTTTCTTCTTAGCGCTTTGGTTTATAACCGGAATCTTTCTTTTGCCATCTCTGCTTCGCAGCGTTAAGGGCCTGTTAGATGAAGAAACACTGCTGATACTGTCGATAGGGCTTTGTTTAGGAATGGTGCTGATAGCTACTCAGGTGGGCTTTTCTGCAGAACTTGGAGCATTCATTATGGGTTCGATACTGGCAGAGACAACAAAGGCGGAGAAAGTCGAGCACCTGATCAAACCCGTTAAAGACCTTTTTGGCGCAGTCTTTTTTGTATCTGTCGGGATGCTGATCGATCCGGAGGTCATCTGGCAATATCGCTGGCCTGTTCTATGGGTGACACTACTAACGCTCTTCGGAAAGTTCTTCAGCACCACTCTCGGCGCATTGCTGTCCGGCCAGCCACTCAGGCAGGCTGTACAGGTAGGAATGAGTATGGCCCAGATAGGGGAATTTGCGTTCATCGTTGCGGCGTTAGGCGTGTCCCTCAATGTGACAAGTGATTTCCTGTTCCCGGTTGCGGTGGGAGCCTCGGCTATCACAACTTTTACAACTCCTTATATGATCAAGTTTTCAGATCGTTTTTATAACTTTTTTGTCAGCATACTTCCGCCTAAATGGCTTAATACCCTGAATAATTATTCATCCAGTACGCAGAAGATTCAGGCTGAAAGTGACTGGAAAAGAGTGATCATGGCTTACATCAATATTGTGATTATCAATGGAATCGTAATATTGGCCCTGATGCTTCTGTCGGTCAATTTCCTCCTTCCTTTTTTAAGTGAGAACATGGATAACAACATTACAAGCAAAGTAATGTCTCTGATTGTGTTGCTTGCCATTGCCTCGCCATTCTTCTGGGCTTTAATGGCTAAACGGCCAAACAATATGGCTTATAAGGAAATGTGGCTTGATAAGAAGTACAACCACGGTCCCTTACTGGTCCTGGAGGTTTCGCGAAATTTAATCGGTGTTATCCTTATTACAATTTGGGTTGGCGAGATAGTATCTACAACTGTAGCCATATTTGTTGCTGTGCCTGTAATAGTCATTGTTCTTGTGCTATTTTCCAAGAGGCTGCAGCAGTTCTACCAGCGAATTGAAGGCAGATTTCTGACTAACCTCAATGCCCGGGAAGTTGAGGAGGCACGGCCAGCAAGTGATAATTTACTGAAAAACGCGTATTCAGAGTCAGATTTGTCGCCATGGGAAGCGCATATCGTCGATCTGCCTGTGAATCCGCTGGCTTCCTATATAGGAAAGCCGCTGCAGGAACTGGCCTGGCGCGAACAGTTCGGAATCAGCATTGCTTATATTAAACGTGGTGAAAAGCTCATCCATGCACCAGGCGGACTTCATAAGCTCTTACCTTATGATCGCATTGGAATAATTGCAACAGATGCGCAGATCCAAACTTTCAAGCCGGTCTTCGATGTAATTGAGCCTGTTGATGCGGAGGAATTTAATATGGAGGATATCGTGCTGCAAAAGATTCTCGTTGATGAGCATACCAGACTTAAAGGCTACAGCATTAAGAGCTCCGGAATTGGCGAGAAAACAAATGGCCTGGTGGTCGGCATCGAGAAAAATGGGAGAAGGATTTTAAATCCACATTCTTCCGTTGTTTTTGAGTGGAATGACATTGTCTGGATCGTGGGAGACCGAACTAAGATACAGCAGGTAACAAGACCCTCTGTAAGTTAGATCCCCTGGGCGCTAAAGCAATTTCCCTAAAGCAGAAATTTCACTATTATACCAGCAAGCAGTACCTTTATACCCAATGCATTCAATCAATCAGCTTCAGGCTATTATCCATCAGGCAATAGCCGAATCAAGGTATCCCCAATCTCCCAAAGAATTATATGAGCCCATCTCCTACTTGATGGAACTTGGCGGGAAACGTCTCAGGCCGGTTTCTGTACTGATGGCCTGTAACCTGTTTACTGATGACATCACTAAGGCAATCAAGCCTGCTCTGGCCATTGAGGTCTTTCATAATTTCACCCTGATGCATGATGATATTATGGATAATGCTCCGCTGCGTCGCGGAAAGCCAACGGTACAGCATAAGTGGGGTAATAACGTCGCCATTCTGTCCGGTGATGTGATGCTCGTGGAGGCCTACAAACTAATCATGCAGGTTAATCCTGCCATACTGCCCGATGTGTTGCAGATCTTTAATGATACAGCAGTTGGCGTTTGCGAAGGTCAGCAGATAGATATGAATTTCGAAGTACTGAACAATGTATCTGAAGCTGATTACCTGAATATGATCCGGTTAAAGACCGCCGTCTTGCTCGGCGCAGCCCTCGAAATCGGCGCACTTATCGGCGGCGCTTCCAATACTGATGCTGGTCTGCTTTATGAGTTTGGAATTAATCTCGGCCTTGCCTTTCAGCTTCATGACGACATATTGGATGTTTATGGCGATCCCGAAAAATTTGGCAAACAAGTTGGCGGCGACATTACATCCAACAAAAAAACATTTATGCTTATTAAAGCAAAAGAGCTGGCTTCCGATGAAACCAAACGTCGGTTAACTGATTGGGTGGACAGATCGAATGCTCCTCTGGAGAAGGTTGCTGCTATTACGGAGATTTACGATCAATTGAATGTCAGGCAGCTGGCTGAGCAGAAAATGCTTTCCTACTCAGAGCGTGCGCTTGATTGCCTGGAACGTGTTAATGTAAGTCCGATTAAAAAAGATATGTTGAGCAATTTTGCAAATGACCTGCTCTTAAGAGAGCATTAAAGCTTCACTCAAATACCAGGCAATAAAAAAGCCTTGCCGATCATCTCGGCAAGGCTTTTTTATTATGTTTCGGAGAATTACAATTCTTCTGCCGGAGCTAATTCTTCACCGGGAGTTTCAGTTGCTGCTTTAGGAGCAGCCTCTTTAGCTTTCTTTGCAGGTTTCTCAGTCTTAGCTGCTTTTTCTTCAACCACAGGAGTTTCTACCACAGTTACTTCGTCTTCCAGGGGAAGGATAGAAACGTATGATTTGTCATCACGCTTTTTGGTGAATACAACTGTACCATGAACTAAAGCAAATAGAGTATGGTCTTTACCAATACCTACAAACTTATCAGGGTGATGTTTTGTTCCGCGCTGACGAACGATGATGTTACCTGCTAATGCAGCCTGTCCGCCAAAAATTTTAATACCTAAACGCTTGCTATGCGACTCGCGACCGTTTCTGGAACTACCGGCTCCTTTTTTATGTGCCATTGTTTTTTATTTTTTATGGATTGAGATCAATCCAGAATTTTTAATTAATTATTAGCCTTTCGGCTTTAACCTTAGCTTTCAGCTTATAAAGAGATACCTGTGATCTCAAGTTTAGTGAATTGCTGACGATGACCATTTTTCTTTTTGTAACCTTTACGGCGTTTCTTTTTGAAAACGATCACCTTATCTCCTTTTAAATGAGACACGATCTTAGCTGAAACTTTAGCACCTTTCAAAGCGTCTGAACCGACTTTGAATTTACCACCATCTTCTGCTAATAATACATTGTCAAATTCAATACTAGCGCCCTCATCTCCTTGTAAACGGTGTACAAAGATATGCTGGTCTTTTGCAACTTTGAATTGCTGTCCGGCTATACTTACTATTGCGTACATTATTAGATTAATTTATTTAAATACTTAGTTTTTAACGAGGTGCAAATATAGAAATTTATTTCTTAAACAAAACACAAAGTTCTGTTATCGTTATCAGCCTTTAAACCCCGTTTAGCAGTAAAATTTGTCTGTTGTGATTTTAAAGCCTGATTAAGAATGAAGTTCTTTTAATTTACAAACCACCCATGATAGTGCCCGTCTTCTTTCAGCCATCATATGTCGATTGTAATTCCCTGATTGGAATGAACAATAAGGATTTACCCCTGTTATTCAATAGTTATACAATTACTATCTAAACCTCCGATGTCAGCTGATACATTTACCCTGCTTATTGACGATGAAGTGGTCAACTTTGACAAAGGCCGCGTGATTACTATCGAGCCTTACGAGTTCGGCACAAAGATCATCCTGGAGGCTTCCCATACATCAGAGGAACCTATTATCTACTTCACCCGCGAGGAGTACGCCAAAGTGATGAAATCATACCTTTCCTAACGAACGATACATCTGTTCAAAATCGCTATTTTTGCGGAAAAAAAGTCTATGTCTGCAAATATTGCTCCCCCATTTGCCACCACCCCTGCTTCTGCCTTCGAAAGGCTCCTAACCGTTATGGACACTTTGCGGGAACAATGCCCGTGGGATAAAAAACAAACGATGCAGACGCTTCGTCACCTGACGATTGAAGAAACCTATGAGCTCGCTGATTCCATATTGGATGGCGACATGCAGGAGATAAAAAAGGAGATTGGTGACATCATGCTTCACCTGGTATTTTATGCCCGCATTGCCTCAGAAACAAATGACTTCACAATTGTGGATGTATTAAACAGTATCTGCGATAAGCTGATCCATCGCCATCCGCATATCTATAGCGATACAGTGGTTAATAATGAAGCTGATGTGAAACGGAACTGGGAACAATTAAAGCTGAAGGAAGGCAATAAGTCAGTGCTTGAAGGCGTGCCGGTTTCATTGCCGGCGCTTGTAAAGGCTTCGAGGATACAGGAAAAAGCACGGGGTGTCGGCTTTGACTGGGAAGAAAAATCACAGGTCTGGGAAAAAGTTGAGGAAGAAATGCGCGAGTTCAGAGACGAATTCAATGTAGCCGAAAACTCGACTATTGACAAGGAAAGGGCCGAGGGAGAATTTGGCGACCTTTTGTTTTCACTGATCAATTATGCGCGCTTTATCGATATTAATCCGGAGGATGCCCTTGAAAAGACCAATAAAAAATTTATCAAGCGTTTTCAATACCTTGAGAGTAAAGCGGCATCCTCGGGTAAAAAGCTGAAAGATATGAGCCTTGCTGAAATGGACCATTACTGGAATGAGGCAAAGACGATATTATAATTATCACAATACCGATTTCAGCGGGCCTTTAAAGAAAACAATAATTTTTATGCCTGTATCGTTCTTCCTTTCCCTCCCGTATGGGTATAAAAAAGGAACTCGATGAAAAGATTAATATTTTCGGTTAGCACCTTGATCTTAGTATTTGTGTGGATCTATTTCACAGCTGCGACTGATTACAATCCGGCTATTAACACCATCATAGGTGATATCAGTTATGTTAAAAAGTTTGGACACTTACCATCACCCGGAACTGACAGGGACCTGAGAATTCAGACACACCTTGCTTACGCCGAAATGCTCTTACGGGAAAGTCAATACGAACATCAAGATCAACAAACCCGATTAAATCGTGAACAGCTCCTGGATTATCTGAACGATTACTGGAAAGCAGGGATCTTTCCGGATTACCCCAAATCCGGCAGTGATATTAGTCCCTGTTTAGTAGATAATCAGGGTAGAGTTTCAGCGATTGGTTATCTGGTAAGCAAGGCGGGCGGCGGAGACCTTACCGAAAAGATCAATAAGGAATTTTACGATTCCGACAAGCTCGGGCATGATCCAGTCTTAAATGCCTGGAGTTTAAGAAATGGGTTTACCAGGGAAGAGCTCGCCATTATTCAACCAGCTTTTAATTAATACCAGAAAGATGCGGACAAGAATGATTATTCTGGCACTGTGCATGGCTTTCGCAGCTTGTACAGATAAATTAAGTCCGGGCGCACTTAATGGCACTTACCAGGGAAGATTTTTTTATCGTCCTTCAAATGATCTTCCAGTTCAATCAGGCAATGCCGAAATTTCCTTTTCAGAAAACAGGTATTCATCGGGCCGAAACGCCAGCTATATACCGGCAGGAGGATCGGGCACACTGGAAATTTTAGAAGAAAATGTGATAAATTTTAGCGATGAGAATATCTGGACTGCTAATTTCGATTGGGGCCTTATACTGGAAGGTAAATATAATTACCGTTTTAAAGGAGACAGCCTGATTTTGACCCGGAGCTATGATCCGTGTCCGAACTGCAATACGGTCAACCCACTTTATGAATACCGCCTGAAACGATTAAACTAATAGATGTTAAAAAATCCGCTGATTTCTGAGTCTGAGCTCATTCAGAAATGCAAACATGGCGATCTTAAGTACCTGGAAAAGTTGTATAAACATTTCTACGGTTACGCGATGGGCGTCGGGTTGCGATATCTGCCGGATAGAAATGACGCGCTAGAAGTTGTTAATGACGCTTTTATCAAAGTTTTTAAATCTATAAGTCAGTTTGAAAGCGAAAAAACATTTAAACCATGGTTACGGAAAATAATTGTGAATACGGCAATTGACCGGCGGCGAAAAGACATGAAACTTCTTTATCAGGCTGACCTGGAAACGGCCGGGAATGTTTCCACTAATCCGGGCGCTATTGAAAATTTGCAGGCTTCAGATATCCTTAAACTTTTGAACAGATTACCTGAGATACATCGCACAGTTTTCAACCTTTATGAGATCGACGGTTACAGCCACGAAGAAATCGGTCAGATGCTGGGAATCCCGGCCAGTTCGTCCAGAGTCAATCTGAGCAGAGCTAAAGAAAAATTAAGAAAAACCTGGCAACAGGAAAATGGAATATATGAACGAACCAGTTGACAAGATGCTTACCGGCAGAATAAGGCAGGTTTTTGAGAATTTCGAAGACCCCTCGGCAGACGCCGGCTGGGAAGAACTGCGCAAGAAATATCCTGTGCGCAATCGCAGGCCCCTGATTCTTTGGCTAAGTACAGCGGCTGCGATATTAATGCTGGCCACCGGTTTGTGGTTTGTTGATCAGTCTGAGGAGATGATAGCTATAAAGCCCGCAAAAGACCAGGGAGGAATGATCAATTCAAAAAAAGCACCTCAGTTCAATACTGAAGAACAAGGCAATGAAGTCCTTCAGAACAATAAGCCTGTTTTATCTCAGCGAAAGGGCACTGCTAATGTGCAGAACACCGGAGAGCTGAAGCAAGCTTTATCACATCCTGCGGAAAACAAAGAAGAAGACTTAAACCTCTCAATAGCTAAGGTTCAGCATGATTCTGTACTGGAACCAATTGTGGTATCCGAACGGGCTGATGAAATAAGAATGGCTAAGGCAGCTTCCCTGGTCGTAAAAAACCCGGCACATTTTAGTCCGACACCAATTGATCCGGTTAAAAAACCTGTATATATTAAAGAATTCAATCCTGACCCGGCTGAGTCCGGAACTGGGGATAAACGTTCGGATGAGAAAACAAAGAAACTTGCATTGAGCGTTTTTGCGGGCAGCTACTTAAATTATTCGGAAGGCAGCGAAAATCAGCTGAACTTCGGTGCAGGCTTTAATTCAGATATCAGGTTAAGTAAAAACCTGAAGTTTTCTACGGGACTTAGCATTGCTTCCCACAGCCTTAGCTATGACAATGCGCAAGACCTGCCGTCCAGTGCATACGCGTCTTTTGATTCAAAGTTGAATCAAGGGTCCGGGAATCTGACAACAATCACGAGCTATAATGCCAATCTCCTGGCTTTGGATATCCCTTTAAATATCAAGTACCAGTTTGTTCCGGAAAGCGATAGATTCTATGTCCTGGCAGGCTTGAGCTCGGGCACATTTCTGAATGAAACTTATGCCTATTATTACCGGAACTTTAGCACGGCATCTGGAAACTACGTTAGCCAGACACAAGATCAGAAAATAAAGAAACAGCTTAGTAATTTTGATTTGGGACAAACGCTTAATCTCTCCCTGGGATTAAGCAGAAACTTTGGTAAGACGCAGACAATCAGCCTCGAACCATTCTTAAAATATCCTCTCAGTGGTCTTGGCTCGGAAGACCTCAAATTCGGATCAGCAGGATTCAACCTGAAACTTCGATTTGCTCCCTTAAAAAAATAATTATGAGACGACCTGTATTGATCATTCTTTTCTCGATAGCCATCATGATTACCGGCTGCGAGAAATCAACTTCAGATCACTGTGGAGGTGACCGGCCGGATGAAACCTTAACATGGCTTAAGACCAGGATAGAGAGCTTAGCCAAATCCACAGACTGCTATAGTATCTCAAGGTCAACATATAAAGGCCAAACTGTATTTATCCTATCAAACTGCCAGCCGAATGTTAACAGCATTCCGGCATTGTACGACTGCGATGGGATGCAGCTGACCTTAACTAATGGAGAATATCAGAACCTGAATTTCACGGGTCCTATTGAACTGATCTGGAAGAACCGTTAATCATCAAGCTTAATAGTTCCAAATAGTATGAAAACTCACATTATAGCTTTTGCTACTTTCCTGACTGTTTGCACGCTTGTGGCATCAACCTGCAAAAAGGACGGATTACCTGCACCTCAGGATGTGGAGCTCAATTCTCCCTTCAAGATTCCTTTAAACGGAAAGGTCCTTATTAATTCTGAAAATATAGAGCTAAGAGTTAGCGAAATAACAGACAGTCGCTGTCCTAAGAATGTTCAGTGTGTGTGGGCAGGCAACGCAAAGGTAAAGTTGAATGTAAGACGCCCAGAAGCTCCGGATAAACAATATTCATTCTGCATCGGACAATGTGAAACCCGCTATCAAAAAGCGGATACCTTACAAATTGAATATGAGGACAAGCCTTACAACCTGATCCTTACTGACGTTAAGCCAGCCCCCGGAACTGAACAAGGAACAAAATCAGCGGTCCTGATTCTCCAGATGAGGTAAGACAATTACTTGAAGGTTATGGCTTTTACAGGTGAGATCCGGGTCACCAGCAGGGAGGGTATGAGCATAACTAACAGACAGATTATCAATGTGCCCGCGTTCAAAAGAAGTATATCCATCATTTCTAATTGAACCGGAACAAAACTTATAAAATAAGAGGCCTGATCGAGCTGGAAGAAGTGTGTGGTGTCCTGAAAAACTCCTATTCCGATCCCTAATATGTTTCCGAATAATAAACCCATTCCTATAAGATAAGCAGCATTATAGAGAAATATCTGCCTGATACTCCAGTTACCGGATCCAAGCGCTTTTAATATCCCAATCATGTTGGTACGTTCCAGGATCATGATCATTAGAGCTGATATCATATTAATAACTGCCACAGCCAGCATCAGTACCAGGATAACCTGCGTATTCACATCCAGCAGGGAAAGCCATTCAAAGATCGTAGGGTAATATTCTTTAACTGTAACCGAACGCAGATCGATATCCAGGTTTTCGTAAACTTTGTTAGCGACTGTATCAAGTTTGGAGAAATCTTTCAGGCGCAATTCAAAGCCACCTACCTGCGTCGGGGTCCATTTATTTAGTTTCCGGATCAGCGATATATCTCCGATCACATACATTTTGTCCAGTTCTTCAACTCCCAGGTTATAGATCCCGACAATGTCGAACTTCCGCTTTCTGAGAGGCTGCTGTACAAAATACATTAGAAAATCATCTCCCACTTTAACGTTAAGCCGGTTTGCTGTATACTGGGAAATAAGCACTTCCCTTTGCGACTGCACACTGTCGCTAAAGTTGATGATGCGGCCTTCAACGAGGATATTTTTAAAATAATCCCAGTTATAATTCTTATCCACCCCTTTCAAAACAACACCCTCGACTTCATCATTGGTGTTGATAATACCTGGTTTCGTAGCAAAAGACTGGGTAAAGGCAATCTCGGGATACTTTTGAATAGTTTTCAGGGTAACCGGATTGATATCAAAAGGAGAATTTTCAAAGGAAGTATTCAGATCATATTTAACAATCTGTATATCACCGGCAAATCCGCGAACCTTTTCGCGGATTTCTGACTTAAATCCTTTTACGATAGCGACTGCCAGAATCATGACAGCCAGGCCAAGCATAATTCCTAAAATCGCGATGCGCACGATCAGCTTTGAGAAGGTGCGGTTTGAATTAAAGGTAATGCGCTTAGCAATGAAAAAGGGTAGATTCAAGCGTAAAATGTATTTTTTTGTACCTTAGCAAAGATGCATTTTTTTTATTTCTGAGCAGATATACAACCAATTTTATGAAAGGAACATTTTCAACTCTTCTATCCTTAACCCTATTTTCCGGATTTTCAGGCTCTTGCCAGGTTAGTCAACCAGTTCAAACTCCAGGATACACAGTAAGTACCGCTTCAGCCCCGAAACGCCAATCGGCCAAGCACATTTTAACCGGGGCTGACCAGACGGAAAAATACCTTCCTTATCTTCAGGGAAAACGGGTGGGGATGGTAGTCAACCCCACTTCAATAATCGGCAACACCACCAGTGTAGACAGTCTCAAAGCCCTTGGTGTGAACATTGTCAAGATCTTTGGCCCTGAACACGGTTTCCGCGGCAATGCAAGCGCCGGAGCAAAGGTGGACGATAGCGTCGATGAAAAAACCGGGATCCCGGCTATTTCACTTTATGGCAAGCATCATAAACCGACTCCTGAAGATCTCAGTAACATTGATATTATGATTTTCGACATTCAGGACGTCGGCGTTCGTTTCTATACCTATATCAATACGCTTCAGCGTGTAATGGAAGCATGTGCGGAAAACGGCAAAGAGTTAATGATACTTGACCGTCCAAACCCGAATGGTTTTTATGTTGACGGTCCGATCCTGGAAGCTAAATTAAAATCCGGTATCGGGATAAATCCCATTCCTATTGTGCATGGGCTAACCGTGGGCGAATACGCACAGATGCTAAACGGAGAAGGCTGGCTGGCAAATAAGGTCATCTGCAAATTGAAGATCATCAAAGTCGCAAACTATGTTCATTCGATGCCTTATACCTTGCCTGTTAAGCCCTCACCGAACTTAAATACGCAACAATCTATCATGTTGTATCCCACATTGTGTCTCTTCGAAGGAACGATACTCAGCCAGGGCCGTGGCACGCAATTTCCGTTCACTGTTCTCGGTAATCCTGATCTCAAGGGTAAGTATAAATTCTACTTTACTCCCAAAAGCATAAAGGGAATGGCTGAGACTCCGTTACACCAGGATAAAGATTGCTATGGGCTGGATCTCAGGAAATACAACACAAACAAATTCCGTAATACCGGGAAAATAAACCTGAGCTGGTTGATGGAACTTTATGCCGCCTATCCCTATAAGGAGAAGTTCTTTGACTACAAACAAAGTAACCAGATGGGTAACTTCGATAAACTTGCAGGGACTGAAAACCTGCGTAATCAAATCATTGCAGGTAAATCAGAGGAAGAAATACGCCAGAGCTGGGAACCAGGTTTATCTCAGTATAAGATCATGCGTAAGAAATACTTATTATACCAATAGCAGGGAATGATGATAAAGGAGTAAAGAACAAAGATTAAAGAATAAAGAATAAAGATGGTTATCCTTGCTCCTTGTTCCTTGTTCATTACTCCTCGTATTTAATTCCTGATCTACCTTTGTAAGCATATGAGAATAATTTTTATGGGAACTCCTGAATTTGCTGTTGCATCATTAGATGCATTGGTAAAAGCAGGGTCAAACATTGTTGGTGTTATCACAGCGCCGGATAAGCCGGCTGGCCGCGGGCAGTCAATCAGGGAATCTGCCGTTAAACAATATGCCCGGGAAAAAGGCCTGAACATTCTGCAGCCTCATAAACTTAAAGACGAACAATTTTTGGATCAACTGAGATCCCTGAAAGCCGACCTCCAGGTAGTAGTTGCATTTCGCATGTTGCCAGAGATTGTCTGGAATATGCCACCAAAGGGTACAATAAATCTACATGGCTCACTGTTACCACAGTACAGAGGCGCAGCGCCAATAAACTGGGCTATTATAAACGGAGAAACCCAAACAGGCGTCACGACCTTCTTTCTGAAGCATGAGATCGATACAGGCGATATTTTATTTTCTGAGCCGGTAAACATAGCTCCGGACGAAACAGCCGGAAACATTCATGATAAATTAATGGAAGTTGGAGCCGAGCTACTAGTTAAAACCGTGCATTCTATTGAAACCGGGGAATACCAGGAAACACCCCAAAATGCAATTGAAGGTTCCGTGTTAAAGCATGCTCCGAAGTTATTCAAAGACGACTGCCAGATCCGCTGGGACATGCCTGCTAAAAAGATCTACGACCTGATAAGAGGTCTAAGTCCCTACCCTACAGCTTTCAGCCATATTAATAACAAGACCTTTAAAATATTTAAGGCAGAAATAAAGGAAGCTGCTTCTGCCATTAAGCCTGGCAAATACGAAAGCGATGGTAAGACCTTTCTGCGTTTTGGATGTATAGATGGCACTATCTCGGTAACAGACGTTCAACTGGAAGGAAAGAAAAGGATGAAGATCGATGAATTTCTACGCGGGGTACGCCTGTAATCTACCTACGCTGTAATAACGGACTTGCCCAATACTAACCTGGTATTTTCAATCCTATAGATATATAAAAATATCATCTGGGTTGCGACTGCGCCAAGTATATGCCACAGGAAATGTGTTCCCACGGCTAAAAGGCTCCAGCCGTCGGAGATCCTGAAGAAGAGCGCCAGCGCAAAACATGCAATTGCTACAAATACCAGCGACGAGTAGCTGAAACTGGTTTTGAAGAGATAAATTATTAAGGGAGTCAGCACCATTATCGCCATTAATCCATAGTTAAGATTGATCCCCCAATCCAGGTGGTTATGCTGCTCCATATAGCCCCTTATAAAGAACTGCAGCAGGAAAAATAAGAAAACTACCAGTGAGGCATTTAACCATTTCTTTAAAACTCTCGCCCAGAAATAAGCACAGGCTAGCATACATAAAATCACTATGGGAATCCAATCCATCATGATAAAGAAAGGGTAAAGTCGTAAACCATGATAAGCGGTGCCACCGATGCTACCGATCAGTAAAATATAAGTTGCGATGGATAGGAACACCGACCTTAGCGAAAAACCGTGCAGGCGAATTAACCAGTAAACGGCGATTATCAAAAAAAATCCCGATGTTAATGTATTAAGCGGCTCCGGAATCAGCCGATCCATGTCAGTTTCTGCGTACATGATCCCTCCGTCTGGTGGCGCTAAGGCTACTTTGGGTGCTTCCATTAGCAAGTACTTTTACCGGAAACAACGTTGGGATTCTACTTTTTGTTCAGTTTTTCGAGCAGAAACCGGGAGGTTTCATTGAAATACCTTTTGTTATTATATCCCATTACCCATTGAATTCCCTTTGCCGCATTTGTCAGAAAAACTTCCTCGGCAAGATCCAGCACCGCAGGGTTTATCTGGGCTTCTACTATGTTAATATCATTTTCTTTTGCAAGGGTCATTATCACGTGACGCATGACTCCGGAAATGCACCCTTCGGTCAAGGCCGGCGTATATATTTCGCGATTATAAACCACGAAGATGTTGCTGCTCATGGCTTCGCACAGAAACCCATTTTGGTTGAGGATTAGAACTTCATCCAAAGAATGGTGATTTTTAAATACGCCTGCCAGCACAAAAATCAGTGAATTGCTTGTTTTTAGATTAGAAAGAATGTTCAGCGGCTTGGGTATGTCCTGAAAGATGTCAACGATCAAACCCCTGTTATTGAATGTATATTCAGATTCCTGGATCTTGCTCACCTCAATGGCATAACCCATTTTATTGCTTTCGGGGTTGTATAGTCCGCCTGAATCTCTGAATATGCTTAAACGTACCCTTGCGTTCGGACCGGTTTTATTACGCCGGATCAGCTCTGCAATATTTTCACGGAGGAAATAGGTGTCAATATGGGAATATCCCTCCAGTTTTAAGGCCTTCATTCCCTTCTTTATCCTGTCAGTATGGAGCTCGGCAAATTTTAGCTCACCCTTCATCCAACGCATAGACTCGAACAATCCGTCACCATAACGAAATCCACGGTTAGTCACGGTCATTACAGCCTGCTCTGCTGGCAGGATAGTCCCATTAAAATTGATGAATTGTGATTTCAAAATAAATCCGGTGCTTTAATCTTTTATATAATTGCGCCACTTTTCGACAACCGCTGAAATATCAGCGGGAATTTCGGAATCAAAGAACAGAGATTCCCTGCTTACCGGGTGTACAAATCCCAGTGATTTAGCATGCAAAGCCTGTCGCGGCAACAACTCAAAACAATTTTCAACAAATTGTTTGTACTTACTGAATACAGTTCCCTTCATGATCTTGTTACCGCCATAAGTGCCGTCATTAAACAAAGGATGACCGATATGTTTCATATGAGCCCGGATCTGGTGCGTTCGGCCCGTCTCGAGCTGGCACTCGATGAGGGTTACATAATTGAACCGTTCAAGGACTTTATAATGAGTAACAGACCATTTTCCCTTTTCGGAATCATCGTAAACGGCCATAATCTTCCGATCCTTTGCGCTACGGCCTATATACCCCTTTACTGTTCCGTCCTCCGCGATATCACCCCAAACAAGTGCCACATATTTACGACTAATGGTGTGATCGAAAAACTGTTTGGCGAGATGAGTTATAGCCCGTTCATTCTTGCTGATCAGTAAAAGACCAGACGTATCTTTATCAATACGGTGGACCAGGCCCGGACGGCCTTCATTTCCCGGCAGTTGGGGAAGCTGGTTGAAATGATAGACCAGGGCATTGACGAGGGTACCCGTATAGTTATTAAAACCAGGGTGGACAACCATCCCCGGAGATTTATTGATAAGTATTACATCATTATCCTCATATACAAAATCAAGGGGGATGTCTTCAGGATAAACTTCAGTGTCCCGGGGTGGGTGCGGCAATACCATTGAAATAATATCAAAGGGTTTAACTTTATAGCTTGCCTTCGCCGGGCGGTCGTTTACCAGTACATTTCCTGCTTCAATAGAATTTTGTATACGATTACGCGAAGCATTCTCAATACGGATCATCAGGAATTTATCCAGCCGTAGTAAGGACTGACCTTTGTCAACTACAATTCTTAAATGTTCATACAGGTCCTGCTCCCCTGCCTCGAGAACATCGGCATCTTCAATCATGCCGCAAATCTAAATTTTTAATCTTATACCTGTCTAAAAACAAAATTGGTACGGCTTTGGTATATAGTTTAAGTCTAAAGCTACCGCTATGAAGAATTTTACTAGAAATGTCGTAATCGTATTGAACTTCTTTCCCTATCTAATCAAGCAGATCTATTATCGGCATTAAGCAACATTCTTAGGCAATCAACTGATATTGACGGTTTTATAAGATACTATAGTCTTCCTTTAGAATCACTGGCCGATTCGGAGGAGAACTACCAGGCTTGTTGTATTCGATTTATAAGTTACTGATATACATATATTTAATACATTAGGCGTAAGTTTTTACATCAAAAGGGATATAATTCCCCACTCTCTGCAATAAATGTTCAGATTTCCGGTCATTCCCTTTCTGTTCTAAAAATGGACATATTTGTGATCATGTAAGGTATTAATGATTGATCTGCAATATTACAGTCCGGAAGAATTAATTGAAGACGATTTTTTTGCTACAAAAAAAGTAAGCGTCTATGTGAAGAGGGATGATCTTATTCATCCGTTTATTTCGGGCAATAAATGGCGAAAATTAAAATACGTTCTCCGGCAGGCGCTTAGCGAAAATAAAAAACACCTGGTAACTTTCGGGGGAGCCTATTCGAATCACCTGCTCGCAACCGCCTGCGCCGCTGCTAAATTTGGCTTCAAAAGTACCGGCATTGTACGGGGTGAACCGGTAAAAAACGATACTCTAACCCTTTGCACATTGTTCGGCATGACTCTGACCTTTGTCGATCGGGAGAGCTATCGTGATAAAGAGCTCCTTTTTGATAAGTGGTTTTCGAACGATGATATGGCTTTTTTCATAGATGAAGGAGGCTCAGGTCCTGACGCGGTAGAAGGCTGTGCCGAACTTATCAGTGAATTAACTCAGCCTTATGATCACATTATTTGCGCAAGCGGAACCGGGACAACTGCTGCCGGCATTCTTAAAGGCATTACCGACCGAAACCTTCCTTCTACATTTCATTCGGTACCGGTTTTTAAAGACGGTAGGTTCATCAGGCAGGAAATTGAAAAGTATTTTGATTTTCCTCCTTCCTTTACTTTGCACCTTGAATATCATTTTGGAGGCTATGCGAAAACACAGCCACACCTGCTGAATTTTATACAAACCTTTTCGTCGTCGACCGGTATCTTACTGGATCCAGTGTACACAGGCAAGATGTTTTTCGGACTTTATGATCTTATTCGGAAAAACCATTTTCCAGAAGGGAGTAAAATATTAGCCGTTCATACAGGGGGCCTGCTTGGCTTATTAGGAATGACAAAAAAAATACAGCAGGCGATATAGCGGATATTCAGGCAGAATCATCACCGGTTTTCCCGGCGAGCCAGCCGATAAATAAAATTTCATTGACCTTCTCCGGCAAAAAAACATGTTTAAATCATTTAAAGCTATTCTTTTTCAAAAAGCTCAAAAAACCTCACAATTTTAAGTTCTAAGCCCTTTTTGATATTTTTGAGTCTAACCCAAGCGCTATGTATAAATTATCAATTTCCCCAAACCAGGTTCAGGAAACTTTGAGTAAACACATTCTTGCCGATGGATTTGATTTAACCTTCGACATGGAAAAGAGCAACGGTGTTTATATTCATGATGCTAAATATAATCGTACCCTGCTGGATTTTTTCACCTGCTTTGCTTCTGTACCGCTGGGTTATAATCATCCTAAAATGATTCATGACGAGGAGTTTAAAAAGAATCTGATGCTGGCGGCGCTCACTAATCCCTCGAATTCAGATATTTATACAACCCAGTATGCACAGTTCGTGGAAACCTTCTCAAGAGTGGGCATCCCTGAATACCTGCCTCACGCATTTTTTATAGCAGGCGGATCGCTGGCGATAGAAAATGCCCTGAAGGTCGCTATGGACTGGAAGGTTCAGAAGAACTTTCAGAAAGGCTATACTAAAGAACGCGGTTTCAAAGTCATCCATTTTGAAAAAGCATTTCATGGCCGTTCCGGTTATACTTTAAGTCTCACGAATACATTGCCGGATAAGACTAAATGGTTTGCAAAATTCGATTGGCCAAGGGTGTCCCTGCCGGCGATGCAATTCCCTTATTCTGACGAAGGGTATGAAGATCTGAAGAAGAGAGAAGCATTATCCATTGCTCAGATCACTCAGGCATTTGAAGACAATAGGAATGATATATGTGCCATAATTATTGAGCCTATCCAATCGGAAGGAGGAGATAATCATGTCCGCAGGGAGTTCCTGGAACAGTTGCGCACTATCTGCGATGAGAACGATTGCTTTTTAATCTATGACGAAGTACAGACCGGTGTAGGTTTAACCGGAAAGTTTTGGTGTCACGAGCACTTCGGTGAAAATGCCCGTCCGGATATCCTCGCATTTGGAAAAAAAATGCAGGTATGCGGTATTCTGGCTGGAAAGAAAGTGGACGAGATCGAAACCAATGTCTTTAACGTTCCTTCCCGTATCAACTCGACATGGGGGGGCAATTTGGTAGACATGGTACGCTCTTCTAAGGCCCTGGAAATTATCGAAGAAGACAATCTGCTGAATAATGCCACAGTGGTTGGGAATTACTTAAAAGAACGCCTTCAAAAAATCGCTGAAAGCAATGACAAGGTAAGTAATGTTCGCGGCCGCGGGTTCCTGACTGCCTTTGACTTCCCCAGCAAGGAGATGCGTGATCTATTCATACAAAAAGGGCTTGAGCAAAATGTCATGTTCCTTGGATGTGGTAATCACACAATCAGATTCCGGCCGGCGTTGATCATGCAACCTGAACATGTAGATGCAGGACTAGATATAATGGAAAAAATCCTCCCAGGTTTGTAAATATCAATACAACACATAAAAAGCCCGGTTGACCGGGCTTTTTATGTGTTTATAAATATTATCTCAACTGGAAGAGATCATCTACTCCCAGGTACTTACGGCTGGTAAAACCCTCCGCGTAAGTTGCCCCAATGTATTTCCCGAGGTCACGTGCCCGGGCTTCAATAATCTTTAAAAATTCAGGAGAAGATATATAGGTCCCCTGATCATCGTTATCCGGGTTGAAAAACTGTGTTGAAAATGCATGAATGGATTCCATCTTCGTGTCCCAGAAGTCAGTCACATCAATCAGAATATCCGGTTCTATGTAACGGTCCTGGATATATTGAAGTAACATTCCCGGACGCCATGGACGTTGTTCAACCCCAGCCATTTCAGTTGAAACCCTGGATAGACCCGATAGAAATACAGCGTCATAAACGAGATCACCTGCCCGTCCATGATCCGGGTGTCGGTCATGTAAAGCGTTAGATAGAATGATTTCCGGCTGGTACTTTCGGATAGCCCTGATAACCTGGAGTTGGTGCTGCTCATCATTCTTAAAAAAGCCGTCGCGCATACGCAGATTTTCCCTTATATGTAATCCCAGTATCGCCGCAGATCTGGCCGCCTCCTCATCACGTATTTCAGCAGTACCTCTGGTTCCCAGTTCACCGCGGGTAAGGTCGACAATACCAACTTTTTTACCGGCAGCAATATGTTTTAAAATAGTACCGGAACAACCTAGTTCGGCATCATCAGGATGAACGGCAAAAACCAGTATATCCAGCTTCATATAATCTCTTGTTTTAATTGATGAAGTATTCTCTTCCTTAACTTGGAGGAATTCGGCTTGGTGAAGGGATAAAAAAAGTCAATAACTTCCCCCTGACGATTTATCAGGTATTTATGGAAATTCCACCGCGGCGCCGCAGCGACATGTCCGTTTAGCTTTTTATCGCTAAGAAATTTGAACAGCGGATGAGCATAGTTTCCGCGAACCCTCGTTTTATCAAAAATCGGGAAGTGAACGTCGTAGTTAAGCACACAATATTCAAGAATAGCATTTCCTTCCCGCGGCTCCTGACCACCAAAGTCATTGGAAGGAAAGGCAAGAATTTCGAAATCTTCACCTGCAAAGTCGCGCCGTAAAGATTCAAGCTCTTTTAATTGGGGGGTAAAACCGCAATCGGTAGCGGTGTTTACGATCAACAAAACCTTATTATCAAATTCTCTTAAACTCATCGATTCTCCATTCATTTTCTGAACGTCGAATTGATGTACCGATTTTTTATTCATATTTAATTATACATGTAATATCCCGAACTTTTAATAATTGTTTCAATATCGCGGTCTTCTTCCGGATCGTATTGACTCTTCAGGTTATTACCGAAAACGCGTGCTACTCCCTGGTAAAAAAATGCCGTCATACCACCTTTCATTTCTTTAAGTAAATCGTAACTGCTGGTCCCGGTTTCCCGGTCGATGAGTTTAATAAGGATACCACCCTGTGTGATCGTCAGGTTTTTAATCTCTTTGTTAAACATATCCTTGATCTCTTTTTCAAAAGCTTTAATCAGTTTCCTCTTTTCCCGGCGGGTGTTGGATGCGGCCAGGTCACGCTGCAGCTGCGCATATCTGTTACGGGCAAACATCGCATAAGGAAGTACCCTCAAAACATTGTATTTGAGCCTGTTAAACTTTGCCCTTTCAAGCGGCGATTTAAATATGCGGGTGTCAGTAATGACCACATCGGATAGCGGGAACCAGGGAATTAGTTCATTGTCGATGTTGGTGACAGCAACTGTGATGGTATCATTTTTGCCCTTTATAAACGGGTCATTTTTGATCTGGCCAACTGCTACTACCGACGTCAGTACCAAAGAAAAAATAGCCGCAAGCCTGAAAATTTTCATAAATTTAGGAATTGTAAAGTTACACCTAAAATCGTATTTATTAATACCCTGACCCTTAGAATGTAACCCAATCAGGCAAACGCTTTTTAAAAACAGCTATTGTATTTAATATGAATGAATTAGTGATCGACCTGGAAGCTGAAAAAAAAGAAATTTTAAAACGATATCGAGCATTACTGAGAGCCTGTAAACCAACCATGCAGAAGGGCGATAAGAAGATGATCCGCCGCGCTTTTGATATGGCATTGGAAAGTCACCAGGATATGCGCCGAAAGTCAGGCGAACCATACATCTATCATCCTATTGCCGTTGCCCAGATCGCCGCTGAAGAAATCGGCCTGGGAACAACCTCTATTGTTTGTGCCCTATTGCATGATGTTGTAGAGGATACCGATATAACTCTCGAAGACATTGAGCGAGAATTCGGTAAAAAAACGGCCAAGATCATTGACGGCTTGACGAAAATATCCGGGGTTTTCGATTATAATAGTTCCTTGCAGGCAGAAAACTTCCGTAAAATGCTGCTGACCCTGGCGGATGATGTACGGGTAATTCTCATCAAGCTTGCCGACCGGTTGCATAATATGCGAACCATGGATTTCATGCCGCGTGATAAGCAGTTGAAGATCTCTTCAGAGACCGTCTATTTGTACGCACCGCTTGCTCACCGACTCGGGCTCTATACCATGAAGTCGGAGCTTGAGGATCTTTCCATGAAATATATGGAACCGGAAACTTATAAATCTATAGCCCGGCAGCTTAATGAGAAAAGAGTAGAGCGGGAAAATTTTATCCGGGATTTTATAGAACCGATCAATGAGATTTTAACGGAGCAGGGTCTCAAAGCTGATATTTACGGACGCCCAAAGTCGATCAACTCCATTTGGAGTAAAATGCGTAAGAAGAACATACCCTTTAATGAAGTATATGATCTTTTTGCCATCCGGATCATCCTCGACAGTAAGCCCGAAAATGAAAAATCTGATAGCTGGAAAGCGTATTCTATAGTCACCGATCTATACCGGCCTAATCCGGACAGATTACGCGACTGGATCTCATCACCTAAAGCCAATGGGTATGAATCTCTTCACACAACAGTAATGGGCCCCCGGGGCCAGTGGGTTGAGGTTCAGATCCGAACCCGCCGAATGAATGAGATCGCTGAAAAGGGTTTCGCTGCACATTGGAAATACAAGGAAGCATCTGCCGATAGCGGCCTGGATCAATGGATACATAAGATCCGTGAACTTTTAAACAACCCTGAAGCAAACGCACTGGATTTCCTGGATGATTTTAAGATGAACCTGTTTTCAGATGAGATCTTTATTTTCACTCCAAAGGGTGCCCTGATACAGTTACCGATTAACGCAACCGCACTGGACTTCGCCTTTGAAATCCATACCGATATAGGTGCAAAATGTATCGGTGCGAAGGTTAACCATAAGCTGGTCCCCCTGTCTCACAAACTACAGAATGGTGACCAGGTAGAAATCATTACTTCCAGCAAGCAAACTCCAAAGGAAGACTGGTTAAGCTTTGTAGTAACAGCCAAAGCAAAATCCAAGATCAAATCGGCTTTAAAAGAAGAAAAACGTAAGATCGCTGAAGATGGAAAGGAAATATTAGAGCGTAAGCTAAAGTCGCTTAAGATCACTTACAACTCCGATAATCTGTATAAGCTCACTTATTACTTCAAGCTTCCTTCGACACAGGATATGTTTTATAATGTTGCCAAAGGTATCATTGATCTGAAACAATTGAAGGAATTTGCTGCATCAGAGAAGGTGGTAGAGAATAAACCTGAGAAAATTGAACCTATACCGATCGAAAATTTCCTTAAAAAAGCGAAAGGAAAGGACAGCGATACCCTTCTGATAGGCGAAGATCTTCAAAAGATTGATTACAAGTTATCTACCTGTTGTAATCCTATCCCGGGAGATGACGTTTTTGGCTTTGTCACAGTGAGTGACGGGATTAAAATTCACCGTACCAACTGTCCCAATGCTGCCAAATTAATGGCAAATTACGGTTATCGTATTGTAAAAGCTAAATGGGATTCACAGAAGGAACTGGCCTTTTTAACAGGTCTTCGTATCAGAGGCATTGACGATGTCGGTCTTATCAACAGTATTACAACCGTTATTTCCAGTGACTTCAAAGTTAATATGCGTTCAATAACCGTTGACAGCTACGAGGGAATTTTCGATGGCTCTATTATGGTCTTTGTAAATGATACGGAACATCTTGATAGTTTGATTGGCCGCCTGAAAGAGGTCAAAGGTGTAACTTCCGTTACCAGATTCGATTCTCCTGATGGAAGCATGGAAAAAGCTTCCTGAATAAGTGATCAGTAATTCTTTATATTTTCAATAAATTTGCCGCTCGATAATATTACTATGCCCGCACAAGAGACAATCGCAATGGTTAAAAAGATTTTCGAAGCCCATCTCGAAAATAAAAGCCTGAGGAAGACACCCGAACGTTTCGCTATCCTGGAAGAGATATACTCACGCAATGATCATTTCGACGTGGAATCACTTTATATCCACATGAAAAATAAAAAATATCGTGTAAGCCGTGCAACCGTTTACAATACGCTGGAGCTATTGCTAAACTGCGACCTTGTAACCAAGCACCAGTTCGGCAAGAATATGGCCCAGTTTGAAAAATCTTACGGGTATAAACAGCATGATCACATTATTTGCATGGACTGCGGTAAAGTTGTGGAATTTTGTGACCCCCGCATTCAGCAGATACAGAGTATGATGGGCGGCCTGCTTAAATTTGAGATTAAACATCACTCTCTGAATTTATATGGTAATTGTGAAAAACTAAAAGCAGGTCATTGCGACGCATTCACTGCCAAGGCTTAACAATTCCGAACCATACCCGACCTCCTGCAAGGACCGTTTTGCCGGATGGCACTACCTGTGCATGAGGCATAGGTTTTATGCATATTTCACCGAATTTGAACTTTTATCTGAAAAGATAGGCAGATGATTATACTTTTGCAGAAGATTTTAAAATCCGGAAATAAAAAGCTTATTACTCCGATCCAAAAACTAAAAACCAGATAATGGCTGTTGATGTACTATTAGGCCTCCAGTGGGGCGATGAAGGTAAAGGCAAAATTGTTGATGTTCTGAGCCCTGTTTATGACCTTATCGCCCGTTTTCAGGGAGGTCCTAACGCCGGTCATACACTCGAATTCAATAATCAGAAATACGTTCTTAATACTATTCCATCAGGGATCTTTAACGAAAAAGCCATGAACCTCATCGGTAATGGTGTGGTGATCGATCCTATCATTCTTAAAAGGGAGCTGGATAACCTGAAGAAAAACGGTTTTGATCCGGTTGCCGATAAAAAACTGGTGATCGCGCGTAAGGCTCACCTGATCCTTCCGACACACCAGCTGCTTGATGCGGCTTCGGAAACTAGAATGGGAGCTGATAAAATCGGTTCAACTCTAAAAGGTATCGGACCAACCTATATGGATAAGACCGGTCGCAACGGATTACGAGTCGGTGATACTACCCTGTCGGATTTCCGGGAACGTTATGATCGCCTGGTAGCCAAGCACAAGTCGATTCTGTCTCATTATGGCGAAATTCCTGATTTCTCTGAAAGAGAAACTGCGTTCTTCGAGGCTGTAGAGTTATTGAAAAATATCCCCCAGGTAGACAGCGAGCATTTCGTTAATCAGTACCTCCGTGAAGGCAAGACCGTGCTGGCCGAAGGCGCCCAGGGGACCATGCTGGATATTGATTTCGGATCCTATCCATTTGTTACTTCATCCAATACAACTACCGCAGGGGCATGCACCGGACTGGGAATTGCACCAAAAAATATCGGTAATGTTATCGGGATATTCAAAGCTTATTGCACGCGTGTAGGAAGCGGTCCCTTCCCTACTGAACTGGAGGACGAAACCGGTGAAAAACTTCGCCAGATTGGCCATGAATTCGGAGCTACGACCGGACGTCCGCGCCGTTGTGGCTGGATTGACATCCCTGCTCTTAAATACGCAATCATGCTTAACGGAGTTACCGAAATGGTAATGACCAAAGCCGACGTATTGAGCGGATTCGATACTATTTACGCCTGCACCCATTACAAATACCAGGGTGAAACCATCGATTATATGCCGTATGATATTAACGCGGTAAAAACCGAGCCGGTATTTGAGCCTGTTCCCGGATGGAACGAGGACCTCACAGGCATCCGTGAAGTTTCACAGATACCTCAAAAATTACAGAACTACATTAAGTACCTGGAAAAACATCTTGGCGTGCCTGTCAAATATCTATCTGTTGGACCAGACCGCGTTCAGACTATAACACTTTGCTAAAATAATAAAGCCTTCTGTATAATCTACAGAAGGCTTTATTTCTATACTACCATGCTTGAGGCAGAGGTTTTTCAGGTTCCTTCAATAGAAGCTTTCAAACAGAAGGCTCTTTACTGGTCATCGAAGTTTACAACGGCCTGTTATTTTGATTCCAACGGGTTTAAAGATCCTTATTCTGCTTTTGATGTTCTGATTGCCGCAGGGGCAAAACGTTTTGTAAAATGCAATACGGGAAAGGCCTTCAGGGAATTAAGTGACTTTATAGAACAAAATACATCTTATCTGCCAGGCTTCCTGTCCTACGATCTAAAAAACGAAACGGAAGACCTTCAATCGAACAATACCGATAATCTTCAATTCCCCGATCTTTATTTTTTTGAACCGCTGCATCTCATACTGATAAAAGGAGAAGAAGTCAGGGTAATCTCTTCCCGGTCAAAAGAAGTAATATCCTTGATTAAAAATATTGATCTGCCGGAAGAAACAACTGTGAAATTCCGTGGCACGATTGAAAGTCGCTTCACAAAGGCCGAATACATCGATACAGTTCATAGCCTTCAGGACCATATTCACCGCGGCGAAATCTATGAAACTAACTTCTGCCAGGAATTTTACGCAGAAAATGCAAGCCTGGATCCGGTGAGCGCTTACATCGAACTAAGCCGTATTTCACCAACACCATTCTCTAACTTTTTCAGAATGGGCGATCATTATATACTCTCTGCTACTCCTGAACGATTTCTGAGTCGCCGGGGAAGCAAGCTGATATCGCAACCAATCAAGGGTACCGCCAAAAGACAGCAAAATCCTGATGAGGACGAGAAAGTAAAAAATGAACTGCGCCTGAATGAGAAGGAACTAGCCGAGAATGTGATGATCGTTGATCTGGTTCGAAATGACCTGACCAAAAGTGCAGTTCCCGGAACCGTAACAGTAGAAGAGCTCTTTGGAGTCTATACCTTCAGGCAGGTACACCAGATGATCTCTACGGTGGTCTGCGTGGCCGACAAAGCCCTGAATAACGCGCAAATAATTAAAAACACTTTCCCAATGGGCTCTATGACCGGGGCACCCAAGATCAGCGCGATGAAGCTTATCGATAAATACGAAAGAACCCGCCGGGGAGTCTATTCCGGAACCGTGGGTTACTTCTCGCCCGAAGGAGACTTTGACTTCAATGTTATTATCCGGTCGATGTTGTACAATGCCAAGACGGGCTACCTCTCCTTCCAGGTTGGAAGCGCCATTACCGGCGATTCCAACGCAGAAAAAGAATATAAAGAATGCCTGCTTAAAGCTAAGGCTATCTTTCAATTATTAGGTGTAGACAATGATTAACCAGGATACTTCTGATAAACAGTTGGTTCACGGCTAACCTATCCATTCAAATACTATTTCTTATAGTACTTTCTTGCTTCAGGCAAATGTCTCTTTATTTCTGCGATACGTGTTGCATCGCTTGGGTGAGTGCTCAAAAATTCAGGGGGTGCTCCACCACCCTGTTTGGCACTTGCCATACGTTCCCAAAATAACACCGCATTGTCGGGATTATAACCTGCCATGGCCATGAATACTAATCCCAATCTGTCGGCTTCCGTTTCCTGTTTCCGGGAATAATTCAACAAAGCTAACTGACCACCTACACCGTAGAGTTGCCCGATGACCTGTTGTGTACCTTCAGATCTGCCGCCGGCAGCTGCTCCAACGACCTCACCTCCAACTTGCGCAGCGGTCATCTGGGACATCCGTTCTGCGGCGTGCTGAGCAATAGCATGGGCGATCTCATGTCCCATAACGGTTGCCAAGCCTGTATCGTCCCTGGTAACAGGCAGCAGGCCTGTGAAGACGGCTACTTTTCCGCCTGGCATACACCAGGCGTTTATATCTTTACTTTCAACAAGATTAAACTCGTACTGATAGTTGTACTTGGCTCCATATCCGTTGGCCTGCATATAGCGGTTGATCGCGCTTGCTATTTTAGCTCCCACATTCTTCACCCGCTGAGCATCAGCACCGCTTCTTACAACTTTTGTCGAAGGATCATTTAAAAAAGCCCTGTACGCTCCATTGGCTTCCTGCTGCAAAGACTGGTCATCAACAAGGCTGAGCTGACTGCGGCCTGTCAAAGGTACTGTCGAACAAGACGATATCAGCATGGCAGACGCGGCAATAACTGAGAAGAATTTCAAATTTTTCATCATCACGATTATATTGTTAAAAAGGTTAATTCTGATAGCAGTTGGTTAAACTGCCTTCTTTTTGAACAGAAATACTTTGGATTCCTTACCTTTTAATAATCGTTCAATGTTTTTTTGGTGAGTAACCAATATAAGGACACAAATACACATGCCATATAACACAACCGAACGGATTGGTGACTGGAATACGAATATGATACTTAGCGGAAATGTAAATCCTGATAGAATGGAGCTAAGCGAAACATACTTGGAGATCAGTAACACCGTAACAAAGACAAGAACACAAAGCATTGCTGCCGGGAAGTGTACTGCCAATATCATTCCAAACAATGTGGCGATGCCTTTACCACCCCTAAAGCCCGCAAAAATCGGGAACAAATGCCCCATAACAGCAGTGATACCCAATGCTAACTGGTAATTAGCAAATTGAACTGAACTGTGCGGGCCAGTGACCGAAAGACCGATCAGATAGGCCAGATTTGTAGCCGTATATCCTTTTAAAATATCCAGGATCATGACGGCGATACCGGCTTTCTTGCCAAGCACCCTGAAAGTGTTGGTAGCCCCTGCATTCCCGCTCCCGTATTCCCTTACATCTATTCCATAGAAAGCTTGACCTATCCAGACAGCAGTTGGAATAGAGCCAAACAGATATGCAGCAATCAATGCTGATATTGAATAAATCGAGATCATCCGGGTGCAATATTACTAAAAAGCCTTAGCTGAATAGCTTCAGATACCTGATTAATTATTCTTTAATAGCTTTTAAGCTCATGTCCAGACTTTTAAATGAGTGGGTAAGTGCTCCCATAGAGACATAATCGACACCGCATTTAGCATATTCCACCACGTTCTCTTCAGTAATTCCACCCGAAGCTTCGGTGACATACCTTCCGGCAATCAGCTCAACAGCTTCCTTTAAATGTTCAAAGTCGAAATTGTCAAGTAAAATACGATCGACGCCACCGACGCGAAGTACCTCTTTTACTTCTGAGAGGTTGCGCACTTCAATCTCTATCGGGATCCGGATGCCATTACCTGCAAGATAATCTCTAGCGGCTTCAATAGCCTTCGCGGTGCCGCCTGCATAGTCAACATGATTATCCTTGATCAGGATCATATCATAAAGGCCAAAACGGTGATTTTCTCCACCTCCTATCTTAACAGCCAGTTTTTCGAGATATCGCAATCCCGGAGTTGTTTTGCGGGTATCCAGTACCTTTGTTTTGGTATCGGCAAGAAGCTTCACAATATGGTGGGTTGTGGTGGCAATGCCGCTCATGCGCTGCATTGTATTCAGCACCAGCCTTTCTGCAATCAGGATGGAATGAACACTGCCGGAAACATACATACCAATGTCGCCATTTCTGACACGTGTACCGTCTTCAAGAAGTACCTCAATTTTCAGCTCCGGATCAACTACCCTGAAGATTTCGAGCGCTACGGAAACTCCTGCCAGGACACCTTCATCTTTTATGATTAACTGTGCCTCACCTTGCTGCCCGGCCGGAATGGTCGAAAGCGACGTATGGTCACCGTCACCTATATCTTCCTTTAATGCCAGGTCAATGAAAGGCAGGATTATGTTTTTGTCTAACTGCATAAAGTATGTGTGAATTCAAAAGTAGGAATACTTAATAAAAGTATTTATTCTTTATCGAATTCAATGCGCATTTCTGTGATCAGAAATCGGCCGCCTGTGTCCTTCAGGGAAATGGTAGTCCTGAATTTCCCGTCTTCTGTGTCGAGCTCGATAACGGCAAAGCGGTAACTCGGATTCGAATCCAGCCTGTGGATTACCCGTGCTGACTTAGGTTGATGTTTATTAAGGAAATCTTTTAAAATGATCTCCGCCTGTACTTTCGAATATACATCCTCTTCATTTAGGATGATCAGCTCGACGGTCGATGCAAAATGCTGGGAAATTTCGCGGGTATTAGAAGTTTTCAGCAATCCGGCCAGATCGTTGACTATATCAGCCTGTTTTGCCTGCGCGCCCGTTAACATCAAAAAACACAATAAAACGGAAATTATGATATTAGTCTTCATATATGTAACTATCCTGCGCTAAAAGCATGCCACCCATAATATTTGTACTCAATTTCCACCAGCTCCTGTATATTTGTACCGATGAATAAGAAAGCAATATTACTGATATTAGATGGTTGGGGATATGGTAAACATGATAATTCTGATGCCATCAGCCAGGCGAATACTCCTTTTTTCAACTCCCTTATCGCAAAATACCCTAATTCAACTTTACAGGCTTCCGGCGAAGCAGTAGGTTTACCGGAAGGCCAGATGGGCAATTCTGAGGTCGGCCATATGAACCTGGGCGCAGGAAGGGTTGTTTACCAGGAACTGGGGAGGATCAATAAGGCGGTAACCGAAAAGGAATTTAACACTCACCCGGTGCTTACCGAAGCTTTTAATTATGCCAGGGAAAATAAACGCAAGGTTCACTTTATCGGTCTCGTATCAGACGGCGGTGTGCATTCTCACATAAATCATTTGAAAGGATTGTGCGATGCGGCCAAAGCCAGCCACGTCGAAGACGTTTTTATTCATGCTTTTTTAGATGGTCGTGATACGGACCCTAATTCAGGGATCGGCTTCATCACCGAACTGGAGGAACACCTGCAGCACTCAGCTGGAACCATTGCATCCGCTATAGGCCGGTATTATGCGATGGACCGCGATAACCGCTGGGAGCGCGTTAAACTGGCTTATGATCTGCTTGTTCACGGTAAAGGAACACCAGCAAGCAATATCGTCCAGGCCATTCAGCACTCATATGGCCAGGATGTAACCGATGAATTTATACTACCTGTCGTGAAGGTTGATGAGACCGGGAAACCTGTGGCTACCATAGCGCCGGGCGATGTCGTCGTTTGTTTCAACTTCCGCACCGATCGCGGCCGCGAGATCACCATTGCCCTTACTCAGAAAGATTTCCCTGAGTTGGAAATGAAAGCCCTTCCACTGCACTACATCACCATGACCGGCTATGATGATACCTTCAAAAATGTGCGGGTGCTTTTCAGTAAAGACGACCTGAGCAATACCCTTGGTGAAGTACTCGAAAAACATCATAAGACACAGATCCGGATAGCTGAGACAGAAAAATACCCCCATGTGACCTTCTTCTTTTCAGGAGGTCGTGAAAAGGCTTTTGAACAGGAGAAGCGGATCATGATCCCTTCACCTAAGGTAGCAACCTACGATCTGAAACCACAGATGAGCGCTCGCGAAATCACTGAGGCGATTTGCCAGGAACTGCAAACCGGGTGGCCTGATTTTGTATGTTTGAATTTCGCCAACCCGGATATGGTGGGCCATACCGGGGTTTTTGAAGCCGTGGTGGAAGCCGTCGAAACAGTAGACAGCTGCCTTCAGCAGGTTGTTGAGGTGGGTACAGCCAACGGCTATTCTTTTATAATTCTTGCTGATCATGGCAATGCTGACTTTATGATCAACCCGGACGGATCCCCTAACACGGCACATACAACCAACCTGGTTCCCTGTATCCTGATCGATAAGGATTTTAATCATATTAAAAGCGGTAAACTTGGTGACGTGGCACCTACTATCCTGACATTGATGGACATTCCTGTACCGGAAATAATGAGCGGCGAAGTTCTGGTATCAAAATGAGATCAGGACTACTCTTTATTCTTTTGATCCTTTCAGCCTGCGATGCACCTCCTCCGAAGGAAGGTAAGTCGTACGAAGACATTAAAGAATTCTTCGAAGCTGAAGCCCGCCGCCTGAGTAGGACTAATCCCGAAATCAACAAGACGGTTGCCCGTAACGAATCCTCGGAAACACGGTCAGTCAGGGACATTAACTGGAAAACGGAACTCAGTTTGTTTGCAGAATCAGATATTAATAAACCTGCCTGGCAGGATAGTTATCAAAAAGTGGCGAAAGGTAATACGGTGAGCTACAGGGCCACCGATACAACATTAAGAACAAGGGAAATTCAAATATCCAAAGACCCTGCAGGCAGGATACTAAAGATAAATATCCGGAATCAGACCAGGAATATGCTTTACTCCTCTTCTGAGCAGTTACTCTATATTCCGGATTCTGTGTACCAGATCAGCAAGGATCAGCGGGTCGTGGTGGTCGGTGACAATCATTACCTGCTTAAAGGATTATTCAGTAAAAAGTAGATTATGGTTATTTATCGAGTTTTCTCCTGATTGTAATTCTGAAGCGGAGACTTATCCCCCACAAGCCAGATATGACCAAACGGGTCAATAAAGCCACCCTGCCTATGTATCCCCCAGGGGGCTTCGTGATCTTTTATCTTGTCGAGACTTCCGTTTGCACCTGCCTGTACAGCATGATCAATAAAGGCATCCGGATCACTGCAGAACACCTCGATCCTGGCAGTCGTAATGCCGAGTTTTCCAGGACTATCCCAGCCGTTCTTCTCAGGCGTACCCACAAAGAACACGCCGCCTGCGATCTCCAGACCGGCAACACCACCCAGGTTCCATAACTCCGACGCACCTAAAGCCCGTTTATACCAAAGAACCGCTGCAGGCGCATCAGACACTGCCAGCATGACGGAAATAAGCACTTGCGAACCCCCTGTTGAAAACCCTTGATCTGTCATTTAGAAGCTTATAGTATTCGGTATAAGGAATCAACAAAAATACGATTTTATCAATGCTCCTCAATCAGGGTACTGGCTTCTGACCTGGGTAACCGAAGCCCTGATCATTTCTTTCAATACATCCGTATCTATATCCTCAAGCTTTTTAATATAAACACATACCTTCCCGGTTTTAGGCTTTCCTAACTTGTTCAGAAAGTCTTCCCTGCCCGGAAATGAAGACGCGAAATATAACACGATTGAATCTTTTCTCGGTGAAAACCCTGCAAGAGGAGAATCGCCTTCGCGGCCGCTCTCATACCGGTAATGATAAGTGCCAAATCCAATAATAGCCGGACCCCACATTTTTGCTGTGAACCCTGTTGCTGCTTCAAACTCTTCCACAAGCCTGAAACAATCATTTCGTTTCGTATCTGATGCAATAGTATTGATAAAGTCAGTTACGCTGGCATCTGTTTCTACGGTTTTATTGTTTGCCATAAGTTTAACGTTCTATCCTGAAGATTAATGATTTCAAAATAAGAATCTTTTTGAAACTCAGAAAGTGATGTTGCAGGCAATCGTCATTAACTTATTGATAGATATACTGGCTCTTAAATTTCGGTTATACTATCGTTGCTTCTTTAATTCCTTCAACCCGTAAAAACTGTCTCTCCAGTAAATTCCTCCCTGCCTCATGGTTTTAATAGCCGACAGTAAAATAATGTAGATCATCACGGAACCAGCGAAGGGAATCATCAACGCATGCCACCATCGGCCATGTATCCCCTTCTTTAATAGCATGAGCAAAATTTGTGCAACCAGGATAACCAGGGCTGATAGCAAGCCTTTGGTTCCGGAAAAGAGGACTATCGGAACAGGTAAGACGAAAACGATTAAACAGGCCAGCCCCATTCCAATTGCTTTAAGCAGATTATAATCAGCAATCGAAAAAGTATTCTTCATCAATCCCTTCACAAACTGAGGCAAGCCGGGATACCAGTCTAGCGAAATCCCGCCTTCGCCATAAAGCACGTCCTGTCGTAAGCCGGCGGCTTTGATCCGTTCACCCAATTTCAGGTCATCATCGGGGCGCATAGAGATGGCAGTATGAGTTCCGGCCCTTTCATAAGCGGTACGTTTAACCAGATTAAAAGCGCCGATACCAATTGAAGCACCTGAAGTAGGATCAGATACATCCCAGGGCCTTTGCCGCATTTCAAGCATAATGGCAAAGGTGTTTATCACACTACGGAACAAACCAGATCTTGAGGTAATCTCAGGAATAATTGCAAGGTGATCAAGCTGCTTAGCCTGAGCATACCTCATGGCCCTGTTTAAAGCCCTTAAATCGAAGATCACATCCGCATCAGTAAAGAGCAGCCATTCTGATGAGGAAGCCAGATATCCCTGGAATAAGGCATTATTTTTCCCCAGCCAACCCTGAGGAAGATTCTCAATGCTTATAACAGTTATGGCAGAATTATTCTGGACCATACGATCCAGAATCTCGGCGGTGCGGTCAGTTGAACGATCATTAACAACGATGATCTTAAATTTAGGGTATCGCTGCATGTACACACTGGTCAGGGCTGCTTCAACATCGGCCTCTTCGTCCTTGACCGCAACAATGATATCAACAGATGGAACGGGAAGGTTTACTACCGGCGAAATATTTTTCAGATAATGAACCTTCCGGGATTTAATTACAAGGAAGAGGCTTAGCGACAACCAGGAAAGAGAGATCAGGAATAAATAGACGTTTGACATACGGAAGATCTGTTTGAGGCTCTCCTGATATCCAATAAGCTTCAGGTTCGTTGATGACCTGACCAATTTCCTCGCCCCCCCGGCGCTGGGCTGCCAGAAAACCCAATTGCCAGGCTATAACTAAAGATAATTAAAAGTATCAGCTTTTGCTCTTGTTAAACCGCATAGCTTTGCTCAGCTTTTGCCAGTCATCACAGGTCATCTCGAACTTAATTTCAGCTTTCCCATGTGTTCCGATCTCTTTCCAGCCTGCTTTCCTGTAGAACGCTTCAGCTCTCGTCATGGAGGAAGTGCCTAACCAGATACTGCTTTTAGATTGCTGAAAATACCAGCCAAGCATGGTATCATGAAGTTGCCTCCCGATCCCCTGTTTTTCAAATTCAGGCCTTAAAAACAAGGCCCAGATATTCTTATCTTTCAAATCAACGATCGCAAATCCCACAATTTCATGGTCTATTTCACATACCCAGCCCTTCCCCCTTTCCGTAATAAATTCAATGCAATCCTCGTCGGTCACCAGGTTTGGATCAGATAAGGTATTTTCCTTTACTGAATTTCGTACGAACTGAATTTGCTTAATATCTTCAATCGAAGCTTCTCTAATGGTCATTCTTCAGGTATTTTAGATTCCCGCGATTAATCTAATTTCAGAGCGAACCCAGAAACACTGCTCATTGTTTGAGTTTAACTATACCTGTCCTGTATAAGTCTAATGCTTTTTGCAAAATACTTTCAATGGTCTTTTCAGGTAAATCATTATTCGGATTGACTCTAAAAACCTTCATTCTGGTACGTTTCCCTGCTTCTAATTCAGGGTGGACAAGATGTCTCCCTTCTACCATAAGAATATAGGGTTCATCCGTTTTTGCATCAGTCCATAAAAAACAGAACATCTTTTTCTTATAACAGAAACAGGGCATTCCCCACTTCTGCGTTTCCGTGATACTTGTGTCTTGACTAAGAATAATGCTTCGCAGTGCAAGAAGACAACTTTTGTTTGGCTCTTGATTACTCAAATAATAGTTATCTACCTCTCGAATCTGGTTGTCATTCATTTTTCCCTTTCTATCTGTCGGCTAAAGCTTAATATGGTATATGCACAGGCAGTTTGTTGTTTCTTTCAATCTACTTCATTCAATTCTATCTTAGTTGAATCAACCAAATTAATTAAAACTGAGTCCTTCACTTTTATATAAATAATTGATCCATCGTGATACATGCTAGTGGTGTCTCCAGATTTTTCAATTCTTATATTGCCGGCATTCCCTTCAAATCCACTGTCGCCAGTGCTGTCATTGATAATGTATACCATGAAAAGGGCAAAGCCCACACTCATAAATAGATTGGCGAAAATAATTCCTTTCAAAATTTCTGTCCGTTGCCCACCGAAGTATCTGATAGTCACACCTGCTAACCATAAAAATCCGCCAATGAAAGTCAGAAAAATTATTACATGATGCAGGCCTGGTGCATGAATGTACTCATGTCCAACAGTCAAATAACTTAGTCCCGCAAGTCCGAGTCCAATTACATAATATAAAATGGATCTTAAAAATCCTGTATGCATACCTAACTCAAGTCTAAAGCTAAAAGGTCTTAATTCTTAGATGAGGTGATCTCCTTTACTTCCCCATTTACCCTCACTTTTACTTTCACGGGCTGCTTTGAACTAATTTTGTAGGATATGACTTTGCCGTTGCTCCAGCTGCAATCCACGGTAAATCCACCGCGAGCCTTCAATCCTGAAAAGGACCCTTGTGCTGCCCAGCTTTCAGGCATGGCAGGCAGCAATTGTATTTCTCCGGCATGGCTTTGCAAAATCATTTCTGCCATAGCCCCTGCGATACCGAAATTACCATCTAACTGAATGGGGGGATGATTGGTAAATAAGTTTGATACCGTACTGTAAGTTAATAATCCCCTGAGCATTATGCCGGCCTTTTCGCCTTCGCCAAGTCGTGCCCACATGGCGCAACGCCATGGCCAGGTCCACGAGTGACGGCTATCTTTGCCAGTTGAAGCTGGTGTGAAATCCGTATTCAGGTTTTTGCCGTAATTACCACTCCGACCGCGCAGTGAGATAATAGAAGCCTGTGCCAAATCGGGTGTTTGAGCTACACTGATTTGCCGGCCGGGAAATACCGCAAATAAATGCGAGGTATGCCGGTGCTGGTCATCCGGATCATCCCGGTCTGCCTGCCATTCCTGCAGCTGGCCCCACTTACCGATCTTATTGGGTGCAAGATGCTTTTGCATATCGGCCACCTTTGCTTGATATTCGGCATCAACACCCAGCACTTTTGCAGCTTCGAGATAATTTTGAAAGAGGTCCCAAACCAGCTGCTGGTCATGCATTACACCATCTTCCCTCGGACCATGCTCGGGCGACCATCCATCAGGCACTACCAGATTTCCATCCGGCAATTTCTTAAGACGATCTTCCCAGTATTGACAAATTTCTTTTAACACAGGGTAAGCCGTTTTTTCCAAGTACGTTTTGTCATTTGTAAAAGCCCAATGCTCAAACACATGCTGAGCATACCATGCGCTCGCAGGAATATTCCATTCCCAGCCATTGCCTCCAAAAATGCTTTGGCTGGTTCGGGCAGTCCACCCACGAGTGTTTTCTCCAAAAGCCTTGCGTGTGGCAATGCGACAAGGTTCCTGGGCTGCTACAATAAAATCAATCAGTGGAATATGGCATTCCGCCAAATTAGTTGATTCTGCCGCCCAGTAATTCATCTGCACATTGATATTATTATGATAATCACTTGCCCAGGGAGGATTGTTGCTATTGTTCCATAAGCCCTGCAAATTCGCCGGTAATCCACCAGGACGAGAAGAACTTACCAACAAATAACGACCGTATTGAAACATGGTTTCTTCCAGATCCGGATCAATGCCACCTGCAGCATATTTTTCTAAACGGATATCAGTAGCAAGAGCCAGTACAGAATCAGCTGTTTTTCCTATATCAATGGCAGCAGCCTTAGTTAATCCAGTAATGTCATTGATATGACGGCTTAATAATTTTGTGTAAGACAATTTCTTAGATTTGCTTAGCTCCTGTTCAATCAGGGGCATTGGATCAGCACCCCGCCAGTTTGAATGATAATCGGGTTTATAGTTGGTGCGTGCATTTAAATAAATAATGAGAGAACTACATTTTTCAAAGACAAGCGTATTACCTTCCATACGTACAGCGCCACCATTGTGATCTACCTTGAGCTTTGCCGCGTACTTTAATTGGTTAGGCATTTCACCTGAAAAACCCAGCTCATTAGTTTGGGCTGTACTTACCGCTCCTTGTGCAGATGACAAGGAAATTTTACCCGACAAAGCGCCACTTTTATTGGCGCTATACCTGAATACAAGCACCTGGTCGGGATAGCTGGCAAATGCCTCCCGAAGGATTTTTACCCCATTGCTTTCAAATGAAGTGGTATGGATTCCATTAGTAATATTCAAGGAACGCTGGTAGGAACTGACCGTTTCAGCATGATTAAAATCAACAACAAATTCTCCAAAATTGCGGTAAGCACCGAAACCATGATCGCCGGTTTCGTATTCACCATCCCAGTTATTATCACCCGACCACAGGCTTTGTTCGTTAAACTGAATGTGTTCACTTTTGATATCTCCAAATAACATGGCCCCCAGCCTGCCATTTCCGATAGGCAAAGCCTCTGTGTCCCATTTTTTTGCAGGTTGATTATACCATAAGCTCAATCCTTTTCCGCTGTCAGCATAGGTAAGATAGGTTGTTAAAAACAACCCGAAAGTGATGATGAGAGTATATTTAATGTTATTCATTGATCAGTTTTCTGTTAAGCATGTTCACCGCTAAGTTTGTCTCTAAATCCGCCTTTGACATTTTTACTGTGTTTATAACCGGTGATGCAGATCTATTAAAGTGATTTTTACCGATCACTACGTTTTTGCAAGCTGTCAGATCTACGACAAGCTTCATGTTCTCTGCTTGTAAACTGACATTCCTAATTTTATTTTTGGAAAACACCAGATTATCCACACTTCGTGCTTCCAGCAATCCATTACTAATCATTTTAAAAGTATTACCAATGATACGGATGTTTCGATGAACCGTATTTCCCGGAACCAATTCATGATTTTCAGGCGCTATCTTAATGGCTCCGCTCTTACTGTTATACCCACAGCCTTCAAATACATTATTTCGTATAGTCACATCCCGAACAGCCCCTGATTCGAACCAGCTTGAGGCATCATTGGCTATCAGGATTGGAAACATCCCGGTATGATAAAAAACATTATTCTCAATCAATACTTTTCTAGGTGTGGTAATAAGCATGCCGCGTGTGTTGGTTCGTTCAAAACGACTGTTTCGAATCACAACTTCGGGTGTCCAGGAAAGATTTTCAATAGAAAGACCTGGTTGAACAGCAGATGGCATAGTTCCGGCCACTTCTATTTCCATCTCCCGCTTGTTAATGAGTCTTGCCGATTTCACGATTGCTTTACCCAGGGGCAATAGTGTTTGCGGGTTGATAAAGGCAATGCTATCGCCCTCAAAAAATGCTTCAAAACCGTAGGTTTGGTGGTGCATGAAGCGAACCCTGATCTTTTTTGTTTCATCAAGCGCGGTCATCTTTAAGTGGGTGCCATGTACATTCACCGCGTCATCGTGTGAACCGGAGGTTAAGCAATTGTCTATTTTCACCAATCCCTTGCAACCTGAAAAATGGAAACAATCAGCAAACGAAGAAATGATCCGGCCGCTGTTTTCACGGGGAGCCACAACAACCTTCCAAAAAGAAATATTCTCAGAGAATTGAGATACTATGCCAAGACCGTGCATATAATGCATCTTCACATTTTCAAGCTCAATATTCTTACTGCGGGAAATAAGGCCTCCACAATTATCCCGATAGGGATCCCTGACCGTGAGCACTTCACCGGCACGAAAGCCCGTGTTAGTAAAATTGCCTTCAAACCGAACACTTAAGGGATTATTCTCAACAGCTTTGGCAGTAAGAAATGGCTTAAAATCACTGTAACGCATCATTTGCCTGGCGGGATCGAAAAGAATGGCATGGTACGATTGCATCTTCCAGTTCTCGCCGTAAAAATTAATGCGCCGGCCTTCTATAGCGTATTTGGAATCAGGATGAATTTGCGTTTCAATTACAGTATCCGATACCGATCTGATCGTTAATTCCGACATGGTTGGACGTTCGTAATCGAAGCTGATATTCCTTATCCTTATATTAACACTATTAAGAAGGGCGAAGGAAAGCATCTTACCGTGAAGCATTACCAGGGTATTGCGACCGTCCAGTGTTACATTTTTGCAATTTTCAAATGAAAAGGCAATGTTCTTAACTTTAGATAAGGTGTCATCTTCAGTGCAATTTGATATGTACAATTCACGCTGCTCTGCTCCTTCCGGCCAAACATCTATGCGACCGCCAGGTAGAACGAGGATCGCATTTCCACTTGCTTTACAAACTTCAATGGCTTTTCGGAGACCGGGCGCGGCATTCTCATTACTGTTTGGCTTTACTCCAAAATCAGCAGCTTTAATAACTGTCTGGCAAAATGTCGGATCACTACTATAAAGCAGTGAAAAGAAAAAAATAAGAAGGTATTTTAATCGCATTATCTGATACTATGTGAACCTTTAAACAGTTTTCTGGTCCAGGCCGTTCGTTCTGCCTTAAAAGCGGTTTAAGCTACAAGAATTCCCCGATTTAACACGCGAATGGAAATCGAGAAAAAATAATTATGCTGCTTCAGAATGCCAGGAACATGCCGGAAACGGCATGTAGCACCCGGGCTCATTCATGGGCTGAGTCTAAAGGTTGGATTACTTAATGAATAATTTTATTGTGCAATCACCTGACTGCTGCCGGTGATACGGGCGTTCACAGTCGGGTTGCCTTTGTAGTAGACATTGCCGCTGCCGGAGAGCGTAGCATTCAGTTTCTGTGACACGCTGATCTCTGTGTTGCCGCTGCCGTCAACTGTGATGTCGGTTTGCACTGTCGACAGGCCGAAGGCTTTGATGTTGCCGCTGCCGGATATGTGCCCTGTAAAATGCTCCGCCGAACCTTTTTCAATCTCAATATTGGAGGAGCCCGAGATGTCGACAGTAAATGCAGCATTGCCACTAAAGTCACCACGGGTAATCATGTGGCCGCTGCCGTCGGCTCTAAGGCCATTCAAGACTGGCATGGTGATCCGCACTTCCGTATTATCATTCTGCACACTGCTGGTTTTGCGAAAACCGATGCGAAGTTCATTGTCAACTACCTTGGTTTCCAGGTAAGGCAACAGGTTTTCATAACCTCGTACCTCTACGCTGAACTGGTCGCCTTGGGTTATATATACGTTTGTCGATCCGGCGGTATGAACTTGGGTAAATCCGCTCACCGAACGGCTTTGCGAAACTACAGTTCCTTCACCGGTGATCCTGTCTTTCTTGCAGGCCGTTAAAATTGTGAAGGCGATGATCAGTAAAGTCGCTCCTTTCATGGTCAATGATTTTTTAGGTCTAAAGCTGCCCAAGAACTTAATTAGCCAGGCTTAGCAACCCAAACAAATAATAATGCACAAATGTAAGCCTCTTTCATTCGCACGGCAAGAAAAATCAGAATGGTATTGCCTGGGCGTTTAATACAAGTACCCGCGACCTCATATTGCCAAACCATCGTCAGCGGCTCGCACTCACTTTTTGTAATCATTTTTTGTTAATTCGTAGATTACTCCTTCACGGCCATCAAAGTCAAAGATTTCTTTAAATGCCATCCCTAGCTTTTCAAGGACCTTTATCGAAGCCATATTTTCTTTCATAGCCCGTCCTACAATCCTTTTAAGTTTCAGGTCACTGAATCCAAATTCCAGGCATTTCTTTGCTGATTCCGTCGCAAAGCCTTTATTCCAATAGTCCTGGAAAAACCTGAACCCTAAATCGTATTCATCTTGGTCCGGACTATACTTTAATCCGCACCAACCTATGAATTTACTACTATTTTTTTCAATAACAGCGAGTCGTCCGACTCCGTATTTTTCATACTGGTCGTAGTTTGAAAGGAAGCCTTTAGCGTCTTCGACTGTGGCAAACGGCTTGTCTCCCGTAAACCTGAGTACCTCGGGGTCATGATTCAGGTTATAAAAGCTTTCTGCGTCTTCCAATGTTAGTTTACGCAAATAAGCCCTTTCTGTCTCTAAGGCTGTCATTACACTCTTAAATGTCTGCGTATCCTTCATGATTGAAGATATGTGGAGATAACACCAAGCGTAGATCAATAATGCATTATCTTATTCCAGTTTTTTGCAAGTCAAAAACCCTTTTAATCCTATCCCGTTCAAGTTCCAGAGTTGAACTCTCAGATTCGCTTAATACTTTACGTATCCTAAAAAAACTTTCACATAAATCCAGTGTGCCGACAGGCACGCCATTAACACTAATTACTTTGTCGTTTAGCTGCACACCCATTTTTTCAGCACTCAGCCCTTTGTAAATCCTGCTTACATAGATCTCCTTTTCATTCATGTTCATATCAACTCCGAAAGATTTGAAGGGTTCAGCTGGAATTTGTTTTAGAGGTGTTAATATTAACTCCCTTTCTTTAAAATTTAGTGTTACAATAAAATGTTTAGCCAGTTCCGAACCGATCAGATTATAGTTGTTTGACTTTGAAAAAAATGCCACCTGGTTATCGAAGCTTTGTCCGCCAATATTCACTGTTTGCAACTTTGACAGAAACATGGTCTCTTTGATTACTCCATTTGCACCTGAAGTTCCCTCACCGGTAGTTTCGATTGTATTTGCAAACTTATATTCACCAGCTGTCTTTTCCGTAAGCGAAATAAATCCGCCAAAACCAAAGTCTAACATAAACTTTTGTTTACGGCCATCAATTTCCACCTGAATAAAGGGGTTGAAAACCTTATCAAGCTCAACATTGAGCTTGATCGAATTTTCAAGATTTGGCATTTTCTCTACCTTGTCGGCCAGCCGTATGATCCTGTTCTGATAATCAATCTGCCAAACCGCCTGCTTAATAACACCTTTACCAAGAAGTCCGCCGTTCGTATAGCATTTAATGATCGGGGCTGCATCAAAGTCAAAATTGAAAACCCCTACGTCGATAAAAGGGACATTACCCACATTGAGCCGCGGTATTTTGCTGAGGCTTATTTCAGACTTAATTTGATTCGAACTACCAACAGAAACCTTCATTAATCCAGGCAGTTGATTTTTAGTCAGGATATCAGTTGTTGCGGTATTATAACCTCCTGTGTCAAAGATATAGTCGTATGTCCGGGAACCTATTGTTACAGGAATAATGAAGTAACCGGCCCGGTCGGTAAATGAAATTTCTTCATAAAAATCTGTGAGCCCCGCACTTGCGGAGTTAGCAATTTCGAGCTGTTCCTTCCGGCTTTGTCCGAAACTGTAAGTGCTCAGTAGAATTAAAATTGAGGTAAATAGTCTTAGAGCCATCAGGTTCAATTATATGTAAAATCTCTTTATTATGTAAGGTGCTTTCCTGATGGTCCAGAGGCATACGGCCAACGCTTTCCAGACTTGATACCGGGTATTTTTAGCATCCCAATTCCAATCGGGGATCCATGCGAAACGAGTTAAATTATTGTTCTATTTTACAATATTGTGCTTTACCTGCTTGATTTCACTTATTTGAATTGTCGGTTGAATATTTGTATACTTCTTTATGTCATTGCGAATTGCGTCTATGTTTTGTCCCACTGCTTTATTGTACTCGGTCAAATCTGAGCAGTAGAAATAACCAACGGCTACAAACGGAATTTCATCATTTGGTGTCCTCCCGGCTATTCCCTTATCAATTTCATAAAATTTTAGATTTTTACCTAAAAATCCAGCCATCATAGGCATATGATTTTTTTCATAATAGTCCATGTCGAAGGTTTTCCCTTTTTCATTCGGATATAGTATTGATACCTTTATCATTCCAGCCTCTGGGGTGGCTGACTGTCTAAGTTGACTTGTTTTGCAGCTTATCAAAACTATAAAGACGACACCTACGAGAAAGATTTTTTGTTTAATCATATTTCGATTTGCTTAAAATTTGATTTCTAAAAGGGCAACTTGTTTTTGTTGAATTGGTTTGCTTAATTAACACAAACGTTAAGGCTTCGCGAAGACGGCGGGTGGAAAGTCTTCGTTGTCACCCGGCACAAAACTTAATTAAATGTAGAAAATTTCGCAAACCATCTACTCGCCATTTTTGCAACGACCATGTTATAAGCAGTTAATTTCTATTCAAATTATTTGCAAGTCCCAGGTCTTTAAATCCAAGAGGCCATTTCTAATTTGATAATCAGGTATTTCCTCAAAATTGAGTTGCAGCTTGTTATCTAAAACTTTGCCGAATTCAATATTATCGCATTCAATATGGCTCGGTATTTCCTTAAAGATTAGATCAGCTTCGATATATTTGAGAGTGTACCAATCTGCTACAATGAACTTAGACCCGTTTGAATCACTGGCCAATTGTTGAATCATGGTTTGCGGATCAAAGAAAGCAACTTCCCTGTCAAATGGATTTATGATATAAAAGCAGTCCGATGTCAACACTGCTGCCAGTCCTAACTGAGTGGCAGTTGCAACCTTTATAGCGGTTCCACGGAATGAGCCGTACCATTCTTCCATGTCAGATGAAAACTTCACCCAAGACCATTCAGAACTCTTCCAAACAGTATTCAAGTCGAATGGCTTTTCTTCGAATTGTCCCGAAACCGGTGGATAAGTGAATTCAGTGGTCATGCTTACGCTTGCGTATAAAGTTTACAGGTTTGAGTTATGCACAAATAAATAGCACTTCTATGTCGTCAGAACACTAAAGTAAATTAAAAGCACAACAGAACAAGAACTACCACCAGGGCATAATTTAAACATGGTGTTACAAGCTGTGCTTCTTCAGAAGAGTTTAGCGTCTCGTGTTAATTCTACTTTCTCAAAGTCAAACTCGAGGCTGAACAAGTCCATTAACACTTTCTCAACTTCTTTCTTATTAAATGTCCTCGGATTGCTTCGCGATTTTAAATAATTCTCCCGAGTCATTTTTTCAACTATTTCACCCAAGTTTGTTAAGTCGGTCTCCTTGCCCATTTTACCTGCAAGCCACAGCCCAAATATTGAAATTGCAAGTCCTAAGACACCAACTTTCCATTGGAAGAAAAGCGCAACTAATGAAGCAAGCAAACTTAGAATCAATGTGCCGCTAATTGAATGCTTTGGTCGTAAAATATTAAGCTTGAACCCTAGATGCTCTTCCAATTTTTTGACTTTTGCAATTCTATTCGGCCTTGGTAGAATGTGGGTTACTGACGTCGCAGGGGTCAGTTCGCTTACATTAAAATATAACGAGACAGAGATTGATTGTCGAAGTTTATAAAATGCTTGTTGAGTAGTACAGTCTTCAAAGTTTTCTAATTCTATTTTATTAGCAATATGGTCGCAAAGCTCGCCGAAGGTGGTAACGTTCGCTAATTCGAAATCGGCAAATTTAATGTCGAATGATTTTTCGACTTTCAGAAGCAGATCCTCGATGTCCTCCGAGTCGACATTGTTGAGTTTGTGGTCAATCATTTTAGCATTGCTTATAAATATGTGCATCATTTCCCATTAGTATATAAACGCCTAAAAATGGCGGGACATCTGGATAAATTGGAGTAATATCTACACCCTAATATTTTCTAAATATATCCCTAAAGGCCTGTGCCTCCAAAATATTAAAGAAAAGCTACCCACAATTACTGATCATCGGTATCAACAATGCTTATTTATGCGGCGGGCAATCTTTCCACTATTCTCAAAATGACTGTCCCACCGACGACCCTTTTGAAAGAAAAACAAGCAAAAATTTATAGCCTTCTAACCGAGTTAACTATATGCTAACTATATGCTCACTATATGCTCACTATATCATGAGGATATCCGGATATAGTCAATATCCAGTTAGTGCATAGTAATCTTCGTATATACCCAAAGCCCGGGAACAGCTCCGGTGATAGCCGACATCTCTCCAGAACAACCCGGCTGCTGCACAGAATTTCCCTCACTAAGGGAATCATCATGCAATAACCTGATAGTATTGTGTAATAACCCGCCCCGATGATCTTTCTAACTTCGTGAACTACCTAAAAACAAACACTCATGGATCGAAATTCAATTAGTCGAAACTGGCTGATTGCAGGAGTTAAAAGAGTGATTCTTCTGCTTGTATGTCACCTGGTCGCAGGTGTCGCTATGGCTCAGCAGGATTCCCTTATTCTCAAAAACGGGAATACGATAGTCGGGGCAATAAAGTCGCTGGAGAGCGGGGTACTGATCATGGGAACTGATTATTCCGAGAGTGATTTCAGCATCAAATGGGACGCAATAAAGGAGATATATTCTAAAAGCAGGTTCCTGATCACAACAAGGGATGATAAAAAAGTGAACGGCTCCTTTCAGTCCACTGGGGAAGGCACAAAGATCAGGATTGAGACGGATGAAGGCGGACAGCTTGAGACAAGCTTTGAGGAAATAGTGAGTCTTACCGGCGTGAAGTCAGATTTCTGGAGCCGGGCCAGCGCGAGTATTGATCTGGGAATGAGTCTTACCAAAGCAAATAGTCTGCGGCAATTTGCCGTCCGAAGCGATGTCGGATACCTCGCCGACAGGTGGCAATTGAATTTTTTCTATGACGACCTTCGTTCTGATCAGGATGATGTAGAACAAATCAAACGCACAGAATGGGGGCCGTCTTTTAAATATTTTCTGAAAAAGGGCTGGTTCTTCAATTCATCATTGAATTTTCTTTCCAATACCGAACAGGCCATTGATTTCAGGACCACGGCCAAAGTGGGTGCCGGTAAGGACCTCATTCATACAAGTAAAACTATTTTAGCACTTGGAGCAGGTTTGTCATATAATAACGAATCGTTTACCAACGACGCCGCGAGCAGAAGCAGTATGGAAGGATACCTTGGCCTGGAAGCAAACCTGTTGGACAGGAAAAACTTTAGCCTGACAAGCGGTTTGTTTGTTTATCCCAGCTTTACGGAATCGGGACGCTGGCGTTCAGATCTTTCACTGGACACCCGGTATGATCTGCCGCTCAATTTGTATATAAAGATGGGCGGCACCCTGAACTATGACAACCAGCCAGCCATTAGCGGCAACGAAACGGATTATGTCTTTATGGTTTCGGTAGGCTGGGGATTATAAATTTTGATGAATTAACTTTAAATGACGACTATGAAAAATACACTCACTTTTCTGCTTGCATTCATACTGACGATATCAGCCCAGGCACAGAACATAAGCTTAACCCCCTTTGCAGGTTATGTTTTCGATGATCATGTCGACTATTCAAATGGTTCCGGAACAGTTAGAGGGGGCCTCGTCTGGGGTGCCGATCTTGAATTTATGGTAAATGAACTGGCCGGTATTGAGCTATTCTATCAACATCAGGATACAGAATTTGACGGCTTTAATGGGATTGCAAATCTTCCGGAAGATTTTGACCTGGGGGCTAATTACCTGATGTTATCCGGCAATGGTTATTTCCCGGTGAATAATGATAAGATCAGGCCATATGCAGGCTTTGGCGCCGGGGTTGGCTGGTTTAATAACAAATCGAATGACAACAATCTCACTAAGTTCGCCTGGAACATTCGCCTGGGAACCAAGATTCAGGCTGCCCCAAACATAGGTGTTAAAATTCAGACCCAGTTATTATCTGCAGTGCAGGCCGCCGGGGGAACATTTTATTTTGGCACAGGTGGTGCCGGCACAGGTGTGAGTTCCTATTCCAGCATCTACCAGTTTGGTTTTACAGGGGGGCTGGTATATACGTTTGGGACGAAGTAGATGCCTGTTAATTACATCTAACAAATTATCAGTAGCATTTTAAAAGCTTTTGGGAACGCAAAGCAAAATATGACATGCGAAGCCCCCAAAGCCTAACCCTCTACCCTTGTCTAAAATCAGTAAGCCAGTTACTAAACTTTGCGACCTTTGCGTCTTAATCTTTGCGTCCTCTGGGTGAAATAAATAGCATCTCTAAGTTTACTGGTTTGCAACAAAAAAAGACCATCTATCAGGATGGTCTTTCTTAAGATAAGTAGTTTACCTTACTTTATATTATCCAGGTAGATCCTTGCATCTTCCAGCTGGGTTGTAATATCCTTACGCCCGGGACTGAAATCGAGAACTTTCTGAAAATCGCTAATGCATGACTTGAAGGCCGATGTGGCTTTCGCCTTGTCGTAAAACTTAGGGATCTTCTGCGCTTTCAGCACGCCGTAGTCCCGGTAGGCAATCGCCCGGTTCTGGTATAGTTTTACGTCGCCCGGGTTTAGCTCGATAGCCTTGCTGAAATCACGAATGGCAGCCAGCAATAATTTTTCGCGCTCAACGTTCGATAGGGTTTTATCTTCCGTAGCCATAAAATTCCGGGCTTTGCCCCTGTAATAATAGGCGCTGTTCTCAGATGGCTTCAATGAGATCAAACGGTTGAAGGTGGTGACTGACTTCTTATAATTGGAAGAATGATAGTATGAGTAGCCCAGCATATAGAGGGTATTCACATTGTTGGAATCAGTGGCAATTGCCTTTTCAAGATGGGTGACAGCAAGTTTGAAATCGCCGTCAATAAGTGCTTTCTGACCCATTTTCTGATAGGAATTCTGGGCGATTGCGATGGTACTCAGAAGAATAAAAAATAACAAACCTGCGGTCGATCTCATAGATTAATGACAAAAATTAATATCGTATTATTAACGGTGTGAAGATAGTATTATTTCTAATTGTATTACTTTTAGCCGTCCACAACGTTTAAAATTATACATGAAACGAATTTTCTTCTTTCTTAGCGCAGTACTCCTTCCTTTTATTGTTTCCGGCCAGAATGGCTATAATCAGAACCAGTTTCAACAGCTAGGTGAGACCCTCCCTACCCCTAACAACTACCGTACCGCCTCTGGGGCTCCCGGTCATGAATACTGGCAGCAAAAAGTAAATTACGACATGAAGATCGTCCTTAACGATGATAATCAGAGCATTAGCGGCTCAGAGAAAATAACCTATATTAATAACTCCCCGGATGTTCTTCCCTATCTATGGCTGCAACTGGACCAGAATATCTTTAAACCGGGTTCTGATTCCTACCTGACAGAGACCGCTTCCAATAAGACGATCGGAAAAACGATGAACTTCCAGGCGCTTGAAAACTTTAACAGGGAGGAGTTTGATGGTGGTTTTAAAATTTCCGCTGTCAGGGATGCTTCAGGCAAAGCACTGAAATATACCATCAATAAAACCATGATGCGGGTCGACCTTACGGAGCCCTTAAAAGCCAAAGGTCAGCTGGCCTTCACAGTTGAGTGGTCATTCAACATTAATAACCAGAAGACGCATAGCGGCCGAAGCGGCTATGAATACTTTGAACAGGATAAGAATTACCTGTACGAAATGGCCCAGTTCTTTCCGCGTCTGTGCGTTTACAATGACGCCGCGGGCTGGCAGAACAAGCAATTTCTTGGTGCTGGAGAGTTTGCGCTTGAATTCGGTGATTACCGGGTGAGCATCACCGTTCCAGCCGACCATGTGGTAGCAGCTACCGGCACCCTTCAAAACCCGGATGATGTGATGAAGAAAAGCTGGAACGACCGTCTTGAAAAGGCAAAGTCTGCCAGCAAACCGGTCATCATTATCTCGCAGAAAGAGGCCGAGGCGAATGAAAAAAGCCGGTCCAAGTCTACCAAAACATGGGTTTACCAGGCCGAAAATGTACGGGATTTTGCCTGGGCATCCTCCCGGAAATTTATCTGGGATGCAATGAATGTGAAGGTGGGTGAAAAAAATGTGATGGCAATGTCCCTGTATCCGAAGGAAGGAAATCCCCTGTGGGAAAACTTCTCTACCCAGGCCATTGCTCACACGCTGGAGGTTTATTCACGGTATACGGTTAACTATCCGTATCCTGTAGCATGGTCGATAAACGGGCCGGTTGGCGGTATGGAGTACCCGATGATCTGCTTTAATGGTCCGCGGCCGGAGAGCGATGGCACCTACTCCTCTTCGACCAAATATGCCCTGATCGGTGTGGTGATCCATGAAGTTGGTCACAACTTTTTCCCAATGATTATCAATTCAGACGAACGCCAGTGGACCTGGATGGATGAGGGTTTGAATACTTTCTGCCAGTATCTTTCCGAACAGGAATGGGAAGAAAAATATCCTTCTAGACGAGGTGAACCGAGGGATATTGTTCCGTACATGTCGTCAGATAAATCAGTGCTGGATGCCATCATGACAAATTCAGAATCGGTGATCCAGTTGGGTCCGAACGCTTATGGCAAACCGGCTACGGCGCTGAACATACTTCGCGAAACGGTGATGGGCCGCGAACTGTTCGATTTTGCCTTCAAGCAATATGCAGAGCGCTGGGCATTTAAGCATCCCGAACCTGCCGATTTCTTCCGCACAATGGAAGACGCATCGGCTGTCGATCTGGATTGGTTCTGGCGCGGCTGGTTCTACGGCATCGAGCCGGTTGACCTTGCCCTGAACAAGGTAAGCTGGTATTCCATTGATTCGTCAAACCCGGAACTTGAAAAAACGGAACTCAAAAGCAAACGCAGCAAGGAGGCTTTGTCCATATCAGAACAGCGAAATAAGTCCTCTATTGCAAAATATCGTATAGAAACTTTCCCGGAACTGGCAGATTTTTACACCAAATATGATGCCCTTGCGATCACCGATCATGATCGTAAACAATATCAAAAATATTACGATGCGCTGGATTCCAAGCAAAAGAATGCGCTGCAATCCGGCATAAACTATTACATCCTGGATTTTGAGAATGTGGGCGGCCTGGTCATGCCGCTCATCGTCGAAATGGAATATGAAGATGGTACCAAAGAGATACAGCGCATTCCTGCCGAGATCTGGAGACAGAACAATAAGAATGTATCGAAACTATTCATTACTAAGAAACCGGTAAAGCAGTTCACCCTGGATCCTTTCCAGGAAACGGCTGATATTGACTTAAGCAATAATTATTTTCCGGCAAAGACAATTCCTTCAAAATTTCAGCTTTTCAAACAGGAGCAGCAGAAGAAGGAAGCAAATCTGATGCAGCTTCAGAGATCCGGCAACCTTTAACATAATCGGCACTTCTGACACTCCTGACATACTAATGTGTCAGATAAGCTTATCTTTGTATATGTTAAAGCGATTTTTTGTCCTGTCTTCGGTATTTATCCTGCTAAGCCTGGTTTCGACCGCCCATAAGTTTTATACATCTATGACGCAGGTTGAATACAATTCGAAAACGCAGTCCGCCGAAGTCATTATGAATATATTTACAGATGACCTCGAGACGGCTTTATCTGAAAAGTTTAATCGCCAGGTAAGAAATAGCGATAAGAATTTCACAACATTATGTTACCAATATCTTGACACAAGATTTTCGCTTAAAGATGCTCAGGGCCACGCGCTTAAAAATGAATACGTCGGGCTAGAGGTTAACCGTGATATGATCAGCATATACTTAGAAATTAAAATTCCCGGCGGTCTGAACGAAACCCGCGTAAAGCAGGTCTCTTTACTTGAAGTCTTCAACGACCAGACCAATATCGTTAATTTCCGAAGCGGAAAGAACCGGACTTCTTTGGTGTTCAGATCCGGGACCGCTGATATACAGACTGTAAAAATAGGTTCCTGATTCAGAAAAGAACTCCTGCCTTTGCTGTCGCAAATACTTATTGGCACAGGGCTTGCACCTCCTGTTACTCGCCCGGGCAACCGGGTGATCTGAAAATACACTGTCAATTTGACGTTTTAAAAAAATAGATGAGTAATTACGACACTTTTGATTTTAACAGGGCACTCCCCTTAATAAATGAAGATACTGAATTCTTTCCTCTGATGTCCCAGGAAGACGAGGAGGAAATGAACAATGAAGAAACGCCTGAAATTCTTTCAATCCTGCCTTTACGCAATACAGTGCTGTTCCCCGGTGTGGTTATTCCAATCACCGTTGGCCGCGATAAATCAATAAAGTTAATAAAAGACGCTTACCGTGGCGACCGAATGATCGGTGTTGTTTCCCAGCGTGACGTAGGTATTGAAGATCCTTCATTTGACCAGCTTAACCAGGTCGGAACAGTTGCCCTGATCATTAAAATGCTGCAGATGCCGGATGGTAACACCACGGTCATCATACAGGGAAAACAGCGTTTTCGCTTGGACGAAGAGGTTCAGAGCGATCCATATATAAAAGCAACAATTCAGAAATTCGAGGAGATCCGCCCGAAAGCGGATAAAGAATTTAAGGCTATCATGGCCTCTATCAAAGAGATGGCCATGCAGATTATTCAGCTTTCGCCCAACATTCCAAGCGAAGCCGGCATTGCGATTAAAAATATTGATAGCCCGTCGTTCCTGATCAACTTCATTTCATCGAACATGAATGCTGATGTTCCGGCCAAGCAGCAGATGCTTGAAGTTGCTAATCTTCGCGAACGCGCGAAAATGGTCATGGAACACCTGACCATCGAATTGCAGATGCAGGAGCTGAAAAACCAGATCCAGAGCAAAGTGCGTGTCGATCTCGATAAACAGCAACGTGATTATTTTTTAAATCAGCAGCTCAAAACTATCCAGGAAGAGCTTGGCGGTAATTCGCCGGATCTGGAGATTGAAAATCTTCGCAGCCGTGCAGCAAAGAAGAAATGGGCTAAGGAAGTTGGCGAGCATTTTATTAAGGAAGTTGATAAAGCGGCCCGCATGAATCCGGCCGCTGCCGATTATTCTGTGCAGATAAACTACCTGGAATTATTGCTTGATCTTCCGTGGAATGATTTTACCAAAGATAATTTTGATCTGAAACGGGCGCAGCGGATCCTGGATAAGGATCATTACGGTCTGGACAAAGTGAAAAAGCGTATTATAGAATACCTGGCTGTCTTAAAGCTGAAACACAATATGAAGGCTCCGATACTATGTCTCGTAGGTCCTCCGGGGGTTGGTAAAACCTCGCTTGGCAAATCTATCGCGAAGGCATTAGGACGCAAGTATGTGCGGATGGCACTGGGCGGGATCAGGGATGAAGCTGAAATAAGAGGTCACCGGAAAACATATATCGGCGCAATGCCCGGTCGGATCATCCAGTCGGTCAAAAAATCTGGAGCTTCAAATCCTGTTTTTGTTCTGGACGAGATCGATAAGGTCGGGAACGATTTCCGGGGCGATCCGTCTTCGGCACTCCTGGAAGTACTGGACCCTGAGCAGAATTATGCATTCAATGACCATTATATCGAGGTCGATTATGACCTCTCCAGCGTGATGTTTATTGCCACGGCCAACTCTCTAAGCAGCATACAGCCTGCCCTGCTTGACCGTATGGAAGTGATTGAGGTGAATGGCTACACAATCGAAGAAAAAATTGAAATAGCCAAACAGCACTTGCTGCCAAAACAGCGGGAACAGCATGGCTTAAAAACCAAAGATATAACGATCAAACCCTCTGTATTCGAGAAAGTGATCGATGAGTATACGAGAGAATCAGGTGTGAGGGGCTTAGAGAAAAAGGTCGGTTCGCTGGTGCGCGGAATAGCTACAAAAATCGCAATGGAGGAAGAATACAATCCGGCGATCAGCAAGGCCGATGTGGAAACTATACTCGGTGCGCCCATTTACGATAAGGACCTATATGAGGGCAATGATGTTGCCGGGGTAGTGACGGGTCTGGCCTGGACACAGGTAGGTGGCGACATACTCTTTATAGAAGCAAGCTTAAGTCCGGGTAAGGGCAAATTATCTTTGACCGGTAACCTGGGAGATGTAATGAAGGAATCAGCTTCGATCGCAATGGCTTACCTGCGTGCACATGCGAGTAAGTTTGATATTGACCATCGCTTGTTTGACCAATGGGACGTGCACGTTCACGTACCGGCGGGTGCTACTCCCAAGGACGGGCCTTCCGCAGGGATCACCATGCTGACAGCTTTAACCTCAGCCTTTACTCAACGTAAAGTGAAGCCTAACCTTGCTATGACAGGGGAAATTACCTTACGGGGCAAAGTACTTCCTGTCGGTGGAATAAAGGAAAAGATACTGGCGGCAAAACGTGCAAATATCAAGGACATCATTCTTTGCAGGTCCAATCAGAAAGACATCCTTGAAATAAAAGAAGATTATATAACCGACCTTAGGTTCCATTATGTTACCGAAATGAAGGAAGTAGTTGACATTGCCCTGATCAAGGAAAAAGTGAAAGATCCGATTGATCTGACCGTAAAAGAACTGGCACCCGCGGTGCTTAGTTAATTATTAATTATAAAGCGTCTTCGGACGCTTTTTTTATACCATAATGACCTCATCTCTGAACTAAGTATAACTGATGAATAACGTTTTTTAATCTTTAAGTATTTTCTATCTTCATCCTTAAATATTATTAACCGTACATGAAAAAAATCTACTCTCTTTTTTCCGCGCTCATCTGTTTACTTATTTCCATAGACTGCAACGCCCAGGAATCGCCCAAGTCTTCCGTACAGCCGGCTACCGAGGTAAAAGTTCCTCCGGTAACTGTCTCCAGGGCTCAAAATGTTTTTGTTGAAGCTGGTGGCCAGGGCCTCCTCTTCACAGCTAATTATGACACCCGTTTCGGAAATCGTAGAGACGGATTTGGCGGGCGCGTTGGAATCGGCTATATAGGTTCCGACGGAGAAAACGCAACAACAATTCCGGTTTCATTCAACTACCTGCTGGGCAATTCCGGAAAACACTTTTTTGAAGTTGGTTTAGGAGCTACTGTAATCGCTGCCAAGGCTAACGGTTCGTTTTTCTTTGATGACGGCAGCACTGAAAGAACCAGCAGCCTTATCGGTACCATGAGTTTCGCATATCGCCTGCAACCGGTAAGCAATGGATTTTCCTTACGCGCAGGCATAACACCTATATTTGACAGCAGCTTTTTTATGCCCTATTTTGGAGGCTTGAGTCTGGGATATACATTCTAAATTTACAGGGCATTGTTGAGTGTTCAATAATTTCCGTGGTGTTGTATCCCATTAGATTGATGAATTATAGATTTATTTTGTATTTTTTTTCGCTTACGCTATTCGGCAGTTTGGCGAAAGGGCAGACTTCTGGTTATAAAAATGAATTCGGCTTTCGCAGTGAAAACGATGCTTACCTTGGCCTGGGACGGGACCGCTACTATACCAATGGTCTGTTTTTCACCTTTAGACACGCAACGGATCAAAGTCGCTTAAAGGACCGGGTAAACAAGCGCATCTGGGAGATCGAAGCAGGGCAAAAGATGTATAATCCTATATCCGGTTATATCACTAGCACCGACCGCATTGACCGCCCTTTTGCGGGTTATCTATATGCGGGAGGAAGCATAAACTGGCTTTACAACTCTGAACACAATCTAAAGGTGGGTTTTCAGGCAGGCACCATCGGCCCCTCTTCACTGGCGGAAGACGGACAGGTTTTCCTTCACGAATTAGTTGGCTTTTATGAGATCAAAGGCTGGGACAGCCAGGTGAAAGACGAGTTTGGATTAAATGTGTTGGCCGAGTATAATCATTTTATTCACCGATCGGCAAATGAAAAGACTGATTTCACTCTTACCTCCTTTGCTCAGCTTGGAAATACTTTCACTGGTGCCGGTCTGGGCCTATTATTCAGGGCCGGTTCAGTAAACAAGTTTTTCAATTCGGCGAGTACGACAAGTACTCTTTCTCATAACAGCAAGACTGAGCTTGAGGAGCAGAAAGAATTTTTTTTCTACGCAAAACCATCACTTTACTATACAGTTTACGATGCCACTGTAGAAGGAGGCTTTTTCCGGGAAGACAAAGGCCCGATAACCTTCGATGTGAAGTCAATTATTTTCAGCCAGCAAATCGGGTTTATATACTCAAAAAAACGCTGGACCGCCGATATCTCTGTAATTTTCAAGTCACGGGAGATTCAAAGCAGTGCCAGGGCGCATCAGTACGGTTCGGGGGCTTTCTACTACAGGTTTAATTGAATTAAAGTATTAGTGTATTTAATACTTAGATATTAGACCTTAGATTTCAGACTAGGATCAGCTACAGACTGCTTCCGCATGTTCCACTAGAACTTTTTTTTGACTTTACTCGATCTGCCCCATATTGGCAACAGGTTGGTAGAGCAATCAAAATATAATTCACAATGCCCCGTAGGCGGCATGACCGTAAATAGAAGACCATAAATGTTTTGCCTACTGGGTTATGAAACTCAGCCGTACCTCATACCTGTTTAAAACTCCAGTCCCTTTCTATTGATCTTCTTCATAGCATTCTGAAGCTTATTTTTTAAACGCTTTTCTACTGCTGCCTTTCCGGGTTTGGTGGCTTTACGTAATTTGGGTTTGTGTAAAGCGTGGCCCAGCAGCTCGATTAGCTTTTCCAGGCTGCGTTCCTTGTTCAGGTACTGACTCCGTTCCTCTTCCGTAATAACCTGCAGAATTCCTTCCGAGTTTATCCGCTTCCTTAATTTCTGCTTCAGCAATTGTTTCTGTTCCTCCGAAAAAAGCTGCGTCCGCTCAACGTCAAGATTCAGTTCTACTTTGCTGGAAACTTTATTTACATTCTGCCCGCCTTTGCCACCACTTCGGGAAGTTTTAAAACTTACTTCCCTTAAAATATCTTGTTTTGAAATCAGCATAATAAAAATTATTAACAATTATAACAGCAAATTTTACCTTTGTCCCCCTATGAGTAAAAATATTGTTGTTGCCATTGATGGATACTCATCATGCGGTAAAAGTACCCTGGCGAAAGCGCTGGCGAAAAAGCTACATTTTATTTACGTTGACAGCGGTGCGATGTACCGGGCTGTAACACTTTTTTTTATTCGGAATAACATAAGCTTAAACGATAGCGCCGCGATCGAACAGGCACTGAAAGATATCCACCTCAATTTCCATTCCCGTGACTATCAAACGCATATCACACTAAATGATGAAGAAGTGTCGGAAGAGATCAGGCAGATGCACGTGTCCGAACTCGTTAGCGAAGTGAGTGCCATCAAAGCTGTCCGCAAGGAGATGGTCAGGCAGCAACAGCGAATGGGAAAATCAAAAAACATCGTCATGGATGGTCGTGATATTGGCACCACCGTTTTCCCCTTTGCGGAAGTAAAGATTTTTATGACCGCTGATCCGAAGATCCGTGCCGAGCGGAGGTTCAAAGAGCTTAAGTCAAAAGGTGAAGAGATATCACTTGAGGATATCTTTGACAATCTCGCTCATCGCGACTTCCTGGATACTACCCGTAAAGAGAGCCCCCTAACCCGAGCCAAAGACGCGATAGTCCTGGATAATACGACGCTGAATGAAAAGCAGCAACTTGAATTTGCACTTGAAAGGATATTGCCTTTTATCCAGTAATGCTTAAATTACCGGATGGAAAATCCGGAATTATTTCAGCTACAGTACCCCATTGGTAAATTTACAGAACCTTCGAGTATTGAGAAAGAATCAATCGACGTTTCAATCGCAGATATTGCCTCTTTCCCGGAAAAACTAACAGGCCTGGTTGGCCAGCTTTCGGAAGCGCAACTCGATACCCCCTACCGCCCGGGTGGCTGGACAGTAAGACAAGTTGTGCATCACTGCGCCGACAGCCATATGAACAGCCTGATACGGTTTAAACTTGCCCTCACAGAGGATAAACCGGTAATCAAACCTTACCATGAAGATCGATGGGCGGAACTTGCTGATAGCAGGATCATGGAAGTAGAAACTCCACTAACCTTAATCCGGGCCTTGCATAGTAAATGGGTGTTCCTTCTTCGATCCCTGGACGAAACAGACCTGGATAAGGTCTATGTTCACCCTGAAGCCGGCAAAGAGTATAGACTTTCCAGCGCAATCCTGCTTTATGCCTGGCATTGTAATCATCACCTTGCCCATATCACTTCACTGGCTTCCCGTATGGGTTGGAAATAAATCTCATTCACCTGTTTTAATGTAGGCGAAACTCCATTTCTCTTAGCAGTTTAAAAAAACAACTAAACCTTTCGGGAAACCCGGGGTTTAAACTGCAAGATACCTGGCTGAAGGAGGTTGGTCACCCATAGGGTGCCATCGCTTTCGGTTTTGAAAAGCAATTGGCTGATGAAAATTACCTTATTTACCCTTGGCACACGCGGTGATGTGCAGCCGTTCGCCATATTAGGCGAGGCACTTGCTCGTCGTGGCCATACTGTTACGCTCTGTACGGCCAAAAATTTTCGAACCCTTGTCGAAAGCCACCATATTAATTTTCACCCGGTAAATATTGATTCGGAATTCATGATCAATTCGAAGCAGGGGCAGCAGATCATGAAAGTCAACCTGTTTCATTTGAAACGAAATCTGAAGAAGTTTATCTACCCTATTATAAAAACTTCCCTGAATGAATTTTACAAAATGGCACAGGAGAGTGACCTCGTGATCTATCGCACGAAGACCCTTGCCGATGTGTTTCTTACCCAGCTTGATTGTCATGCCATTCGTGCGGCCGTTGTACCCGCAATGGAGGAGACAACCGCTTTTTTGAACCCGATCATGAGCGGATTGAAAATTCCCGCATTCCTAAACCGGTGGAGTTATAAATTTAATGAGCTTCGATTCATGTTTTTTAAAAAGCCCATAGAGCAGTTTCGGTTGCAGCATGGTTTATCGGAAGATCTCCCGGAGCTCCAGGGCATTCCCGGAATCTATGGTATCAGCAAGCATTTTTTAGACAGACCGGAAGATTGGGCAAACAACCACCACCTGACAGGCTTCTGGTTTTCGCAGACAAAAAACGAACTGGATCCTGAACTAGACCAGTTCATCAGCAGTGGTAAGCCCCCCTTGCTCATTACATTTAGCAGTATGCCGGTCGCAAAAGAATTACACGATCTGATAATAGATTGCATCAGTAAATTTGATGAACGTTTTATCATCATTAAAGGCTGGGGTGAGTGGAATTTATCAGACAGCCCTAATATAAAGATCATTGATTCTGCACCATTCGATGCGCTGTTTCCTAGAATGAGAGCCATTATACACCATGGCGGATTAGGGACAACTGCCGAATGCCTCCGTGCTGGCAAACCAATGTTCATATGCCCTCCTGTTTTTCCCTTTGGCGATCAGTACTTCTGGGGAGATCTCGCTCATCGAAAAGGGGTTGCTGTAAAACCTCTTCCTTTACCGAGGTTTACTGCAGAAAAGTTTGATAAGGGCGTCAGGCAACTTCTGACAGATGAAAAACTATACCGAAACAGCATTACCATTGCAAAAAAAATTAATGCGGAAAATGGCGTTGAGAAAGCCGTTGAGACAATTGAACGCATCATAAAAGCAAATTATCTGCGCCGGTCTGCATAGCATAAATGAAATGCTCTAATCCTTCTATAAGACAGGCCTGATGCCTTGCAAGGCTCAGATTTCTTTCGTTGTTCCTGAACACCCTAATAATCAGTAAATAAAGCTTTCAAATTCTTTTTGTTTAAAAAGGTATTTTTTTACCTTTGCGTTCCGATTTAATGTCGGAACAAAGGAGATAAATTAATTAATGGCCAAAAAACTAGAAGCTGAAAAAGAGTTAAAAGCTAAACAAGCGGAACTCAGCAGCGAAGAAACTGCGACTAAAGCAAAGGAAAACATTGAATCAGAAGCTGATACAATGTCCATCGAAGAGATCAAATCAAAAACGATGATTACCCCTTCCGGCGATTTCGACTGGGATGCGGATGACAAAGGTTTTGGTAATTACAGTGATGAGGACCGTCAAAAGTTCGAAGACATGTATGCCGGAACTTTCAACTCGATCAACAAAGGAGAGATCATCTCTGGTATTGTTGTATCAATCAACAACAAGGATGTGGTATTAAACATCGGATTCAAATCCGACGGCTTAGTGTCATTATCTGAATTCCGCGATATGCCTGATCTGAAGATCGGCGATTCGGTTGACGTGTTTGTTGAGTCGCAGGAAGATGCTAACGGACAGTTAGTGTTATCTCGCAAGCGTGCCAAAACGCAACGTTCATGGGAAACCATTAATGAGGCTTTAGATCAGGACAAAATTATTACGGGTTATGTTAAGAGCCGTACTAAAGGTGGTCTGATTGTAGATATTATGGGCGTTGAAGCCTTCTTGCCAGGATCACAGATCGATATTAAGCCGATCCGTGACTACGATATTTACGTAGGCAAGACAATGGAATTCAAAGTTGTTAAGATCAACCACGAGTTTAAAAACGTGGTAGTATCGCACAAAGTGCTGATCGAAGACGATTTAGAAAACCAAAAAACTGAGATCGTTGCCAAACTTGAAAAAGGTCAGGTATTGGAAGGAACGGTTAAAAATATCACTGACTTTGGTGTTTTCATCGATTTAGGTGGTGTTGACGGTTTATTGCACATTACTGATATTTCATGGGGCCGCATAGAGCATCCACGTGAAGTATTAAACTTAGATCAGAAGATCAACGTAGTTGTTTTAGATTTCGATGACGAGAAAAAACGTATCGCTTTAGGTTTAAAACAATTAACTCCACATCCTTGGGAAGCATTAGATACCGCTCTTGAAGTAGGTTCTAAAGTGAAAGGTAAGATTGTTACTGTAGCTGACTACGGTGCTTTCTTAGAGATCACTCCAGGTGTAGAAGGTTTGATCCACGTATCGGAAATGTCATGGTCTCAGAACCTTCGCAACCCTCAGGAATTCCTGAAAGTTGGTGACGAAGTTGAAGCTCAGGTTTTAACTTTAGATCGCAACGAGCGCAAAATGAGCCTTGGTATTAAACAATTGACTCCAGATCCTTGGAAAAATATTGCTGAACGTTACCCTGTTGGAAGCCAGCACAAAGCTGTTGTTAAGAACATGACTAACTTCGGTGTGTTTGTTGAGATCGAAGAAGGAATCGATGGTCTGATCCATATTTCGGATTTATCATGGTCTAAAAAGATCAATCACCCGAATGAATTCACTAAAGTTGGTGAAGAATTAGATGTGGTTGTTTTAGAACTTGACGAAGCTAACCGCAAATTAAGCTTAGGTCATAAGCAATTAGAAGAAAACCCTTGGGAAACTTTCGAAACTATCTTCACTCTTGATTCAGTTCACGAGGGAACGGTATTGAAAGTAACTGATAAAGGTGCTATCGTTGCTTTACCATATGGTGTAGAAGGCTTCGCCCCTACCAAGCATATGGCTAAAGAAGATGGATCTTCAGTTAAAGCTGACGAAACCGCTGACTTCAAGATCATCGAGTTCAATAAAGATTCGAAACGCATCGTTGTATCTCACGCCCGTATCTGGGAAGAGGTAAAAGCTGAAGAGCGTAAAGAAGAAATGAACCAGAAGAAGAAAGATGCAAAAGCAACTATCAGCGCTGTGAAGAAGGTGAAAGACTCTGTTGAGAAATCTACATTAGGTGACTTAGGAGTTCTTGCACAACTGAAACAGCAAATGGAAGGCGCAGAGAATAAAGCTAAAAAAGCAAAAGACTCTGAAGAATCTGCTGAGTCAGCTGAGTAATTCTTTTCAAACTATACTTCAAAGCCTCTCCGTTTTCGGGGAGGCTTTTTTTGTGCCCGCTATGTGCCAGATACTATTTTCTGCGATAATATGGGGCAGGCAAAACAAGTTTCCCGCAGATCGGCGCAGATAAGAGTCGCAGATCAGCCAGAGAGCGTTATTTGAGATTCTGCACGTAGCTGTATTGGTCTGGAATTCAACAGGTTTTATGTTCTGCGAAAATCTGCGATCCTTTTCCGCGAAAATCTGCGGGACAAAAATGTTCGGTACCCCTTCAAGCTAATTTGCCAGCCAATTGCTTCTCTGAAACAGGAAATACATTTTTTTTTCTACTTTTGCTCAAATCACACCAAGATGCAAAAACTAACCTTGCTTGACGGTCCGAAATTCCAGATAACCATCCAGCGTCTTTGTCATCAGTTAATAGAAAATCACAACGACTTTTCCGATTCGGTTATTTTAGGTATTCAACCCCGGGGAATTTACCTGGCTAACCGTATTGTTGCCGAAATAGAAAAACTCTTTCCCAATAACCCTATCCTTACCGGCAATCTGGATATCACTTTTTTCCGGGATGATTTTAAGGAGGGTATCTTAAATCCAAGCAGTACCCAGATAGATTTTATTATTGAAGGCAAAAAGGTGATCCTGATGGATGACGTGCTATGGACCGGACGCACCATCCGTTCAGCAATGGATGCGATGCAGGCATTCGGCCGGCCGGCGAAAGTTGAATTATTGACGCTTGTTGACCGCCGCTATTCCCGGCATGTCCCGATTGAAGCGGATTATATTGGAATAAAAGTAGATACCATTAATTCACAAAAAGTTAAAGTTAGCTGGAAGGAAACCGATGGTGAAGATAAAGTAACGTTATTATCCGAAGAATAATGCCCGATCAAGCTCAGAAACTCAGTACCAGACATTTATTAGGCATAAAAGACCTGACAGTAAATGATATCGAGCTAATCCTGGATACGGCCCGAAATTTCAAGGATGTCATCAACCGCCCCATTAAAAAGGTGCCATCCCTGCGGGATATCACTATAGCAAATATCTTCTTTGAAAACTCCACCCGAACCAAGCTCTCTTTTGAGCTTGCTGAGAAGCGGCTTTCGGCCGACATAGTTAATTTCGCAGCGTCGTCATCCTCCGTTAGCAAGGGGGAAACACTGATAGATACCGTGAATAACATCTTGGCAATGAAAGTCGACATGGTGGTTATGCGGCACCCATACGCTGGTGCCGGCGTTTTCCTCAGCAAGCACATTAAGGCTCAGATCGTAAATGCCGGAGATGGCGCTCATGAGCACCCGACCCAGGCACTGCTGGATGCTTTTTCAATACGTGAGAAATATGGTGAAGTGGCCGGTAAGAAAGTAGCAATCATTGGTGATGTATTGCATTCAAGAGTGGCTCTTTCAAATATTTTATGTTTACAAAAGCTGGGCGCCGAAGTAATGGTATGCGGGCCCACCACCCTGATCCCGAAATACATCGGCGCATTGGGCGTAAAAGTCGAACATAATCTGCTGAAGGCATTAAAATGGTGTGATGTGGCCAATATGCTTCGGATTCAGCTTGAACGCCAGGACATCAAGTATTTCCCTTCACTAAGAGAATATTCAATGATGTATGGTTTGAACAAACAAATTCTCGACTCACTTGGCAAAGAGATCACGGTAATGCATCCAGGGCCAATTAACCGGGGTGTGGAGATCACCAGTGACGTTGCTGATAGCACGCAATCCATTATTTTGAACCAGGTCGAAAACGGCGTTGCGGTAAGGATGGCGGTCCTGTATCTTCTTGCGAACCAGCGATAGTCTGGCAGGTAATTTGCCTGTTTCAAACCGGAGCTTTCCGGGAGGCATATTAATGCAATTCAGCGGCGCAATTAGAGAACTAATATCTAAAATCTGAAGTATAACATCTAAAACTTAATACCATCTTTGCTGTCACAACGTTAGATTGCTGTTTTCAACAGTTGTTAATTTCTTCTGTGAACCAAGCATTACGCTTTAAACTAATTTTGCCTTATCCAGTTTAGAATACATATGTTAAATCGATATATCTGCCTCACATTTTTCCTGTCATTTCTTTTCAGCAACTCTTACTCTCAGCAAACAGCCTGGTACACGCTTAATCAATCCTATAAAACTGGATTAGAGCTACTGGACCATGGGAAGTATGCAGCAGCGTCCGAACAGTTCAGCCGCGTGAAAAGCTGGAATATCCTGCCGGAGGGAAAGCCCCTGAACGATAAGGAGATAAGTCTTCTGAAAGAGAATTCTGAGTATTACCAGGCGCTTTGTGCGCTCGAATTAGGTAATCAGGATGCCGAAAGCCTGTTCTTGAAATTCATCGCACGACATCCGGTGAATGCAAACACACGTATTGCTTACTACCAGGTGGGACGATCTTATTTTGCACAAAGAAATTATCCTAAAGCCATCGAATGGTTTAAAAAGATCGACCAGAACTCTTTAACTGCTAAGGAAAGTGCAGAATATCGTTTCAAATTAGGGTACTCTTTTTTCGAAACGAAAAACTATACGAGTGCAGAGCCTTTATTTGGGAAACTTAAAGATGAGAGCACGGAGTATAAGGAGCCGTCGATTTACTATTACGCGTACATCAATTATCTAAGTGCAGATTATAAGACAGCATTGCGCGAGTTTGAACGACTTAAAGGTTCCACTACCTATCAGAATTCCTATCCGTATTACATTTCCGCGCTCTATTTTCTCGACAAGCGGTATGACGATGTCTTAAAGTATACTATCCCGGCGCTTAAAACTATTGATCAGCAATACCAAACCGAAATGCTGCGCATAATCGGTGCTTCCTATTTCGCGAAGTCGGATTACAAAAATGCTGGAGAGTATTACCAGCGCTTCCAGGCAAATGATAAGGGAAAAACTCAGAATAACCAGGATAGTTACCAGATCGGTTATACGTATTATAAGCTAAAGGACTATCAGAAGGCGGTAAAGGAACTGGAAAAACTCGATACGCCCGATCAGTATTTTCAGAGCGGGATGATCGCCCTGGGGGAATCCTTTTTAAAGACAGGAAACAAGCAATCTGCCAGAAGCGCCTTTTTCAAGGCTTCCCGTTTAAACTTTGACAAGGCACTACAGGAAGAAGGCTTGTTTAACTACGCCAAGCTGTCATACGAACTTGAATTTCATCAGGTGGCCTTAGATGCGGCTCAGGAGTTCTTAAAAACATATCCTAAGTCCAAGCGCACGGACGAGGCTAAGACTTTGTTAGGAGAGATCTTACTAACGACAAAGAACTATAAAGACGCTATTGATATCCTTGAGAGCATTCCGAACAAAAATCAAAATGCCAAGGCCGCATACCAGAAAGTAACTTATTACCGCGGCCTTGAATTCTATAATGAGCGCGCTTTTCAGAACGCGATATCAGTGTTCATGCGGTCGAATAACAACGCAGTGGATGAAGATATTGAAGCTTTATCCACTTATTGGCTGGCGGAGGCTATGTTTGAGGTAAGAAAGTTTGGGGAGTCTGTAGATAACTTTGAAAAGTTCCTGGCGATGCCGGCAGCCCGCAAAACAGAGGTATATAACTTTGCGAACTATGCCTTAGCTTATGCTGCCTTTGAACATGAAAATTACGGGAAGGCTGCTACCTATTTCACACGGTTTATCCAAAGTAATGAGCGTGATCGTAATACGTTGAATGATGCGACGGTACGGCTTGCAGATTCATACTTTGTACTTAAAAGTTATGGGAATGCCTTATCGAGCTATAACAAGATCATCGCTTCCAATGCCCCGGGCGAAGACTACGCGCTATTCCAAAGGGGTATGATACAGGGGCTAGAAACCCAGAACGATGCTAAGATAGCTACACATCAGTCGCTTCTCGCCAAGTATCCCAATTCAAATTATGCTGATGATGCCGGGTTCGAAATAGCATATACATACTTTGTGAAAGGTGACTTTGATAAATCTAAGGCCGACCTGACGGCACTTATTCAAAAATATCCACGTAGTAGTTATGTTCCCCGTGCCCTGGTTACAATAGGCTTGGTCCAGTACAATCAGGACCAGGATGATGCGGCCCTGGAAACGTTCAAGCGTGTGGTAAATGAGTATTCAACCACTGATGAGGCAAAACAGGCCCTTGAATCTATCAAAAACATCTATCTTGATAAATCTGATGCGGATGGCTTCCTCGCCTATGCCAACACGACAAGCATTGGAAACCTGAGTACATCCGAGCAGGATAACCTGACCTTTCAGGCAGCAAACAACCGGTTTTTGAAAGGTGATTATACAGGAACTTTCGAGGCAGTACATGCCTACTTCGATAAATTTCCAAAGGCGATCCATGAAAAGCATGCTAAGTTTATACGGGCAGAAAGCCTGGTAAAACTTGGGCGTCCGGATGAGGCTATACCTGACTATGAATTTATTCTGAATGACTGGACAAGCGAGTTTACAGAACGGGCATTGATCAGCATCTCAAACATCTACCTGAAGCAGAAAAAATATAACGAGGCAATCGTTCACCTTAAAAAACTGGAAATAACTTCAGAATATAAAGCGAATTATGGCTTTGCAGTTAATAACCTGATGGAGGCATATTCGCATATCGACATGCCTGATGAGACTTTAAAATATGTATCTCTCATTAAGGAATCAGCGTCAGCATCTGAAGAGGACAAACTGCGTGCAGCACTATACGCGGGAAAAGCAAATCTTGCTAAAGGTGACACAACAGCTGCCCTTAAGGAGTTCACCGGTGTGGGAGAAAAAACCAAGTCGGTGGCTGGTGCGGAAGCAAAGTATAATGTGGCTCATCTGCAATACCTGAAGGCCGATTATAAAACTTCGCTGAAGACTGCGTTTGAACTTACGAATAAAATGCCATCGCATGATTACTGGGTAGCGAAAACATTTATCCTGATCGCAGATAACTACACTGCCATGAATGATAACTTTCAGGCTAAAAGCACTCTTCAGAGCATCATCGAGAATTACGAAGGGAAAGAGGAGGACATACTCCCTGTTGCCAGGGAAAAGCTGTCAAAGTTGAACACCAAGAATTAAAATTAGGTCATGCGGTATCCCCTTAGGGTGCCGGTGATTCCCATATAAAATGCTTAGATAATGAAGTTACACCAGTCTTATATAAAATACTCCTTTACTGCATGCCTGATATCTTTTTCGGTTTCAGCACTGGCCCAGGTAAAAGAACAGCCTAAGAAGGAACCTGAGAAAGCGAGCATAGCAGAAGAAATTGAAGTGGTCCGTCCTTATAAGCCGATTCTTGCAGAAGCGGTAAAGATTAGACGCAGTCCTGATTTGAACGATAACAAACCGTTCAAACCAGTTTTAACGTATACAGTAATCGATAAGAAGCTCGAACTGAATTCGAATATCAAAGAGTTGCAGGCCCAGCAACTAGCAGCTGAACGCGAGATTACCTTATCCAACAACCTTGTTAAGATTGGAGTCGGAAATTTAAATACAGGTCTGGGTGAGGTTTATATTAATACGGGTAAGGATGAAGCCTTGCAGGCCGGGATGTTCATCAAGCATTTATCGCAGCAGGGAAGCATCAATAAGCAGCAGTTTTCAGAGCAGGAGATCTCCGGATTTGGTCGCAGTATTGGCACCGATAAAACATATGCCGGAAAGATTGGTTATAACCGCCGATCTACTTTCTTTTACGGTTTCAATCCCGAATTCCCCGCTCCTACGGCAGATCCTTTAAAACAACGTTTCAATCTCATAGAAGCCGAAGGTGAGATGCTGAGCAATTATTCACAGGACCCCGATATAGCCAATTACGCCGTTAAGGCAAATGGGTATTTATTTGGCAATAACGCTCAGGCACGGGAAAACTCCTTTACTTTAAGCGGTTATGTTAACCGGCCGCTTGGGAATTTTCATATTGGCATCGGTGCGTCCGCTGATTATACCGGCGTAAAGGATTCCCTATATGATATCAGCAACAACCTTTTGAGAGCTAATCCTTACATTAAATATCAGGGGAACGGTTTCTTTCTGAACCTGGGCTTAAACCTGGTTCATGAATTTGGGGCAGAAAGCCGGTTTAACTTATTGCCGGCAGTATCCGCAGAATTTCCGATCGCAGCTGAATATGCTGTCCTGTTTGCCGGGTTAAATGGTGACGTTCTGAAAACGAGCATCCGGGATTTAAGTGTTGAAAACCCATACCTTGGGAAGGATTACCTGGTTAAGAATGCAATTGAGAAAATGAACCTCTTCGGAGGTGTTAAAGGTAATGCAGGTGCAGGTGTTGGATTTAAGGCAATGGCTTATTATAAGAGAATTGAAGACCTGCCCTTGTTCGTTAACGACCCTTATAATGTAAGTCGGTTCAACGTTATTTATGATGATGGAGTCAGCAGTATTCTGGGTTTTGAAGGTGAAATGAGCTTTAAGGTTTCAAGCGCTATTGACATAAGCGGAAAAGCAGAGGCTGCCAGCTACAAAATGGCCACGGAAAAAGAAGCGTGGTTTAAACCAGCCATTCGATTGAGTTCCAATCTAAGAGGAAGGGTGAATGAAAAGCTTAGCCTTGACGCTGAAATATTTTTGAACGGTGAGAGCAACGCAAAGACAGTCACCTTCAATCCATTGCCTGTTGAAAACTATGAAGTGATAAAGAGTTATGCGGATCTGAGCGCCGGGGCAAAATACAGGATCAATAACAAACTGGGTGTGTATTTACGGGCTAACAATATTTTTGGAAAATCATATCAGCAGTACCTTTACTATCAGAAGTTAGGATTTAATGCATTAGGCGGATTCAACTACTCCTTCTGATTTGATTGCCCGATTTTCGAATTATAAATTATCTTTACCCGAATGGACATTGCCCCTTATATCGCGGATTTACTACGACTGCATGACGAGGTAAATGTCCCATCCTTGGGAACGTTTTACAAAGAATATAAACGTAGTTTTTTTGATCCTGAGAAAGCTGAGTATTTACCGCCTTCACATGGCCTATCCTTCAGAGAATCCGAAGATGATACTATTCTCACTGAGTATATCAGTAAGCAGAAAAATATTTCGATAAATACTGCCAGTTATTTTATTGAAAAATTCGTCGCCCAGGTGAAATCCCTGCTCGATGTTTACGGACAAACCGATATAGAGTCGCTGGGCAGATTAAAGAAGCTTAAGGAAGGTTACCAGTTTACAGGAGTCCAAAATGATTCAAACGGTGAATATTTTGGTCTTTTCCCTGTACAAGACATCAAGGTGCCTGCGGTGCCAGGCGCTGTGGCCGTCGCAACGCAACCGGAAGAAGATACGCCGGAAGAGTTAATAAGCGTCGAAACCCCTTCTTTTGAGGAGACACAAACAGAAACGCAAGAGGACGGTAAAGTAAGTTCTATCAGTAAGATGATTCTTACCGCAGCGGGCCTTATACTTATTGGAATTGTCGCATACCTGCTTTATCCCCAAATATTTGAAATGTTCAAGCAAAAGACGAATGTGCCTGAACACAAAATTCCGGCTAAAAAACCTGAGCAGCCGCCGATTAATAAGACTTTAGCGGATTCGCTGGCAGAAGCGGACACCATCTACCAGGAACTGGCTAAGCAGGGATTTGAAGTTGAAAAGCCTCGCGACACGCTTGAAGTAAGCACGGAGATTTCCACTACCCCGAAGGAGACAGAATCGGTAACCTTTGAGATAATTGGGGCTGCCTTTGCTCGTCGAAGCGAAGCGGAAACCTATATTAAACAGTTGAAAACAAAAGGTGTATATGCCAAAATAGTGGAGGATATGCCCGGCTCTAAACTTAAGATTAGCTTGGGAACATTCAATGATGAAGCTTCCGCAAAAACAGGACTGATCCGAATACAAAAAGACTTAAATAAAGACGCCTGGATAGCCCGGGTAAAAACGAAGAAAACCAATTAAAATGATGTTCCTATTACAAGCAGACACTTTAAAACCGATTACAGACAGCGCAGCCGCCGCGATTAATGTGGTGGCACCTCAGGCGGAAGAACTACGATTCATTGATCTTTTATTTAAAGGGGGTTGGGTGATGATCCCTCTCGCTTTACTTGCATTTATTGGATTGGTGATTTTCGTCGAGCGATACCTAACTATTCGCAAAGCATCATCGGATGAATCAAACCTGATGGTCCAGGTGAAACAAAGCGTTATATCAGGCAAGCTGGATTCAGCTATTGCCATCTGCCGCAACAGCAATACACCGCTGGGGAGAATGCTGCAGAAAGGGCTCTTACGTATTGGAAGACCCATCAAAGATATTGAAGGAGCTATCGAGAATGTGGGAAAACTGGAAGTTTCAAAGCTTGAAAAAAATATAAGTATTCTTGGAATCATCGCTGGGATTGCTCCTATGCTCGGGTTCGTCGGTACGATCATTGGGGTAATTACTATATTTCATGACGTTTCAATAAAAGGTATTATCGAGATCGGAACTATTTCAGGAGGCCTTTACACCAAGATGATAACATCCGCAGCGGGACTGATAATCGGTATCATTGCCTACGTACTATATCACATCCTGAATATAATGGTTGACCGAATTATATTAAGAATGGAAACCGATGCAATTGAGTTTATAGATCTGCTGGAAGAGCCGGGTAAATAATTTAAGCTACTCAGATGAATTTTAGAAAAAGAAGCAGAAGACCGGCAGTAGAGGTGCATACATCGGCGTTGAACGATATTATGTTCTTTTTACTCCTGTTCTTTTTACTGGCCTCCGCAGTAGTGAATCCGAATGTGGTTAAACTATTTTTGCCGCGTTCAAGTTCCGGACAGGCGATGCCTCAAAAAACCATTAACGTTTCTATCACGAAAGACCTGGAATACTTTGTTGAGAAGGAGAAAATCCCTTACGAACAGCTTTTTCAGCGAATAGAAACATATCAGAAAGCTTCACCCGATCTGACGATTATTCTGTATGCTGACCGTACTATCGCCATAGAAAATGTCGTTGATGTGACGGACATCGCTAACAAACTGAAGATAAAACTTGTTTTAGCTACTGAAACGAAAAAATAATGGACTACGGCAAACAAGAGGAAAATTATTATCCCAAAGCTTTCGCCATTTCAACCGCTATTATGGCTGGCTTGCTGGCGCTTAGTTTTTTCATCATAGCCAGCCGTGCTATGCCACCAGAAGAAGTAGGTACCGGCGGTATCATTGTAAATTACGGAACCTCAGTGATCGGCATGGGTGATGATTATATGAGTGTCGACGAGCCATCGGCCGCACCTGATGCCAATAATACTCCTCCCGATAAGGTAATTACCGAGCCGACGCCTGCGAATACACCCTCATCAGAAGTCACAGATAAATCAATAGTGACACAAGATGCTGAGGACGCACCGGAGATCGTGAGCAAGGAAAAAAGTACCAGCAGCAACCCATCGGTAAGTTTGCCGGCTAAAGAGAACAAACCCTCTGTTAATCAGAATGCCCTTTACAAGGGAAAGAAGAATGATGATACAGGGAAAGGTGACGGAACTGGCGATCAGCCCGGAAACCAGGGTGATAAAGATGGAGACCCACTCTCCCCTAATTATGGCGAAGGTGGTTCGGGAAATGGCGGCGTTAGCCTCACCCTCGCTAATCGCAGATTCTTGAGTACTCCCCAGATAAGTGATAACGGGCAAAGCTCCGGAAAGATAGCTGTGGAAATACGAGTAGACAAAACCGGAGAAGTAATATTTGCACGTGCCGGAGCCCGCGGTACTACCCTATCGGACCTCTCACTATGGCGCAAATGTGAAGCCGCCGTTTTAGGTGCCAAGCTTAACCGACTGGAGTCTGCGCCCGATGTTCAGATAGGAGTTGTCATGTTCAACTTTAAAGTTAAATAGTCCTTCATATCGTCTATCGTTCCTCTACCGACATTCTACGACTGAAATTCTCTAAATTCGTCATTCAAAGATGAATTACCAGGAAACCATTGAATACCTGTACGCCCGGCTGCCGATGTTCAGTGCCCAGGGCCAGGCTGCTATCAAGCCAGGATTAAAAAATATTATCAAATTTTGTCAGCTATTAGGTAACCCCCAAACCAAATTCACTTCAATTCATGTCGGTGGTACAAACGGTAAGGGTTCCACCTCACATATGCTTGCAGCTATACTACAAACCGCAGGGTACAAGACCGGTTTATATACATCTCCACACCTGCGGGATTTTCGTGAACGGATCCGGATCAATGGGCAGATGATTTCCGAAAGCTCTGTAACCCGTTTTATAGATCAACACCGGGATCAGATTGAACAGATCAGCCCCTCATTTTTTGAAACTACTGTTGGGATGGCCTTTGACCATTTTGCTCAGCATCAGGTGGATGTTGCGGTTATTGAAGTGGGCTTGGGTGGCAGGCTGGATTCAACTAATATCATCGAGCCGGTACTTTCGGTAATAACCAATATCGGGCTGGATCATGTAGATATTCTCGGAAAGACGATAAAAGAGATTGCTTCAGAGAAAGCCGGCATAATTAAACCCGGCGTGCCGGTAGTTATAGGTGAAAAGCAGCAGGAAAGTGAACTGGTATTTTTAAATGCGGCGACAGACAATAATTCTCCAATCACTTTTGCTTCTGATGAATGGGAAGTGGAGGATACCAGGGCTGATGCGCAACATAACCACGGAAAGTTGACGATAAGCGCTAGTCGACGGCCCTCAGCCGCCCAGACAAATGTGATCACGATTGATTCCCCCTTAAATGTTGATCTGGACTTAACCGGAATATACCAGCTAAAAAATCTGGCTACAGTCTTATCTGCGGTCGATCAACTGAGAAACAAGGGGTTTCTGATCACTCAGGAGCATCTAAAAAATGCTTTAAAACAGGTTGGTCCGCTTACCGGATTAATGGGTCGCTGGCAGACAATAAGCACGGAGCCCTTGGTGATTTGTGACACCGGGCACAATGAAGACGGCATTCGGGAAGTCATAAGGAACATAGCAGCTTCTGAATATCATACTCTTCATGTGGTGATCGGAATGGTTAAAGATAAAGATATCACCAAAATTCTTCATTTACTGCCCCGGGATGCGATATACTACTTCTGTGAGCCTCAAATTCCACGCGCAAGGGCAGCAGCAGAATTAGCTGAAGAGGCCAGGGCTTTAGGATTAAATGGTGATGTTTACGGCTCAGTCAAGAAGGCTTTACAGGCGGCCAAAAAGAATGCAGGAAACAATGACCTGGTATTTGTCGGGGGAAGTACTTTTGTCGTGGCAGAAGTTATTTAGGTAACTATGTCTTCAGGTTGTGCGGCCCTCAGTTTCTCCGGACTGCTGTCACTCTCGTACCTTCCCTGCTCATGGTTTCAAAGATGAGTTCATTCTCCGAAAGCTTCTTCACCAGAAAAGGAAATTCTCTTGTTACCCCGTCGGGCAAATCTTCTTTGTATCGAATCATAGCACCGTCGATATGATATATCCCTGTTGACAGCAATTTGCCGGCCCAAAATATCTGCAGTTTATTTTGTTCGGAGAACCGGATATAAGGCTCAGCTGCTTTTAATTCCGCTACGGATGTACTATCCTGGGCTGAACTGCTAAGATTTTCGATCTTTATATAATCCCAGGTTCCGGTCAGCATCTCCTTCTCGACGGAAATGGAGCAAGCAATAATTACCAGCGAACATAAACAGATTGCGATCAGGATTCTCATTTTCAAATATAGAAATATGGCCGAGTACATCGTCGGATAACCCGACTGATCGTTTTCAGCTGGATCAGGCTCTGGTTTAATAGGGGTTTCCTTGTAGCTTTCCAGTAGTTTTCTGGTAGCATGCTTCGAAAAATCTACAAGCATTCTACTGGCAAATCTTTCTGATTATACTTTGATCGTGTTGCGGTCCATAACCTTTCGAGCTCCGTTCCCTCACCTATGAAACCAATTCGTGAGTCATCGAAATTGAATTGGACACACCAGGTTTCAGCCGGTATGCAGGCATTGTTTTTCTTCCTATTTGCGGTTGTTTTATGTACATTTATTCTCATTATCAGAACATTGACTAAATAGTCCAACAGTTATGATACACGAAATTATTCCTGAATCCACCACTCGTAAGGGGATTAAAATACTTTCCCCTAAGACCGACATCACCAACAGACTCCCTTCGATCGATAGCTATATATCCTTTCTACCGTTCGTCAACTTTTTAAAAGAAAAGCTTGCTACCACGTCAGGTACTCGGGCAAACTTTTATAAATATCTGATCAAAAAATTTGAGGATCAGCCGGCACTCCTGCAACGATTTGACGATAGTGATCAGCTAAATGATCATGAAGATCTTATGGAGTTCCTGTCTACCGCCATATTTCCGGTTGTAAGCAGTGAAAAAGAAAATAATTTTACCCTTTCAGCACCCTACAAGTTTACTATTTTTTCATATTCCGACTCATTTCGTGATCTCTTTATAGACGACAACGAAAAGTATTTAGAATTACCCTATGAGCTTTCTGAAGAACAGTTAACCCAGGTTCAATGTGCCATGATCTACGATCATGTACTTGAGAAATATTACGGGATTAAGCTGAATGAGAATCCTGAAATGATCTTCCCGGTGAAAGATTCAAAGACCGGGATGATGAGATATTTCCGGATACGATATGACCGGCGGTTTATCGACCTGGAGCTTAAAGGCGAGCTCCCCCCTATCCAGGACTGCGCTGTTTGCCTTAACACTTTTCGAATACTTGATCTGGAGCAGCAGTTAAAGAAAATGCCACTGGAATTATTCGAAGCACGGGGATTCGCCGTTTGGGTGGCTGAAGATGTGACCACTTCAGAATCCCTCGATCAACTCAAGAAAATATTGTTAATGCCTTCCAACGTCGGCAGCGACAACTTTACCGACCTGAAGAGGACAACACGGTCATTGATAGGATTGAATGATGTCCAGATCGGCTTAATGCCATTTGTAAAGATCAATGACAACTTTCTACTGAATGAAGATTGCACCAGGCAAAGTCTGCTGGGTAAACATTGGAAAGCCAATGATGAACAGAGTATAAGGGAGTTCCGCGAGTTCATAGATTTCCAGAAGCAGAAGCCCGAACCAATGCCCATAACAAACCTGGATGAAACCTTACTTGGATTTGCTACATTTCTGGCGCCCCTATACCGGGAAGGGATCAGAAGCTATATATACTATCCAATGCAGAACAACGATGGTATACTTGGAATGCTTGAACTAGGATCCACTACACCTAACCTTTTGACCCACGAGGTACTGGCGCGCCTGGAACCAGCCATGCCACTTCTATCCCTTGCTATGCTCAAGAGCAGGGATGCTTTCAATACAAGGATTGAAAGACTCGTAAAAGAGAAATTTACGGCGCTACAACCTTCCGTAGAATGGAAATTTTCAGAAGCAGCCTGGGCTCAACTTCAGGCTGAGGAGATTAACGCTGAAGATGAAAAAATCAATTTCGATAACTTATATCCTCTTTATGGTGCCATAGACGTTCGAAATTCTTCAGTTGAGCGTAGTTGCGCTATCCAGAGGGACCTGAGAGAACATTTACTTCTAATTGATACCACATTAGATGAACTGGATTCGCATGTGCAGCTTACCCTGCTGGAAGAGTTGAAATTTAAAAACCAGAAATTTCAGGAGTCGATCGAAAAAGGATTACGAGCCGAAGACGAACTATATCTTAGTGAGTTCCTTTTGAATGAGGTGGAACCGGTATTCTTACATCTGCAAAAAAGCAATTCACTGATACAGGATATAGTAGACAAATACTTCCTAATATCCCAAAACGATAAGGGTCCACTTTATAAATTCAGGAATGAGTTCGAGCAAACACTTACCTCTATCAATGAGGCAATAAGTCAATACCTGGAAGAGCAGGATAGGAAACTGCAGATATCTTACCCCCATTACTTCGAAAAATACAGGACAGATGGAGTGGAATACAATATTTACATCGGGCAGACTATGGCTCCTGAACGGCCATTTGATTTGCTGTATCTAAAAAACATCCGCCTGTGGCAATTGCAGTCGATGGCCGAAATTGCCCGTATCACCAACCAGCTTTTACCTTCATTTGATGTACCGCTGGAAACAACTCAGCTGATTTTAATTTACCACAAGCCTATTACGATTAATTTCCGCAGAGACGAAAGACGATTTGATGTGGAAGGCTCATATAACATTCGCTATGAGGTGATAAAGAAAAGAATTGATAAAGCCTGTATAAAAAACACTGGCGAACGGCTCACTCAGCCAGGAAAAATTGCTTTGGTATATAGCAATCAAAAAGAAGCCCTAGAATACGAAGAATATATTCATTTCCTTCAAAACAAAGGGCTTTTGAAGCCTGGCATCGAAAACCTCGAGCTGGAAGAACTACAGGGCGTGTCCGGATTGAGGGGTCTTCGGGTAGAGGTTAATTTAGTTTGAGAAATTTACCTGCAAAAAAGCATCTGCCATAAGGACGGCAGATGCTTTTTACAGTTTGATGTATTAGTCCTGAACTTCTTTGTTCCCAAACCTTTTCCATAAGTAATATACCGGCACACCAAGTAACACGATAATCAATCCACGACCACAGGTTGTCGGTTTATAAACCAGCAATACAACGCATATGGCACCTGCCAGAAGTATATATAAGGCCGGCAATACCGGATAGCCCACTGCCTTATAGGGACGGTCAGCATCGGGCCGTGTCCTCCTTAAAATGAAGAGTCCGCCGATTGTAATTACATAAAATAAAAGGGATGAGAAAGTACAGTAATCCAGCAGATCACCGTATGTCCCGGAGAGACAGAGCAGAGAAGCCCAGATTCCCTGGATAATGAGGGCGAATCCCGGTACATCATTTTTGTTTAAGGTTCCGGCTTTCTGAAAAAATACTCCATCTTTCGCCATCGCATAATACAGTCGTGCACCCGAAAGTATTAGCCCGTTGTTGCAGCCAAAAGTTGATATCATGATCAGTATTGCCATAATAATTACGGCTGCACTTCCGAAGATCGTTGCAATCGCTGCTGTACCCACCCTGTCATCTGTTGCAAACATAATTCCACGACTGATGACGTCTTCGCCACCTGGTGTGCCCATCACAGGCAGTAGCATCAAATAGGCAACATTGGCCAGTACATACAAAACAGTGACGATGAGTGTGCCGAAAAATAAGCTTAAAGGTATGTTCCGCTGGGGATCCTTTACTTCGCCCGCCGTGTAAGTAATGGTATTCCAGGCGTCACTGCTGAAAAGAGAGCCAACCATGGCAGCTCCTACCGTTCCCCAAAGTAAAATACCGCCCAGAGCCTCAATGCTTACCGTTCCATCAGCGTTCGGAATAGTCTTGAATGGCTTCCAGAAGTTGGTCATATTAGCGGCCATGGCATCTCCGTTCAAGCCAAAATATATCCCAAGCACAATTAGTCCCAGCAGGGCCACGATCTTTGCTAGGGTAAAGCTGGTTTGGATGATCTTTGCATTTTTTACTCCCTGAAGATTGATATACGTAAGAAATACTATCAGTAGTATGGCAAGCAATTGCTGTGTCGAAAATTTAAACAATCCCAGGTCTAAAAGTACAATGCTATCTGATATATACTCCGGGAGCAGCACACCGGTAAATTTGGCGAATGCTATGGCGACCGCTGCAATTACCCCGGTTTGAATCACCATAAAGACTGTCCATCCGAACAGGAAACCCACCAGCGGATTATACGCTTCGCGAAGATAAATATACTGACCGCCAGCTTTAGGCATCATTCCGGCCAGTTCTCCATAGCTTAGAGCGGCGATCAGGGTAATAAGACCGGTTATCATCCATATAAGCAGAATGTAGCCCGGAGAGCCAACGGCGCGTGCGATGTCTGCTGTAACAATAAAAATTCCGGATCCGATCATTGATCCTGCCACGATCATAGTCGAATCGAGTAGGCCCAGCTCACGCTTCATTCCGGTTTGCTCAAGAGTTTGTGTCACTCTTGTTTGTTCAAGGGTTTGTGTCATTTGGTTTTGGTAAGGTTTGGTCACGAAAATATTTAAAAAACCGGCATTAAAAAATTAAGTACCCGAATAAGGCGCTTTTATTCTTAATGGTCTAAAATCGATTAAATCGATATAATTAATTTGTTTCGTAAGTTAAGCCTGCTATTTTTGGTAAGTTACGCTTTCAACACTTACAATAACTGACTAACCAAACTACACAAACTTAAACCCCTAACCGTTTTTATGGAATTTTTACATGACAATTTAATCTATTGTATCCCCTTAATGGGACTAATCGGCATCGCGGTGATGCTAATAAAGTCTGCATGGGTAGTTAAGCAAGACGCTGGTGACGAAAATATGCAGGTATTATCAGGGTATATCGCAGACGGTGCCATGGCATTCTTAAAAGCCGAATGGAAAGTCCTTTCATATTTTGCCGCCATAGCCGCTATTTTACTTGCCTATTCCGGCACACTGGTTGAAACCTCGAGCTGGGTAATTGCTATTTCTTTTGTGATCGGAGCCTTTACATCTGCATTCGCCGGGTATATCGGAATGCGCATAGCAACCAAAGCGAACGTTCGCACCACCCAGGCTGCACGTTCCAGCCTAGCCAAAGCCTTACAGGTGTCGTTCACAGCAGGAAGTGTAATGGGTATTGGTGTTGCCGGTCTTGCTGTTTTAGGCCTTGGATCTTTATTCATCGTATTCTACCAGGTTTATGTAGTTAATGTAACTGGTGCAGGTGTGAATGCTGAAGAAATGACTAAAGCCCTCGAGGTTCTCGCAGGATTTTCTTTAGGTTCTGAGTCTATCGCTCTGTTTGCCCGTGTGGGTGGTGGTATATACACCAAAGCAGCCGATGTGGGCGCTGACCTTGTTGGTAAAGTAGAAGCCGGGATCCCGGAGGATGACGTTCGCAACCCCGCTACTATCGCTGACAATGTAGGAGATAACGTAGGGGATGTGGCAGGTATGGGTGCCGATTTATTCGGTTCGTACGTGGCAACCATATTAGCTACCATGATATTAGGACGTGAGATTGTATCCAACGACAACTTTGGCGGTATTGCTCCTATCCTCCTGCCAATGTTTATTGCAGGTTTGGGACTATTATTATCAATCGTGTCTACTTATTTTGTTCGCATCAAAAAAGAAACTGACAGCGTTCAAAATGCTTTGAACATAGGAAACTGGATGTCGATCATACTAACTGCTATTGCATCATATTTTGCCGTTATCTGGTTATTACCCGACGGTGATCTGCACATGATGCGTGACCTTGCGGCCGATGGTTCAATGAAAGCAGGTTCCCATCTGTTTAACAAAATGGATGTGTTCTATTCCATTATCGTAGGTTTGATCGTTGGAACTCTGATGAGTTTAATCACTGAGTATTATACCGCCATGGGCAGAGCGCCAGTTCAGTCCATTATAAAACAGTCTTCAACTGGGCATGCTACTAATATCATCGGTGGTCTGGCAGTCGGAATGAAATCAACGGTCATGCCGATCCTTGTTCTGGCAGCCGGAATATATGGTTCATTTTACTTCGCCGGATTTTACGGAGTAGCTATTGCCGCTGCCGGAATGATGGCAACCACGGCTATGCAACTATCCATTGATGCATTCGGACCTATCGCGGATAACGCAGGTGGTATCGCTGAAATGAGCCAGCTTCCTGAAGAAGTTCGTCATCGTACAGATAACCTGGATGCTGTTGGTAACACTACCGCAGCGACTGGTAAAGGGTTTGCTATAGCGTCCGCAGCTTTGACCTCACTTGCATTATTTGCTGCTTTTGTAGGAGTTGCAGGCATTGAACATATCGATATTTACAAAGCTGATGTCCTGGCTGGTTTATTTGTAGGCGGAATGATCCCCTTCATATTTTCCGCCTTGTGTATTTCTGCCGTTGGTCGTGCTGCCATGGATATGGTACAGGAAGTACGTCGCCAGTTTCGTGAAATTCCGGGAATTATGGAATACAAAGCGAAACCGGAGTACGAGAAATGTGTGGCTATATCAACCAAGGCTTCTATCCGCGAAATGATGCTTCCGGGTGCTATTGCGCTGATAGTTCCAATTATTATAGGCTTTTCTTTCGGTGCGGAAGTATTAGGAGGATTATTAGCCGGTGTGACTGTTTCAGGGGTGTTGATGGGCATCTTCCAGTCGAACGCCGGTGGTGCTTGGGATAATGCCAAAAAATCATTTGAAAAAGGGGTTATGATCAATGGCGAGATGTTCTATAAAAAATCAGAGCCGCATAAAGCTTCAGTGACCGGAGATACTGTGGGTGATCCGTTCAAAGATACTTCCGGCCCTTCTATGAACATCCTGATCAAATTAATGTCAATTGTGTCATTGATTATTGCACCGCATATTGCCGAAGGAGTATCGCATGGCAATCAGGTTAGTGAAGTACGTAAAGAAATAAAAGTGGTGACTAAAACAGATTCTTTGGGAAACACCGTCACGGACACTCTGATTAACACTACCGATACGCTAAACCGTTAAGTTGAAGCCATATAAAATTGTTACTAAAAGGGGATTTCTATTAAGGAATCCCTTTTTCATTATTAAAATAAATTAATTAGGTTTGGCGCTGCACTAAATCTAAACTCACATAGAAATACATTAACCAAACACAAATCATGTTTCATAGAAAATCCATTGAACAACTCCTGTTTGAATCAAACCAAACCGGTGTAGGTACTTTAAAGCGTACCTTAACTAGTTTTAACCTTGTGTCCCTCGGTATTGGCGCAATCATCGGTGCTGGTTTATTTTCTCTAACCGGAATTGCCGCAGCAGAAAATGCTGGACCAGCTATTACTATTTCTTTTGCCCTTGCCGCATTTGCCTGTGCTTTTGCCGGTTTATGCTATGCTGAGTTTGCATCCATGATACCGGTTGCCGGTAGTGCTTACACTTATTCCTATGCTACTATGGGCGAATTTATGGCCTGGATTATTGGCTGGGACCTGGTACTTGAGTATGCCCTCGGCGCTGCAACTGTTTCTGTTAGCTGGTCCAGGTATCTGTTGGAACTGCTTCATAAATACGGTATCGAGCTCCCCCATTCACTGATAGTATCACCATGGGAAACCTTGCGTTTAGGAGACGGAACCGAAATTACCGGTGGTATCATTAACCTGCCTGCCATTTTCATTGTGGTCTTGTTATCGTTGGTATTAATCAGGGGTACCAAAGAATCGGCCACCATGAATAACTTCCTGGTAATTCTGAAGGTTTCAGTTGTATTAATTTTCATCGCATTAGGATGGAGCCATATCAATCCTGATAACTATACTCCTTATATTCCTGAAAACACAGGTAAGTTTGAGAACTTCGGCTGGACCGGTATTTCAACTGGCGCCGCGGTAGTTTTCTTTGCTTTTATTGGTTTCGATGCTGTATCAACAGCTGCCCAGGAAGCTAAGAATCCTCAGAAAGGAATGCCTATCGGGATTTTAGGATCATTGATCGTTTGTACAATTTTATATGTATTGTTCGCTCACGTAATGACCGGACTTGTTAATTATAAGGATTTTGCGGGCGATGCCAAACCAGCTGCGACAGCTTTTGCCGTAACCGGCTATGCGTTTCTTCAGGATGCCCTTATCATTGCCATCCTGGCCGGTTATACTTCGGTTATCCTCGTGATGTTAATGGGCCAGTCCCGAGTATTTTATACCATGGCAAAAGATGGCTTGCTTCCTAAGTTTTTCGCAAGCGTCCATCCTAAATTCCACACTCCATGGAAGACAAACCTGTTTTTCCTGGTGTTTGTAAGCTTATTCGCAGGTTTTGTACCGGTTTCAGATCTGGGGCATATGGTAAGTATCGGTACTTTGTTTGCGTTTGTACTGGTTTGTATCGGTGTAATGGTATTAAGAAAATCCTTACCTGAGGCCGTTCGTCCTTTCAGAACTCCATGGGTACCTTTTGTTCCGGTAATGGGAATCCTTGTATGTTTTTACCTGATGTATTCGCTTCCTACGGAAAGCTGGATCCGATTGTTTATCTGGATGGCAATAGGTGTAGCTTTATACTTCTCCTACGGTAAAAAACATAGTAAGATAAGGGAAATTCGTGATGGAAAGATCATCACCAAAGACAAAGAATAGTCTCTTCTATACTAATTTTAAGGGTTCCGGGATTAATTTCCCTGAACCCTTTTTTTGTGAAACGGTGTTATGATTTTCTCAAGACCAAGAGCGTATCTGGACAAAGGAAAGATCTGCCGACTGCCTGGCATGTCCTTGCCCTTCCCGTTAATAATTAAGATGCTTTGCCCGCTTTGGTCGCTTCGGGAACTTCAATCAATTTTCCACTCTTCACATCATAGATGTAGCCATATACCGGAATGTATTTTGGAACTAAAGGATGACCTTTAATGCGCGAAACATCTTCTATTACACTATCAGTCAGATTTGTAAAAGTTAAAAATTTAGTGAATTTTGCCTCCACCGAGCCTCCGTCCTCTTCCAGATTCCGCCAGCCCTTTTCATCTACAGTTGCGGTCTTCAAGCTCTTAGATAAAAGGTCGTGCATGATTTCGTCCGTAAAAAGTTCCATGCCGCAATCAGTATGATGGATGACAAACCATTCTTCTGTACCCAATAGTTTATGGGAGATCACGAGGGAACGGATAGCATCGTCGCTCGCCCGCCCGCCGGCATTTCGTATTACGTGTGCGTCACCTTCCGCAAGGCCGGCAAACTTCGCCGGATCCAGTCGGGCATCCATACAAGTAAGTATGGCGAATTTCCGGGCCGGTGGTAATGTAAGCTTGCCCTTCTCGCCAAACGATGATACATATTGTTCATTAGCCGAAAGTACCTCCTTGTGTACCTGGCTGTTTTCCTTTTGCATTAAAGCTTTTGCCATGGTTTTAGATCTTAACTGTTAAAGTAATAGTACCAATTCGCTTTATAGCAATTACAAACAGCAGGTCAGTCTGTTTTAATTTAAAATCAGGGTGGTACAAGATTCTATTCTCAAATTCTATTTTTATTGTGATGGCAGTCTTTATCTTTATTACTTTGCCAGTATCCGTTAAATTATAGAAGCAACATTTAGCACCGCATGACCATGGATAACTATTACTTCAATTTCAACCAGATACTTTCCGTCACCATGATCCTGTTTGCGATCATCGATATATTAGGTTCAATACCGGTCGTTATATCCCTCCGCAATAAAGCCGGTCATATTCAATCAGAAAAAGCGTCGGCGGTTTCACTGGTCATTATGATCATTTTCCTGTTTGCCGGGGAAGCAATGCTGCAGATTATCGGGCTGGACATCTCCTCATTCGCTATCGCGGGTTCTATCGTGATATTTATCATCGCTATGGAAATGGTCCTCGGCTTCGACTTCTTTAAGGAGGAAGTCCCTGAGAGTGTTTCTATAGTCCCTCTGGCGTTCCCTCTGATCGCTGGTTCAGGAACCCTGACTACTCTCCTGTCTCTTAAGTCAGAGTATGCAACCCAAAACATTATCGTGGGCATTGTATTAAATATGGTCTTTGTCTATATCGTCCTGAAAAACACTGCCAGGCTTGAAAAGCTATTTGGAAAAACAGGACTCCATATTCTCAGAAAAGCGTTTGGTATAATTCTTCTTGCTATTGCAATTAAGCTTTTCCGGAATAACACCGGGCTATAGTCATCCTTTTATCAGGCGCGCCACAAACATTGTATCCGCCTTATTTTGATAGCCTTTCAAAATCTGACTGGCTTCAAGCGTCAGGCCAAGGTTATTGACCATATGAGTAACGACATCCTCATTCTCTTCTTTAAACACGCTGCAGGTGATATAAATCAGTGGTTTTCCCGGCTTTAGATATTTGACGACGTTGGCTGCAATGGTCTTTTGAAGATTCTGGAAGCCTTGTATCTTAAATTCTTCAAACTGACTGATCATTTCCGGAGTCCGGCCCCAGGTTCCTGAGCCTGTGCACGGAGCATCAAGAATGATCCCATCGAAATTATAATTATGTAAAACCGGATCAGGATTCTGAGTAAGGTCGACCAGCTTCTTTTGGTATGTACGTAATCCGGCACCGATAAACCGTTCATCCAGATTATTGAGCACACTTTCCCGAATATCTGAAACCACCAGTTTTATATCCGGTTCCTCACTAAAGAGCAATAGCGATTTACCCCCTGAAGCAGCACAGGCATCCCACCAGTGCTCGTAACGCTGGGGGCGATAATACGTCAGAGTTTGTTGTGAAGATAGATCCTGTATTTCGAACGGAAAGCCTGCTGCAGGCGAAGCTTGGGTATAGTCTGCAAATATCTGGTCAAGTTTAGTGCCGTTAGGCATTGAGATCGTATTGACACTCAATTCTTCAAAAGTCACCCCCGCAGCAGTCAGAGTAGACTTTACCAGTTTTTCCTTACCAGAATGGATTCGTATGTAAAGGTCCGGCTGAACAAAAAATGAGTCTAAAAAATCCGTACTATCTATTCCGACCGAAAGATGGGCATGGAAAGGGAACACGTCCTGCAATATCAGTCCATACTCCGTTGAAAGAAAAGCCAGCTTTTCTGTTAGAGGAAGGCTTGTTTTTTCATTCAAGTCCGGGTCGAAATGCTGTAAAAAATTATCAGGCCCACTATTACATAGGAACTCAGCCATGAATAGCCTTTTTTCAACCGACTGATCTTTCGCAGCCTGGCCTAAACGGAAATAGTTATAAAGCAACCGAGCTGCCATTCTCCGGTCCGTCGAGCCCATTTGTTTATTTTTCTTGAAAAAACCCGGAAGGAACTTTGTTAGGGGTGTATCAGCCGGATACTCCCCGAGAATCTTTAGAAAGGTTCTCAGTTGTTGTTCCGCCCTCATTTCTCAACCTGCAATTCAAATCCCTGATATTTTAGTATCATTAGTTCCGTATTTAAATAACCCGACTTTTCATCTTTGACAAATCGTAAATGATTATGAAGTCCGGAAAATTCCTCGTCAGTAAGATGTAAGGGGTACTTATCGCCATAGCGGGAAAGCAGCTTGCCGAAGTAATAACCGGTATCAAAGGCCTTAAAAGCGTAGTCGGTCGGCTCAACACCATACGCAGCTGAATATCGTGCAATGAACTTCTTAACCGATGCAGATTTATAGTCTATAAAATAGGAAGAAGATATCCTTGTATTAAGCCATTGCATTTTCTCAGCATTCAAAAACTGTACTTTGGCCCAGTTCGGATGGCCGAACACCTCTATTTTTGTTCCGCCCTGGCTCACCTTATAAAGGCGGTCAATAGTCGGCAGAACAAAATCACGATTTGACGAGGCAATTATTACCAGATTTGTTTTACTGACAGAAAGATTATCCTCCAGCCCAATGGAATTCGGTCTTTCGTTAATAGTAAAACCGTTATTCGACATTTTTTTAAGAAACATCCTTATCGGGCCTGCGAACTTTTCCTCATCGTTCCTGCGGGTATTAATCAGCAATACATTTACGCTAGCAGGCTTGTAGTTTCGGTTGATGAAGTCAGCAATTTTCCAGCCGTGTTGTTCTATATTATTCGTCAGACTAACGAGTTTTGGATTGCTGAACTGCTCAGGATCTGTTGCTGCAAGCGGCGACACCTGCAGCTGATTATTAAGCTCGGCAAATTCACCGAACGTTTTTATTGATTCCGGAAAGATAGGCCCAATGATCAGATCGTTGTTCAAAACCGAACGTGCCCTGGCCAGGTTAACAACCTGGAGTTCATTGTCCTGCGAATCAAAGACTTGCAATTTGTAATTATTTCCTTCGGCAGATAATGAATCCAGCGCCAGCTTGAAGCCCTGATAAAAGTCAATCGCAAGATCTGCTTTCCGGACCGTCTTCAGATCCGCATTACGCGGATTGATCTGGTCCAGATGGAACGGGAGGATTAATGCTATCGAATGAGTAACAACGGCTTTTGCCTCCTCTTTTTTTACCGGTACTTCCTTTTTCTCTGTTTCTTTCGGAGGTAAGCTGACAACCGGCCTTGTTCGTTTAGCGCAGGATGCAAGTACAGCTAAAATAAGAACCAGCAGAATCTTATTCCCATTCAATAGTGGCCGGTGGTTTGGAACTAATATCATATACAACTCTGTTAATCCCTTTTACATTATTGATAATTTCGTTGGATATTTTTCCAAGCAACTCGTACGGTAAATGGCTCCAGTCAGCGGTCATTCCATCAACCGATCCCACAGCCCGTAAACAGATAACGTGTTCATAAGTTCTTTCGTCACCCATTACTCCTACCGATTGCACCGGAAGAAAGATAGCTCCTGCCTGCCATACTTTATCGTACCAACCTGAACTCTTGAGATTATTAATATAGATAGCATCTGCTTCCTGCAGAATTGCAACCTTTTCCGGCGTTACATCATCAAGTATACGAATAGCAAGTCCAGGGCCAGGGAAAGGATGCCGGCCGAGAATACTGGCATCAATACCGAGTGCCTTTCCTACGCGACGAACTTCATCCTTAAATAGTGTATTCAACGGTTCAACAACTTTCAGCTTCATGAAGTCAGGTAAACCGCCTACATTGTGGTGCGACTTTATTGTGGCCGATGGTCCCTTCACAGAAACCGATTCGATCACATCGGGATAAATGGTACCCTGCCCCAGCCACTTTACATCCTGAACTTCATGCGCCGCATCATCAAATACCTCAATAAACACCCGTCCAATGGCCTTCCGTTTCAGCTCAGGGTCTTTAATACCTGCTAACTGGCTTAAAAACCGCTCCTTGGAATCAACACCGCGAACGTTTAAACCCATGTGCTTATAAGACTCAAGTACCTGTTCGAATTCCCCTTTTCTCAATAGTCCGTTATCGACAAATATGCAGTGGAGGTTTTTTCCTATAGCTTTATGCAGCAATATAGCAGCGACTGATGAATCAACACCGCCTGACAGGCCCAGAACTACTTTATCATTCTGCAACTGTTCTTTCAGACCGTTTATAGTTGTTTCGATAAAAGCATCCGGAGTCCAGTCTTGTGAGCAAGCGCAAATATCGACAAGGAAATTCTCCAACAACTGCTTTCCATCTATACTGTGCGTAACTTCCGGATGGAACTGTATGCCATAAACATTGGTGTTCTTTACCTGGTACGCAGCTACATGTACATTTTCCGTACTGGCAATGATCTGGAAACTATCCGGAACCGATGCAATCGTATCCGCGTGAGACATCCATACCTGGGAATCGGAGGATATCTTCTTCATCAAAGGATTCTCACTATCAATAAAACCAAGGTTTGCCCGGCCATATTCACGCGTTGAGGAGGCTTTTACTTCTCCTCCTGACTTCTGGGCGATATACTGAGCCCCATAACACACCGCTAAAATAGGGAATCGCTCCTGCAGCATAACAAAATCAATCTGCGGAGCATCGTCCTGGCGTACCGAGTAAGGGCTTCCGGAAAGGATCACTCCCTTTACGGTATTGTCAAATTCAGGAAGATGATGGAAGGGATGTATTTCGCAATAAACGTTTAGTTCACGTACCCGTCGGGCTATTAATTGCGTGTATTGTGACCCAAAGTCAAGAATGATGATTTTTTCTGGCATGGGCAAAGATAATAATTTTGAGATTGCAGGCAGATTCAATTTGATGAATTTGGCGTGACCCGACTCCCGGAATAATTCTGACTTAATAACCTATTTTTGAAAAATCGAATCATGACCAACAGGAAATACTATTTAACGATCCTTGTACTGGGTACCCTCTCTGCTATCAGCCCTTTTTCAATTGACATGTACCTGCCGGGATTTCCCGCGATAGCGAGAGATCTAAACACGACAGTTGCGAATGTCCAGCTTTCCCTATCGAGTTTTTTTGTTGGCATATCAGTCGGACAATTACTCTATGGTCCTTTGTTGGACCGATACGGAAGGAAAAAGCCATTATACTTCGGACTCACCTTATATCTTTTAGCCTCCATTGGTTGTGCCTTCGCTCATTCCGCAGAATCTCTGATTCTTTATCGCTTTTTGCAGGCACTGGGTGGTTGCGTAGGAATGGTAGCCTCCAGGGCAATGATACGTGACTTATTCCCGGTTTCAGAAATCGCCAAAGTGTTTTCGTTGCTCATGCTTGTGATTGGAGTCTCCCCGCTCCTACAATTGGGGGATACGTTACTGCACACTTAGGCTGGCATTATGTATTTGCCATATTAGCTGTCATGTCGGGACTGATCCTAATCGCCGTTCATTATACACTGCCTGAAAGCAAAAAGCCTGATCCAACCATATCCCTTAAACCGAAACCCATTCTCAGGAGCTTTTACACCGTACTGAAGAATCCCCAGTTCTATACCTACACATTTACAGGAGCAATAGCAGCTTCCGGCCTGTATGCCTACATTGCTGGTTCTCCGTATGTATATATGGAGATCTATAAAGTTTCTGAACAAGAATACGGGTGGATCTTTGCTTTCATTGCCGTGGGTATTATCGGGGCAAGTCAGTTAAATACAATACTCTTGCGAAGATTCGAGAGCAGGCAAATCATCGTGGGTGCCTTAATCTGTCAGTCTCTTACCGGATTACTTTTGTTTGCGGGAGCATATTATGGCTTTACAGGCCTCACTTCGACTATATTTCTGATCTTTATATTTCTATGCTGCCAGGGGTTTTCTTTCCCTAACTCATCTGCCCTGGCTCTTGCGCCATTCAGCAGAAATGCCGGCAGCGCCTCCGCTTTGATGGGTAGTTTACAAATGGCCTTAGGGGCATCAGCTTCCGTAATGGTGAGCCTGTTAAGCAACAAAACACCTCTGCCTATGACCGGGGTAATGGCATTTTGCGCAACCGGAAGCCTTGTTACACTGCTCGTTGGCAAAAGAATTATCAGGAACGAGGCGAGGCTTAACAAAAAGATCCCGATTTAGTAATCTAGTTCGTTTAATGAGATCTCCAGAAGAGTTTCGCACTGACCCGTCCTAAAATAACTTTACATCCTGCCGATTAACTCGAATAAGTACCCTGAGCAGATGTCAAAAAGAGGTTCCGTAACGACAGAGATCCACCCAGGTCTTGTTCAGGTCTGCTATGGGTTATTCCGCTAAATTAGCGGAATAGCCTTAACATGAGTACTACTGACCTATACCATCCCTTAGCCTGAGCTGCCTGAAAAGCTTCGGAGATGCCCAGAGTCCCGGTTCTTCCACAGCTTCCGGCACGATCCTTGAAAGTACGATTGTGCAGTACCAGATAAAGCAAGCAGATGTACTAAAAATTACAAATCAGCGAATAAGTTGCCGCTATTAAACTTATTGGTGTATTAATTTATTCTTTGCGATAAATTGGTAATTTCAAAAACATCTGATATGTTTGATACTATCAAAGGGTCGGGTGGCCGAGTGGTTAGGCGAAGGTCTGCAAGACCTTTTACAGGTTGGTTCGAACCCCCTTCCGACCTCGTTAAATAGCGCAGCGTTGACGTTGCGCTATTTTTTTACTCAGTTTCCTAAAGCTTACCTGTCACAGCGAGAAAGCAAATTACGGACGGATTTTTGACTAGCATACGGTCATGAAACTTTGGTGCCTATTCTTTCCCGCATGGTTGATTGCCAGTTCCTGTGTTGACAATAAACCTTCAGCCGATGCTGGAAAACCTGACTCGACAATTCACAGCCAATCAAACTCTGCAGATCATCAGGCAAACAAGATAAATACGGGCACGACTCAGCCTGAGGAAGTGCTGTCATACGCAAGAAGCCTGATCGGAATTCCGTATAAGTACGGTTCCATCGATCCCAATGAAGGTTTGGATTGCTCCGGCTTTATTACAACTGTCTTTAATCATTTCCAGATCAATGTTCCAAGATCATCCAAAGATTTTACCAATGTTGAACATCCCGTGAGTCTTAAAAATTCAAAACCCGGTGATCTGATCTTATTTACAGGTACAGATAGCACAAAGCGCCAGGTTGGTCATATGGGAATTATCATTGAAAACGACGGCCGGGCAATAAATTTTATTCATTCTACATCCGGCAAAGCCGACGGAGTGACCATAACACCTTTGAATAGTTACTATGAAGGTCGCTTTGTAACAGCAATCAGAATCTTTACTGGCCTTTAAGGCGCTAATAATTTTCCCGGATTAAAGAAGCAGTTGATACAGGGCTTGTTATACCCATGCAAAGGTCAAGTCCATTAATTAATGGACTTGAGTCGAACATGACCTTAATAAAAGTACTCTTTGTGTTCTGAGCCAGCCTAATCATCCTCAGCTAAGATCATTTTCTGAGAGTCGATGTATACTCAGAACTTAAATCCTCTACTTCCCGGATCCTTATCTTTTCCAGATCAGAATCCCTGATAGTTTTATAGTGAGTATACTCCCTGCCATTCCACCTCCACACGGGAAATTCAAATCCCGTCCCACCTATCAGCAGGTCATTATAGCCACCATTCAAGGCGGGCATGATACCGGGAAGTCCGGGAAATCCGAGGTTAATCCGGTATTTCCCTTTCGCATCTTTCACGAACAGCACAACCGATGCACCCGTAGCACCTGAAGTAAAAGAATTGCCGTAAAGCACAAATATTTCTTCATTGCCATCCTGATTCATATCGGTGGGTAAAGTGCGCGCAGCGAAAGGATAATCGAGGCTTTCAGCGTCCTGTGCAAAGGGTTGTTGCTTATCTGTCGAAAGGACAAATCCCAGGTCTTTAGCTATCTGGTCTTTTTCGGCAAATGTCAGTCGTGTTGGAACATTATTAAATAACGCTGCAGCTTCCCGGCTTGCTGATGAGCCCGCTGGTTTAGAAGGTCCCACATCCTGGCCATAAACTATATTAGGCGGGGATAAAATGAAGGTGATCAGTACACCAATTACTATCGCCTTCGTAATGACGAAGAGTAGAATAAAACACTTCATTATTCAAAGAATTATAATCGGATCACCTTTAACGGTTTACCTATCAATTTACCGTTAGTTATTAAATGCAATGAATACACTCCAGAGGGCAAATCCATCGCATTGATTTCCACCTGTTGGTCGCCTTCATTAAAATATATTACCTGGCTACGCACCAACTGCCCGGAGGTATTATACAACTCAGCGCTGCCAGCCTCCCTTCGGGAACTAAACACCTTCAATAAAAGCTTTGAGCTGAATGGATTCGGATAGATCTGAACCATTGATTTTTTAAGGTTTAGTTCCAACTTTGGTGTGGAAGTGCTCATGGATATCCCGGAAGATAATGATGCTAAAGTTGCTCCCAGCACCCGGAAGTTGATTGTCAGAGAAATATCGTCATGACTAACGTCCGGCTCATTAAAAATTGTTGCTGCAATGGTATTACTCCCTTCTGGAAAAGTCACCGCCTTATAATCACCATGATCATCACCCCCTAAAGAATAGGGAAATTCATTTTCGGTCCGAAAGTTTTTCCGGCTATTAAAATCAAATACAACTGATTGTTTAGGATACCCGTCATATGGAAAATAGAGGTCAGAACGAATGCTTAAATGAGGCGGCAGTTTCGACATATTCAATACTTCCCCATCCTCCAATATGCGAATGTCTTTGTTACTGGCAGCATCGACGAGAGTAAAGCTCGAAATCCGAACACCACAGTCAATTGAGAAAATCCCAATTACACCGAATGCCGACAGGTTTCCCGGATCGGTGACTTTTATTAACACATCATAATTCGTCGAAGAGCCATCGTCGATCCCTCTTACCAATAAACCGCTAATAAGCCCGCTAATTGGATCAATGGATAAGTTAGGAGGTAAGGGTCCTCTGGGATCTATGCTGTACCGTAACTTGTCTCCATCAGGATCATTGTTAATTATCTGGATTTTTATACGGTCGCCCCTACAATAAAAGTTTTGGACGTCAGCGGTTATTTGAGGAGGGCGGTTTCCTGTTGATCTGATAACCTTGAAGTTAACAACTTTAGGTGAGCCCCTGCCTCCCCTGCCTTTGTTCATAGAATAGGGAGCTGCCTCAATCGTATTGGAACCGATCCTAAAATTGACTTTTAGAAATTCTCCATTTATATCACCTCCAAGTGCATACGGTTCTATGTTTTCAGTTCGAAATCGATTGCTTCCGCTAAAAGCAAAGACCACACTTTCAATAGGTTCCTCAGTAGAACTTGTATTGGCCCGGATGGAAAGCGCTGAGGGTAGCAGGTGTAGGTCAAGTATGTCTCCTTCATTTAAAGGACCCAGGCTCTGGTTTGTTGAAGCATCAATTAAGGAGAAACCGGAAACGTGTGAACCGCAGGTGCTTATCACAAAGATATTTATTACTAAATCTGTTGAGGGTGTCTCTAAATCGCTAAAGTATTCTCTGACACTTGTCTGTACTTCATAGTTAGTGGAACTGCCGGCTCCGAAATTCAGCTCCAGCACCCCGCTTATAAGGCCGTTGCTGGGATTCAGATGCAAACCATCAGGCAATCCTGATACATCGTAAGTTAAAAGATCACCCTCCGGATCTTTGCCTGACAATTGTATCTCAACAAAATCACCGACACAATAAGAATTTTCAACTTTTGCAGTTAAGGTTGGCGGTTGGTTATGGGCAGACGTGTCGGCCATTGCAATTCGGCATATTGCCGTATTAGGGACTACCCAACCTAAAAACAATAAAATAGGCAGGCACAGTCCCTTGACTAAAGACTTATACCTGGTAAATGAACCAGTATTTTTCATGTTATGATAATTGAAGATTAATCAAATCATAAAAGAAGTAGCGGAAAAATCTTTGGGAGGCGGACCAGCAAGGTAAACGCTGCAAGAACTAAATATCCAATTGAGTTTATAGGACGAGCATACTTAGACAGGGAAAAACCTGATGACGATATGGATGGAAATCCTGCTACTTAAATTTAACCTTTTCACTGCTCCTTTCCAATTTTTCATTCGGGATATTTTAGAAAGATGTCGTTCTAAGATAGCGAGTAAAAAGGCTTACGAATTTCATTTTAATTATTGAGTCCTGTCGTATTTATTTAATAATTTGCCGGCTTCAAAGAAGTTAAAGAATTTAAAGATGAAGCAGATGGGAATTATAATATTGCTAATAGTTATCGGCCTTTTGGCAGGCATTTTAAGCGGACTAATTGGTATCGGCGGAGGGATTATTGTTATTCCCGCGCTGGTTATTTTATTAGGTTTCTCTCAACAAACTGCCCAGGGAACCACTTTAGCTATGATGGTTCCTCCCATCGGGCTTTTAGCAGCCTGGGCATATTACAAAGAAGGATTTGTGGATGTAAGAGCTGCAGCAATTATCTGCGCCGGGTTCATCCTGGGAAGCTTTTTTGGTGCTAAATATGCAACCGGGATTTCACAGGATACACTGAGAAAAATTTTCAGTATAATTCTCATTGGAGTTGCAATTAAGATGTTCTTTTCGAAATAAAGAAATCCCGCTTTTTTAAATAATACCGTAAAGTGATCCTCCCTTTTTGCCCAGATTGTCAACTCTCTTTTCAACCTGCTCATCCTTGATCAGGGCGGGCGCATGATGAGGTTTCACCCTGGCATCTATGATCAGGGGACCTTTACAGCCCCAGTGTTTATTTTCTATAAAACTATTGATCCCATATACGTCGTGCGAAGGATTGCTCCTGGTGAAAGTCACCCAAACAAAATTATTTATGTTTTCTGCAGTAAAAACAGCATCGTCACATAGGATCATCATAACGAGGCCGTCAAGCGCATACACTTTCAGAACATCATTAATTGCTTCAATCTGAGTTGCTGTCTCTTCCTTGGTTGTAAATTTCGGCCCGTCAACAGCTATTATACCCGGCAGCACTACTTTAAAGTTAAAACCTCTGGGCAGGATAAATGAAGCCGGCATTTCACTCCACAGATCACGTTTTTTATCACCCGCCGCCGCTACTACCAGTTTAGAACCCGCATTTATATCTGTACCGCTATAGTCCAGCGTATCAATCGTGGTTTTCGTGTGGAAATGAAGATCTGTGGTAAGGTCCACACGCTCCAGGACATGCTTTAGAAATCCGGGGATATTATGTGTATTTACCTGCGGATCGTCCTCTTTGGCACTAATAAATAAGTACTTGGCCAGGCTGAGCTGGTTTTTACCCAGAATATGATTGGCGATCGTTAATATTTCCTGGGGTCTTTTTTGCTTTAGGTATGGGGTGTAACGCTCACTGCCAATAGCAAATAGCAGCGGATGTACCCCGGCAGCGTCTACAGCATTCACTTCATGCAGGCCGGGTATCTCTTTCGGAATGGCAGCCCCGCTTATCTCATGGATCAGAGCCCCAAAACTGGTATCCTCCTGGGGAGGACGGCCGACTACTGTGAATGACCAGATGGCGTTTTTGCGGTGGTAGACCCTGTTTACCTTCATCAGTGGAAAGGGATGTTTCAGGCTATAGTATCCCAGATGATCACCGAAAGGACCTTCAGGTTTATTATGATGCGGCTCCACTGTTCCCGTTATCACGAAGTCAGCATCAGACGAAATGCAAAACCCCTCTTCATCATAAAAGTATCGAAACCTCCGGTTTGCAAGAGCTCCCGCAAATGTCATTTCGGACAAGCCTTCCGGAAGAGGCATCACTGCGGCCAATGGATGCGAGGGTGGTCCGCCAACAAAGATACTTACCTTCAGCGCCTGCTCTTTTGCATTGGCTTTTGTCTGATGTACCCCTATCCCCCGGTGAAGCTGATAATGCAGACCAATTTCTTTATCCAGAACATACTCATTTCCACCCAGCTGAATACGGTACATTCCCAGATTCGCATTCATAATACCAGGCTGATCGATATCCTCTGTATAAACCTGCGGCATTGTTATAAACGGGCCGCCATCCTCAGGCCAGTTCACCACCTGGGGCAGAGAGCTTATTTTCGTCTGGGCAAAGGTTACTGGCACATTACGGCCTCCGCGCCAGGGCAATGCCGATAATGCTGACATTGCTGCGCTACTATATTTTAATGGATTCCTTAAAGCCTTCAGGGGATCGGTCTTGAGATCCACAAGCATTTTTATCTTGTCAAGCGTGTCCCGGAATATAAATTTCGAACGGTCTATCGTTCCGAAGAGGTTTGAAACAGCGGGAAATTCACTGCCTTTTATGTTCTCAAAGTAGATTGCCGGCCCTTGATTTTCAAACACCCGAAGGTGAATCGCGGCCATCTCCAGATATGGGTCCACCTGCTCTTTGATTCGTATTAGATGACCGTTTTTTTCGAGGTCGGATACGCATGATGCTAAGCTGTTATAACCCATCAGAAGTTTAAGATTTTTGACTGCCGAAGTTAAAGATTTTTTATGCTTTCCACCTCGCAGGAGCGCCGGTTATCCTGATGTCTGCCAGGACTTCGATCAGAAGCCTGTCTACCCGTTCAATTGCCGCTCTAATTATTTGTTCGGCGCTGCCGGTAAAGACTTCACGGACCGGAAAATCTTTCCCATTGACGACTGCATGGATGAACATTGTTCCAACCGGCTTTTCAGGCGTTTCACTGCCACCCGGTGTGGTTAAGCCGGTGACCGCAATGAAGACATCCGCCGACGGAACGACCTTATACAGGCGTCTGGCTAATTCCTTAGTAACCTCAGGCGATTCGGGAGTATACTTTTCGATCAGCTCGTGTGGTACATCCAAAACATCTTCCTTAATACTGGCGTCATAACAGACCAGGCCGCCCTTTAATATTTTGCCGGAATCGGGAGTTAAAGAGAATTCATAAGAAAGTTTACCTGCGGTCGCACTTTCCGCAAATGCAATAGTAAGTTTGTTCTCAGCAAGCAGCTTTGAGCTTTTCGTTACAAGTTGATTTTGCATCAATCAATAACAACTTTTCCAAAAAATGGTTCCGCAAGTTTAGCTTCCGGAACCGTTAGCCCGTTAAGTTTGCAGAATACCTACATTAAACTGTTTTTCGATCGGTGACTGGTTGGCGGCCTCGATTCCCATTGATATGACTTTCCGGGTTTCCAGCGGATCAATAATTCCATCGATCCACAAGCGTGATGCGGCATAGTATGGTGTCGTCTGACTGTTGTAACGGTCAGTAATTTCTTTCAGCAATTCATCTTCCTTTTCCTGCGTGATCACCTCGCCTTTTGCCTTCAATGATGCTTCCTGTATCTGCAACAATACTTTTGCGGCCTGCGAGCCACCCATAACGGCGATCTTAGCCGATGGCCATGCATAAATTAATCTTGGATCGTAGGCTTTACCGCACATCGCATAATTTCCGGCGCCATATGAGTTCCCTATCACAATAGTGAATTTAGGAACTACCGAGTTGGAAACTGCGTTGACCATTTTTGCTCCGTCCTTAATAATACCACCCTGTTCAGAACGGCTTCCTACCATAAACCCGGTAACATCCTGGAGAAATACAAGTGGGATTTTCTTCTGATTGCAATTCATGATAAAACGGGTAGCCTTATCTGCTGAATCGGAATAAATTACTCCACCAAACTGCATTTCTCCCTTCTTGCTTTTAACAACCTTGCGCTGGTTTGCAACGATTCCCACTGCCCAGCCGTCAATTCTTCCTAAACCACATATGATACTCTGGCCGTACAGCTTCTTATATTCCTCAAATTCCGAATTATCTACCAACCGGTCAATGATCTCATGCATGTCATAGGGCTTCTCTCGATTCTCCGGCAGCAGGCCATATATCTCCTGCTCATCCTTTTTAGGTTTCGCCGGTTTGATCCTGTCGAAGCCGGCAACCTGCGGAGCACCAATCATGCTCATTATATTCCTGATAGAATCAAGACAGGCCTGATCATTTGGATGCTTGTAGTCCGTTACCCCGGAAATTTCGCAGTGCGTAGTGGCACCTCCCAGGCTTTCATTATCAATATCCTCACCTATTGCCGATTTAACAAGATAACTTCCTGCAAGAAAAACTGATCCGGTTCCGTCAACGATCATAGCCTCATCGCTCATTATCGGAAGGTATGCTCCGCCTGCTACGCAGGAACCCATAATTGCAGATATCTGAATGATACCACTGCTGCTCATGATCGCGTTATTGCGAAATATGCGGCCGAAGTGCTCCTTATCAGGAAATATCTCATCCTGCATCGGCAAAAACACTCCTGCAGAATCTACCAGGTAGATCACCGGCAGCCTGTTCTCCATGGCTATTTCCTGTGCCCGGAGATTCTTTTTGGCTGTCATCGGAAACCACGCACCTGCCTTTACCGTTGCATCGTTTGCAATGATCATACACTGGCGACCAGCTACATAACCGATCCCGGTGACTACCCCAGCCGACGGACATCCGCCCACCTCCTTGTACATATCTTCTGCAGCGAAAGCGCCTATCTCAAGCCACTCACTTTCTTTGTCGATCAAATAGGCTATCCGCTCCCTGGCAAGGAGCTTCCCCTTATGTTTTTGTTTAGCTGCTGCCTTCTCTCCCCCACCTGCATATATTTTCTTAAGCCTTGTTTTAACCTGAAACAATAGCTGCTTATTAACATCCTCGTTTTTATTAAACTCTAAATTCATGGCAGCAAGTTAGCGGTAAATGTCAAAACCAGAAATAGATCCAGAGACAATTTCCTGTTCTCACCCACCCTGTTGTACATTATACACTTCCGGCTTAATTAAAGCTAAGAACTTAACCTACAGAAACATAACACCTCTAGCCACGGGAAGAAAGAATAAAATATCCAATTAATTTTTACCTTGAAAAAGTTTTGCAAAATTCAAACCTTTTTAAACATCCTTTCCGTATAACACTCCAAACAATCTCAAACTAATAACGCTGCTCATTAATGAAAAAAAGTAGAATTCTGGTCATAGAAGATGAAAATCTGATGAACCGAACGATTGAATTCCAGTTAAAAAAAGACGGTCACGAAGTCGACACTGCCCTTGATGGTAAAACGGGCGTTGCCAAAATAGAGGCCAATTACTATGACCTTATCATACTAGATATTATGTTGCCTTACCTTAACGGTTTGGAGATACTGGCAAAGATCAAACAAAACCCTGAAAGAAGAGATATACCCGTTATTATCATTTCAGCCACAGGCTTGGAAGACACCGTACTGGAAGGCTTTAAATTAGGTGCAAATGACTTTATAACGAAGCCCTTTATCCTGCCTGAATTTTCGATCAGAGTGAAAAGGCTGTTGATGTTAAAGTAAACAGGATGGAAAAACTTTACAATTTTCTTCCTGCTTTTATTAAGGAATTTTATAATAATCATTTCCTGGCGTATCCGCTAATAATAAAAGTCGCTTATGTCGGGATCTTCCTTACTTTTTTTGTAACAATGTTTTGCTACCTGCTGGTCTTTACCCGCAGGGTAGTGCAAGCTTCGGTGAATAAGAAAGCGGAGAAATGGAAAGCGGAGATTGAAAATATTCTTACGAATTCCATTATAGCTTTCACCAGTGAGGATTACACAGATGAACATATTATTGAAATTACCGAAAACCTGAAAAAACTGCCTTTGAAAAAAAGGCTGGTAAGGCAATTAATAATTAATGAGCTTATCTTCCTTCACAGAAACTTCTCCGGAAAAGTAAACACACTAATTAGCAGGATATACACTTCGCTTGAACTCCAGAAGCACTCCCAGAAGAAGTTACGAAGCTGGCGATGGTTTAACAAAGCTGAAGGCATAGCTGAATTGGGAGAAATGGGTATCCAGGAATCAGCAGGTGATTTTCTTCAATATGTCAATAGCAGGAACATCACCCTAAGAATGCAGGCTCAAAGCGGTTATCTACAGGCAAGCCAGACAGATCCTTTTGTGTTTTTAGACTATACCAATCAGAACTTATTAACCTTTCATCAAATCAATTTGATGGATATTTTGAATCGCAATAAGGATATAAAGCTACCTGTATTTTCAAAGTGGTTTACGTCCGCTAATGATTCGGTTGTAATCTTCTGTATCCGCTTAACGGTGCGTTTTCACCAAATAGACTCAGTTAAAGACCTCCTCAGGCTGTTCAATCATCCTAATGAAGAGGTAAGAAAAGAAGTGATAACAGCAGTTGGCGATCTCAGCCTGGTCGACCTTGAACAGCATTTGACAATCCACTTCCGGAATGAGACGCAGGAATGTCGTTTAGAAATTATTAAAACAACGGGTAAAATTTGTTCCGGTGATTCGCTTAATTTCCTGAGCGACCTTGTATTTAACACCGATTTCAGCACCCGCTTTGAAGCAGCAAAAGCCCTTAAAAGACATGGAGAAATGGGTGAAGAGCGATTATTCAGGCTCCTCGAAACAGTACCTGAGGAGAATAAGAGCGTAGTGCTGCATATGTTGGACACCAAACTTTCCGCCTAATGCAAGAGATCTGGAACTCAGTAATCGTAAATTACAATCACTTCGTTTTCTTTTTTGCCAGCTCCATCATGCTCTGGTATCTTATTATTTCACTGATCTCAATACGTGAAATACTTTTATATAAAAGAAAAAACTCATTCATTGATTTTAAAAAGCTTTTAAGTTCTCCTTATACACCCGCAATCTCGATAGTAGCACCCGCCTTTAATGAGGGTAAGACCATTATTAGTAACGTTCACTCACTTCTTTCGCTTCAATATCCCAGATATGAAGTAATTATCGTTAATGATGGCAGCTCTGACAGTACACTGGTCAAATTAGTTAGAGAATTTGATCTCGTAAAGGTTGATTTCGCATATCATGAACACATAACAACTGGTCCGATAAGAGGAATTTATAAATCGACCAATCTTGCTTACAGCAAACTGATCGTGCTTGATAAAGAAAACCGGAAAAACAAGGCGGATGCTTTGAACACCGGTATCAATATAGCTTCGAATCCCTATTATGTCTGCTGTGATGTTGATTGTATAATTGACAACCAGGCGCTATTAAAACTTATTAAACCGGTTATCGACGAGGAAAAGCGTGTGATTGCAAACGGTGCGGTAATTCGTATCGCTAACGGGTGTGATGTTGAACAGGGTTTCTTAGTTAATGTTAAGGCTCCTAAAAACTTTCTTACAAGTATCCAAGAAGTTGAATATTTACGTTCTTTTCTCCTTGGACGGATGGCTTGGAGTAAGATCAATGGACTTATTATCGTATCCGGTGGGATCGGACTCTTTGATAAGAAGGTTGCAATTGCAGTTGGTGGTTATGACACCAAAAGCTTTGGTGAAGATATGGAGATGACCGTTAGGATGAGGAAATATATGAATAATCTGAGGATTGACTATCAGGTTAAGTATATTCCCGAGTCATTGTGCTGGACTGAAGTACCTCCAAACTTGAATATCTTCATTAAGCAAAGAGTAAGGTGGACAAAGGGCCTCGTACAAACGCTCTTAGATCATCGTAAGATGTGGTTTAATTCTAAGTACGGACGACTCGGTTTGATTAGTTTTCCTTACTGGATCTTTTATGAATGGCTTGCACCCTTAATTGAATTTTTTGGCTTGTTGATCTATGTTTACCTGATAGTCTGCGGCCTGATTAACATCGAGTATTCCTTACTCCTTCTTGCCTTTGTATTCTCTTATGCAGTCATGATTACAACAGTGAGTATTATCTGGGAAGAGTATACAAATCAGGTTTATAAATCAAAGAAGGAAATTTTTCAGCTGTTGATGGTCGTTTTTCTAGAGCCGTTTTTTTATCACCCCCTGATTATCTTGTCGTCTATTAAAGGAAATCTATCATTAATGTTTTCAACCGGACATCAATGGGGAGACATGGGTAGAATGGAAATGGAGGCCCCAGCACAATTAGTTTTGAGCGAAACAGTTTCCCAAAAAACTGATTCGAACGGTCTGCCTGTAGAAAACTATAAACTAGCTAAAAATCCAGCCCAGACCTTCAAAACTGATCCCGTCCCCAATTCATTAACTTAAATACCGCACTTTTTATGCGCTCTATACTTAGATCAACCCTGATTATGCTCCTATCTTTGGTATCCACCGGAGCCTTTAGTCAGCAAAATATATCGTCTGATGATCTGTTAAAATCGGCACAGTCGGCAATCAGACAGGAAAAAAACTATCCAAAAGCAATTAGCCTGTTAAAGACAGCCATTAGCCAAAGTCCTGATTACAGTGATCTTCGGATCATGCTTGGACGAGTATATACCTGGAGCGATTCCCCGGACAGCGCCCGGACTCAGTTTCAGGCTGTCCTGCAAAAGGATCCCGCTAATGAAGACGCACTTAACGCCAGCTTTGATCTCGAATACTGGAACAAGAATTTGCCTCGTTCACTTGAAATTGTTGACCAGGCATTAAAGCATTATCCAAATTCTGAGGAACTGGTCCTGAAGAAAGTAAAAGTGTTAAGTGCTTTAGAAAAACCGCAAGCGGCGATTGATGTGACTGAAAGTTTCATCAGAAAAAATCCGGAAAGCAAAGAGGCTCTTAAATCGCTTCGATCCCTGAAGGATGCAAACCTGAAAAACAATATTACTTACGGGTACACTTTCTCTTCATTTGATAAGCGTTTTGCGCAACCATGGCACATGGCGAACTTCTCTTATGGACGTGTTACCCCATTTGCAACTCTAAATTTTCAGGTAAATTATGCGAACCGCTTCAATACAAACGGTGTAGAATTTGAAACTAATTCCTACCCGGCAATAACAAATGGTTTATATGCCTATGTGGGGGCAGCATTTTCAAACAGTAGTATTTTCTCAAGGCATCGCTTTGGGGTGTCACTATACAAAAGTTTACCCTTGAGCTTTGAAGCAGAAGGAGGTGTGCGGTATCTGAAGTTCAACTCGGCGACGATCTTATACGTTGTAGGAATGGGACGATATTTCGGCAATAGCTTTTTTGGGCTCAGGTCATATATTGGTCCGGGAGACGGCCAGTTCTCTAAATCATTTAACCTTTACAGCCGGTTTTACCTGAGCGACGATCGCAATGATTATTTCGGAATCAGCGGCGGCACAGGGTTTTCGCCGGATGATCGCGCCCGTAACATCGATATCAATAGAAATTTGAAAAGCCTGAAAGCTGGTATCGAATATTCCCGAAACGTCACCAAGCGATTGATAATATCGGGAAGTGCTAGTTACCTGAACGAGGAGTATTCAACCGCAACATTTGGAAATCAATTTACCATTAGCGCAGGTATCCAACATCGGTTTTAGTCCACTTTTCTAAAGGACTTTTGACGCGTTGCGGATAAGAATGACTTTGCCTGCTGCGTCTTGTTTGTGGTCCTCTGATCGGTTAGAAATAACTAAACTAGGAAAGTCCTGATCGAACTGATAAGTATAACGCATTTGTTTGCTACAAACAATATCAGGTATTTAATGTAAATGTCCTTCCCATTAACCTCAAAGGCCTCTGCTATAAACAGAGGCCTTTACTTTTGTCCGAATCTACTGTCAGTCAATGTGAAATAATCCAATGACAGCAATCCTAGATGTTCAAGTAATAAGTACTTGATTAGAAGATAAATTAAATTTTCTTAACGGTCTGTTGTTCAATAATTGTTCAACTCTCATTACTTCATATTCTGAGTCAAAGGCAAGATCGGTTTTTGTTGGAAAGAGTAGCCTAATCAGTCAATGGTAAACAAGTCCTGAAAAGCTTTTTGCCATTTGCTTAAAATTGCCTTTATCAGTTGATCTTAGCCATCAATAGTTTGAATGAGCAGATGCAAGCCACCGTGAGTCTTGATAAGCCGGTGCCGGTGTTGTCTTTCAGATTATCTTAGATCAGCACACATCAGCGTACCGGCATTCCGTTTAATTTTGCCCACCGACGAATATTCCGACATTTTGCAAATTCTGTCCGTTATAGATCCAGTTTTAGTTCAGCTCAGGTTATTTCTTGATGAAACCATCGTACAAATTATCAGGTATCAGTTTCAATTGCTGCTTGAACTTATTGTTCTGATTTTTATAAAAAGTAAATTCATTCTGCAGACGGTTATAAACCACCTGATCTGTTACCGGGACTAACCCCATATTATCTGACACCTTAAATAACTGATCCTGATCAATGAAGTGGAGACCTGAAATATAGTTATGAAGGGAACTCCGGGTCTGTTTTAAAGGATACCTGTGGATATTACGTAGAGTTGCTGCCGTATCTAGCCCGGAACCAACCCAGGCGACCTGTGCAGGTGTGTTGATACGGTAATTTGACTTCATAAAAGACACAAGCGATGGTGTTATATCTAAATGTGAGGACACCGATTTGAAAGACGCCGTACGCTTCAACATGGGAGAATACACGATTAACGGCACATGATAACGGTCGATCTTGGTTGACATTGGAATCTCAGGCAACCTGTGATCACCTGTTATGATGAAAATGGTATTGTTAAAGGCCGGAAGTTTTGCATATTCAGCGAAAAAGAAACGCAACGCTTCGTCAGTGTACATGATTGACGAATAGATCTCCTTATACTGATTGTAGCTTTTCTGCTTTTTATCATCAAAGTTCATCGATCTCATTCTCTTCTCAAACATCTTAATGTACTGATCCTGGTTAGGAACCGTGTAAGGTGTGTGCATACTGATAGTTTCCAGGTATGTCACAAAAGGCTGCTGCGGATTCTTAGCTTCAGTCTGAATAGATTTCAACATTAAATCGCGGTCTGAATATCCCCAGCTCGACGCTTTTTTGAATCCATGCTCATAATCTTCAGAACTGACAATAAGCTTCGTTCCCGACTTGGACATAAATATTCCCTGGTTATCGAAGCCCATTTCAAAGCCTCCGTAGAACTTACTTAAATAACCGTTTTGATTAAGGATATTCAATAAAGAGAAATGTTTGGGCATCTGCGAACCCAGGTCACTAAAGCCTTGATCTGCAAAAGGTAAGGAGCCCAGGATTGAGGGTAATGAAGCAAATGTCCTTCCCTGGGAAGCTAAGAAATTCTCCCAGTACAAGCTTTTGTCTGCAAGCTCATCCAAAAAAGGAGTAAAACTTTCCAGGTAAGCATTTTTCCCGCTGAATGCTCTTCCTAAACCTTCAACCTGAATAAAAACAATATTGGGCTTTTTTGAGGAGTCAATCGTAAAGAATTCACCGAGGACATCTGTTGAATTATCTTCCCGTAGAAATGGATAATCTGCGTTAGTATACTTAAATAATTGGCCGTCAGATAAAACGGGAGGTTGTAAAACTGAAGTTGACTTGAGTTCTGAAATAACTGTATCCGGTTGACTAAAATAAGCGATCGTTTTTTCAGAAAAAAAAGCAGCTTTATTGAGTGACAGGTTATAAGAAAATTCGTTCTTAAATGCAGCGCCTGAGGGAAGTGCAGATATTCCAAGATAGGCAAGCATACTTCCGGTACCTAGTATAAGGTAGGCGTACATTGATTTTACAATTTTCCTGGTGGAAAAAAAATACAACAATACCCAGAATAAAACTATTGGTATTATCACCAGACATATCGATATCAAATCTAAGGCACTATTCCCAGCTATGGTTTGTTGAATCTCCTCTAGGGAGTAACTAAAAAGATCATCGCCCAGGGGCACGAGCGCAGTACCAAAGTATCTGATCAATAACACGTATCCCAAAATGAAAATTGTACCCAGAATTCCGAATATCACATGGTTTACTTTCTTATTCCCTATTATAAAATACAGGATAACGAAAGGAATAAAGAGTATAGGGATAAGTTTGAGAAAAAAGATCAGGTCAAATAACACAGCTTCGGATACAACCTTAACAGACTCTGACGGCAAGTCGTTGTTCATCAGGATAAGTACGAACTCTCCTATCCGGATAACTATAAACGCCGTAAACAAAGCAAGAGCGGAGTTAATAAAAAGTGCTGCAGCTTTCTTTATCTTCTGAATATTCGGATAGTCTGGAATTTCATTATGCATGGGTGTGCCCACGGTTACCTTTTGAGACATTAATTAGCTTATTTTGATGGTGGTTTTCTATTGTCTCCGGGTATCTACCCGTCAACAAATGTTTTTTACGAAAGAACAGTTAAAAATGTTCAGAGAGAATCCAGACGGACAGGATATCACATGGTCAACTTACTGATCTTACCCTTTGAACCCGCCAAGATTATTAATGAACCAGTTTTAGCTTTGCGAACGCAGTTATATCCATCGCTTGAGAGTTGTTTCCAGGTCATACCTCCGTTTGATGATATGTCCGTCCCTGTAGGGCCCGTTGTAAGCACCGTATTTGAAGTAAAATACTCAATTGCAGACCTGTAACCATATGGTGGTATTTGTGGAGCCGTCCAGTTGACGCCTCCGTCATTGGTCAGCATCAGGTTCCTTGTCCGAACCGTGTCTTTTAAATAATCCCCTCCTACTGCTATCCCATTTTTTCGATTTCTGAACGCAATAGAGAACGGCCCGGTCGAGCTTTGTCCTTGAATGATCGGAATATCCGTTACCTTCCAGGTCCTGCCATAATTCGAAGAGAAGAATAGTCTTGATTGAACTCCACCGGTTCCTATAAATACTTCCCCATTTTTAAGTGTCCGGATTACTGTTCCACTGGCCGCAAAACTGGCTTCGCCAGCCATTAATGGAACAGACAGGTTTTGGCTAATGTCTTTCCACGTTTTTCCCCCGTCTTCAGTTTGCAGTAACTGCATTTTGCCGGAAATAGGGTCTCCATAAATTATCCCTCTTTTGCGGTTCCAGAAATCCATGCCGTCAAGGAAAATGTCTGGAGAAGAATTCCTGTATACTTCCTGCCATGATCGACCTCCGTCCGAAGTCGCAAGGATTACCGCGGGCGTTCCTGCACTCACGATGATCGCATCTGTCGCGGAGAATGCTTCAATATCCCTAAAGTCGAATTTTTCATATCCCGCTAATTGGTTCCACGACCATGTAGTTCCTCCATCAATACTTCTCGCTGTATAACCATTGCTGCCACTGATCCATGCAACTGAATTATTAACAACGGACAAGCCCCGGATACTTGTGTTCTTTCCTTCCTGGAGTTTAATGATTTGCTGACTGTACGTGGTCACTGGCAGGAACCAACAAAGCACTATACAAACGACGAAGCGTGCGGTTAATTGACCCTTTGCCATGCTTCAGTTCGTCCAAGTAATGAAACGCCTACATATCCCCTAATATTCAGCTTGTTGTTATCTACCATACTTATTTTGCAGCTGTAAGTTTTGCCGGTCTTGGGATCATAGATAGATCCATCCTCCCATACACCATCACCTAAATAAACAAAGTTCTGCAGTATTTGGATACCCATAAGCGGACGGGTCCTTTGCTGGGGGTTTGGATTTCTGGTATCCCGTTTAAGCTGACCCTTGTCATTTTCTGGATTTTTTAACCAAACAAGCTTTCCGGAATATTTGTCACCGCTCCTATAGATCATGATGTGCCCCTCGCCGCTCGCATTTAGCCATTTACCTAGTATAGCATCTTTATTCTGAGAAAATGCAGCAATGCCGAAATGCATTATAAATAGTATAGACAGTAATTTTTTCCTGAACATATGAATAAATGAAGTCCTTAAATTTATCGTATAATCCCTAACAACAAAAACTTTTAATGAATTTGCTTTTAGCCATTAAATTACCGTCTAAGATTTTATATTTGCACTCGCTGAGAGAGAACGCCAAAGGCTCCTGGCTGTTCTTTTAATAATGCCCGGATGGCGAAATTGGTAAACGTTGCGGTCTCAGAAGCCGTTGGAGTAATATCCTTGAGAGTTCGAGTCTCTCTTCGGGCACATTGTACTTGTGTAGTTGTTTTTTGTTAGTAACCTGACGAAACAAAATAAAATAAGCCCGGGTGGCGAAATTGGCAGACGCACCACTTTGAGGGGGTGGCGCTCGAAAGGGCGTGGCAGTTCGAATCTGCTCCCGGGCACTCTTATTTTTCTTGCATATTAGGCACTGGCCTTTCTTTATTTCACTGCCTTCAGCTTTATACCCAGTTAAAATCGCTGTTCTTCATCTCTTGATTCTTCCGGATTGAACTCAGGTTTAGCCTGTTCTTTTTCATAGCCACGCAGATGTTTTCTTTTTTTCCAGGTCAGGAAAAGGATAACAAAAAATGCGATAGCAGTTGTAATAATTACAAGCAAATAATTAACCTCCATTTTATTGACTGCTTGATGTTTCCTGAGATTATTCCCTCCTGACCAATCTATCGCTGTTAAGCGCAGTGACTTCATCACCTCCAATTCCTGATCATCACTTAAATTTAATTAAAAAGGGATCAACCAGACAAAGACTGCTTGAATTAAAGTTCGAGAACGAGACCATCATAGGCGAGCCTCACATTTTCGGGTAATTCTTTCGTAATATCAGCGTGCCGCCCCAGGCGATGACTCATATGGGTCAGGTAAGTATCCGTGGCACCAATATCCCCGGCAAGTTCAAGAGCTTCATCCAGGGTCAGATGGGAAATATGATCCTCCTTTTGAAGTGCATTGATCACTAAAATTTTCGACCCTTTTATCTTCAGCTTTTCTTCAGGACTTATAGTTTTGGCGTCAGTTATATATGTAAAATCACCGATTCTAAAGCCTAAAACTGGTAATTTAAAATGCATCACCTTAATTGGAATAAATTCTACGCCTTCAACGAGAAAGGGCTCCTCGCCTATAGTATTCAATATTACCCTTGGAACTCCAGGATACTTGTGATTCGAGAATATATATGAAAATTCGCGTTTAAGGGCATCCTGTACTCTTGGATGAGCATACACATCAATCTCACGCTGTTGCCTAAAATTGAATGCTCGCACATCATCCATTCCTGCAACATGGTCTTTATGTTCATGAGTAAAGACGATCGCATCAAGGTGCCTTACACCCGCCCGAAGCATTTGATATCTGAAATCAGGACCGGAATCGATAACAATTATCTTCCCCTGAGTTTCGATCATAACAGATACCCGCAGACGGTTATCTCGCTGATCTTCAGAGGTGCAGACTTTGCAATCGCAGGCTATAACCGGAATACCCTGTGAGGTTCCCGTTCCTAAAAAGGTGATCTTCAAAATTCCAGCGTTGTTTGTTTTAATAAGTACAGGAAAGCTTTTTGCTTCTCATCAAGGAGTGACTCTTCAACCTCCATTGTCTGAACCAGTTCAGCTAACGCGATGATTTTACTTTCAAGGTTAGAGAATTTATTTACAACAATTACCCTGCTGTTTTCAATAATGCAGGCTCCTGTTTTAAAATTACCTTTTTCGTATCTCACTTTGAAGTTAAGTGATTTTAGTAATTGTTCCAGTTTTTCTAAGGTATGTTGTGTAAATGTAAGTGCCATCTATCTCAAAAATAGATAAAAATAGAGCTTTAACGAATCAGCATAAAAATTAAAAAGCGGAAAAGGTTAAACCTGATCCGCTTAAAAATAAGATTAAAAGATTGTTTAACGGAGATCCACCACTTCAACTCCCGGATGTTTCTTAGCATCAAATGCAAAGGTCGATTCAGGGATCTTAATATTAGGAGTGAAGGATTTAATCGCATAAGTATAATGACTGCCATTTTTATCATATATCACAGCATTCACAATCTGCTTCGTTAGTTTATCGACTTTAAGTTTGATCTTAAAAAAAGGAGTTTTGCTATCTGTGGGTGTTAATTCAATGTTATGGTAAACCTTGCCATTATCTTTAGAATCATTTGTATAAAGTGATTTAAATCCCTTCTCATAAATAGTAAAAATTTTGGCAGGATTTAATGCATTCGGGCTATTATCAACGCTGCTCAGCTGAACCTCGTTATCTTCCTTCAGGTATGTCCACTGATTTTTACCATCGCTTATTAACTCCTGGTCTTTCAAGATAACTTTATACTTGTTAGATTTCGAACGAATATATAAGGTGCCCGACTGCGTCTCATTTATTTTTGCCTGAGGATTATTAATTGTTAAACTGAATTCTGTTTTGATAGCGTCGTAACTACGGTATTTCTTACTAACCTCTGACAGTATGGACTTTGCCTTGGTTTCTGATTGAGCTGAGACATTAAGGGTTGTTCCGATTACTAAAACTGCCAGCACATAAAATATTCTTCTCATATTATTTTCATAAAGTAAATCATGGACCTTTTTAGCCACACAGGATTAGAGCAGATAGCGTCCCGATGGTTTAAGGTTAAAGACCGGAAATAAGTTTTTATGACTTTTTATCCAGCGTGTCCAGGAATTGTTCCAGGGAATATTCATCTGGAAAAAGTACTTCCCTGGCTTTGCTTCCCTCGAAAGGTCCCACAATGCCGGAAGCCTCCAGTTGATCAATAATCCGGCCGGCTCGATTATATCCTAATTTCAATTTCCGCTGAATGAGGGAGGTGGATCCCTGCTGGTGCATCACGATCAACCGGGCCGCATCTTCAAATAAGGGATCCCGGTCGTCGGCGTCAAATTCTTTCGCCGATGAGGCAGCGTTCTCGTCAAGATATTCCGGCAACATCCATGCAGAAGCATATCCCCGCTGACTCCCGATAAATTCAGATATTCGTTCTACCTCAGGAGTGTCTACAAAGGCACACTGGATCCTGATCAGCTCACTTCCGGTGGCAAGTAGCATATCTCCCCTTCCGATCAGCTGATCCGCGCCTCCGGAATCCAGGATGGTCCGCGAATCAATTTTGGACAATACCCGGAAAGCCAGTCTCGCCGGAAAGTTCGCCTTTATTGTACCGGTAATAATATTTACTGATGGTCTCTGGGTGGCGATCACTAAGTGAATACCAACAGCCCGTGCCAGCTGGGCGATACGGGCTATTGGTGTTTCCACCTCTTTACCGGCCGTCATCATCAGGTCGGCAAACTCATCAATAACCAGTACGATGAAGGGTAGAAACCGATGGCCATCGTTCGGATTAAGCTTTCTGTTAACGAACTTGGAATTGTACTCTTTTAAATTTCGTACCTGTGCATTTTTAAGAAGATCGTAGCGCTGATCCATCTCGATACAAAGGGAATTCAACGTCGTAATTACTTTTTTTGTATCTGTAATAATCGCATCTTCTTCACCGGGCAGAGCGGCGAGGAAGTGACGTTCGATCATGCGAAATAATGTCAATTCTACTTTTTTTGGATCAACCAGTACAAACTTAAGCTGAGACGGATGCTTTTTATAAAGCAGGGAAACCAGGATCGCATTGATACCAACTGATTTACCCTGGCCGGTAGCACCGGCAACGAGCAAATGCGGCATTTTTGCCAGGTCAGCAATATATACTTCGTTAGAGATCGTTTTACCCAGGGCGATGGGAAGGTCCATGGTCGTATTCTGAAATTTTTCAGTCGCCATAACAGACCGCATAGAAACCATCTCGGGATGTTGATTCGGAACCTCTATACCAATCGTTCCTTTCCCCGGCATTGGAGCAATGATCCGTATTCCCAAAGCGGCCAGACTTAAAGCAATATCATCTTCAAGGTTTTTAATCTTGGAAATCCTTACACCCGGTGCCGGAATGATTTCATAAAGTGTTACAGTAGGACCAATAGTGGCCTTTATCTTATCGATCTCAATATTATAGTGATTGAGCGTCTCAACGATCTTATTTTTATTGGCTTCAAGTTCCTCTGCGTTTACCGATATCTTATTGGAACCGTAGTTTTCAAGCAGATCCAATGTCGGATATTTATAGCTGGAAAGGTCCAATGTAGGGTCATACATTCCGAACTGTTCCACCAATTCAGATGCTTTCTTTTCCTCCTCCGATCGTTCGACATGAAGTTCCGGATCACTCATTTCACTGGCCACGGCCAACGTTGTTTCCATAGGTATCTCCCTCGAAGGATGAATGACAACAGGTTCAGGCCCGGTTTCATTATCATCCTCCGGTTCAACGGTTCTGAACGGCAGGTCCTGCTTCACCCGGTTGGCAGAAGCTCCGTTCCTGTTGACATTAAACTCAACTGGTTTAAAAACAACCTCTTCCTCCAATTCTACTGGTTCCTCGGACATTGCAGGAACCGCAAACTCAGGCTCGGACTTACGGTTAGGTAAGTTAAAGTCAATATTATAAGCAACTATCAGAGCTGTCAGCCCTGCGAAAGCTAGTAAACCCGCTATACCGGCATTACCGATCTGAGCAATTAACAACCGGTTCGCCCAAAAGCCGAATTCACCTTCCAGAAAATGAGGATAATCCGAAATAAAGCCGTGGAAGAATGCTGCTGATAGTGAAATAAAGATCAATAGAAAGAAGGAATATCCAAGTGTTTTCCCGATAGACGCCACCTTTATTTTAAACAACATCCTATAACCTATAATAAAGAATACGCCGATAAATATAAATGAAGCAACTCCAAACCATTCATAAATAAATTGGTGGGATAACAGAGCACCAAACTTACCAAGCCAGTTCTGAACCACAGGTTGTTTAAAGCCAAGCTCCTGTAACTCTGCCTGAGTTTTCCAGAGGTTATTCCACCCGCCGTTTGAATCCATTACATAACTCTGATCCTCCTGCCAGGTAAATAGGTATGAACAAAAAGACACAAGGAAGTATAGCGATATAACCAGAAAAAACAGCCCGATTATTTTTACTGGACGGCCGTCAGAGAAAGTAAATTTTGGCAGAATCTCTGTCCTCTCCTTTCGAACCCGATCTTTAGCCGGCGCTTTAATTTTAGGTTCTTCACGAAATGAATTGGCACTTCTAAATTGATTTCCTCGTACGGGCATTCGAATAGTTTGTTAATAGCACAAATATAAGTTTATCTCCAATATCAGATATGATCGTACGATGATAAACTTTTTTAGCAAGAGATTAAACCATCTCACCTGGATTTCCTCTAATATGTAATACCGCAATTCAACGGTATGCGAGATAGTTCAGGTTTTATATTAAGTTAGGTTTTTAGGTTTAAGTTGAGTTGTTTAGGTTATCCCACTCCGAAATTCGGGGTGGGATTTTTTGTTTATTTTTGGTATAATTGATCTTCACACATTGGTCAGTACCCCTAAAATGAGCCTAATTTTACTTGAAGAATATATTGAAACAGGCGATGCATCTGCATTAGATAAACTTCTTCAAAATGATCCCTCCCTGGTGCATAAGCATACGAGCTTAAAAGTGTCCCCCTTAATGCTCACATGTTATTACAAGAAACCAGAACTTTCAGCAATAATCTTAAGGCATGTTCAAGACATAAGTATCTTCGAAGCTTGTGCTGTTGGCAAATTCGATGCTGTAGCACATTTGATTTACTTAAATCCGGAAATAGTAAATGATTATTCCGAAGACGGTTTCACTCCTTTAGGCCTTGCCGCCTACTTTGGGCATGAAGACGTCGCGCGGTATTTATTACTTAAAAACGCAGATCCTAATATACCTTCACAGAATGGCTTCAATGTCTACCCGCTTCATTCGGCGGTGGCTGCTGATCATACCATGATCGCGAAGATGCTGATGGAAGCCGGCGCCAAAGTTAACGTAGCACAGCAATCAGGTGTTACACCCTTACATTCTGCGGCTCAAAACGGTAATATTGAATTACTTATTGTGTTGCTTGAAGCCGGTGCCCTGGTTAACGCCCGTATGGAAGGTGGAAAAACTCCGGCGAACCTTGCTGCCGAAAAGGGCTTCAGCGATATCGCCAAGATACTTTCCGAATAGCTAGAAGTCAAATATCCTGATACGTTTTATATAATTCCGGATATCAAGAACAAACGCGGCCATAAAGTAAAAGATCAGGGGGAATCCGACTGCAAGAAAGGAAGAATAAATAAAAAATAGCCTGATCTTGGATATCGAAATATTCAAGCGTTCGCCTAAATAAGCACAAACTCCAAATGATCGTTTTTCAAAAAATGTAAGTATATCCTGTAACATCAATTATTGCTTTAAAAGTTGCACCCCGATTCCGCACTGAAGACATTTTCTGGCGTCACAATAATATCTTTTCAACTGTATCAACGCCTGAGAATGATCTGCATATTTCGGTTTGAATCCTATTATACTAAACCGGTTCGTTATCTGATTGCTTTCCGCCGGGACATTTTCGAGAAGCTCAATCGCCCTGTCTATAAAAGTTTGCTGGCCGAGATGACGTCCGTAAGCGAACAACGACACTGCAATTGTATTGACTAATATATTATTAATTGATTGGTTTCCAATTTGTTTTGAAGTTTTTTCTGAAACAACGTCAAACCTGTAATGGGTTTCCCAATAATTATTCAAAGTCAGATCAGCAAACATACTGATTATTCCCCGAGCTCTCTTTTCTTCCAGAACCCGCGAGAATAAATGACTGGATCTTAAAATCAACGCTGCAAACTGAGCAAGCCGTATGCAGGGGAAATTTTGAGGTCTTAGGCGCATATACTTCCAGGTATAATGATCTACCGGCGTAAGGGCGTATTTCTTTCTTAAAAACGCGTATTCCGTCTTAAGTTTCCGGGGATATTCATCGGCAAAATTTTGTTCTAAAAAACCGGCTTGCCCGAATACCAACGCTTCAATCTGTAAAGGATGGTTCTTATGCTTAGATAATACCTGTTGAGGAAGAGAACGCGCCAAAAGTTCGAAAGGCAGAGCGTTCGTTTTAAAACCAAAATTTCTTGCCAACATAATGTAAAATCCATCCTCCCAGCTGCCCTTGTATTCAGCAAGAACCTCTTTCAAGCTTTCAGATTTCACCTGTAATCTCTCTATCAGCACTCGTGATAGCCAGCTTCTGACATGATACTCCTCCACAGCTGCCAGGTGCCTTTCACAGGGTATCCAGTTAAGGCTGTGCATCAGCCCCTCATAATTTTTTAAGATGACTTCGGGTATCTCATGAATAACCAGTTGCGGAACCACCGTGCCGTTTTGCCGAAAGACATCCTTGTCACATACATAAACCACATGAAGGATAACACTATTGTACGCAGCATCTGAATCGTGTTTATGCCTTTCCCAGTCCGACGATCTTAAGTGAATTTCGACGTTGCCTGCCCAGGTAGTCTCTCCAATGCGGATCAGGGCGTTCTCAAAATCAGGGCCGGCATTATGGTTATGCATCCCATTCTTCAGGATCTCAACGGATAAGCCTGATACTGTAAGCAAATCCTTCTGGCTGAATAAACGAAACTTCCAGATAAAGTGTAAAAGATCTTCGGAAAAAGTCATTAAACAATTTACACTTTTTTTGCTTTTCCAAAAAAATCACTCGATCACTTCCGGGACAGGATCCTTCTCCGATTTGACAAGCTCCTTTCTCCGGAGATTTGCCACAATGACACCCCCGATTATCAATGCTGCAGCGATGACAATGCGCAAGGTGATATGCTCACCGAGGATCAGCCAACCCAGGAACAACGCTACCACCACGTTTATATAAGTTATTACAGAAACCCTGGTAGAAGGAAGCCTTGACAGGGCGTAGGTGTAAGAGGCATAACCAATCACCGAACCAAAAATCGCAAGGTAGATCACAGCTAAGAAGCTGCGCTGACTCCAATTTTGCCACGCTCCAACCGGATCCAGGAATAACTGGAAAACGACCATCAATATACCGGCGAAAAGCATTTGAACACATAAATTGACTACAATGTTCCCTGGATGGGCGGCACTACGCTTTGTATATACAGTTCCGGTTGCCCATGTGAATACCGCAAATAAAATAGCACCGATGCCAAGCCGATATTCCGGATTAAACAGATCGTTGATATTATTCTGATATATCAGGTACATACCGGAAATGCCGAGGAATATACCTGTGAATATCTTTAAGGATGGCTTTTCATTGCCGAGACTAAGATTAATGAGCAAAACTGTTAAGGGTGATAGGGTCGATATAAGAGCTGCGAGGCCACTGGAAATATACTTTTCGGCGAAGGTGGTTAGGCCATTGGCCAGCACGATCATCATCAGTGCAATGATCATATTACGCCTCAAACGCGGCCAGTCCATCTTCTCCAACTTCTTTGAATAGACGAGATAGGTCAGAAAAATGAACCCCGCAATTACGTTTCTTAGCCCCGTTACCAGTAAAGGAGGCACCGTCTCGACACCGATTCTTATTGCCAGGAATGTCGTGCCCCAAAATAGTGCAACACTGAACAGAGCAAAAAATAGTTTAAAATCCCGTTTAGCTGGCATGAAGGGAATTATATCGTTCTAATTCCAGCGCAATTTCCTTTTGCATCTTCATAGCCTCTTCCCGAGCCCGTACTGCAAAGTCTTCACCTTTCGATGCGTAGATGATTGAACGTGAAGCATTGATCAATAATCCGCAGTCCTTATTTAAACCGTTGCGGCAGACATCCTGAAGATTTCCACCCTGCGCACCTATTCCGGGAACCAGTAAAAAATGATCCGGGGCATGTTTTCTTATTAGGGCGAACGATTCAGGCCTGGTGGCTCCCATTACATACATCAGGCGATCGGAGCCTGTCCAGGTATTTGCTTTATCAATGACAGCTTCGAACAGATAGCGATCGTCTGTTTTAAGAAGTTGAAAATCGCCTCCCCCTTCATTGGAGGTATGAGCAAGGAGGATCACCCATTTCTCATCAAAAGCCAGAAACGGATTAACCGAATCGCTCCCCATATATGGAGCGACAGTGATAGCATCGAAACTCATTCCGGAAGACTTCTCGTCAAAAAAAGCCTTAGCATACATTGTAGATGTATTTCCGATATCACCCCGCTTTGCGTCTATTATACTCAAACAGTCAGATGGAATATGCCTCCAGGTGTCTATCAGGCTCTGCCAGCCAGCTATGCCCCGACTTTCGTAAAAAGCACTGTTTGGCTTATAGGCTACACATAGATCAGATGTGGCATCAATTATGCGCTTATTAAATTCTAAAACAGGATCCGGATAATCCAATAAAAAATGAGGGATTAGCGTTATATCTGTATCCAAGCCGATACATAAACAAGATTTTTTTGCCTGTATCTGCTCAATTAGCTGCTGTCGGGTCATTCTGGAAGTGTTTATTTTGTGCGAAATTAAAAAAGAAAGAAGCTTCCTCTTTAAAAAAACCTTAAAAGTTTTTTGTTTATTTCATTTTATTGTATACAATTGTGTCGTTATCTCAATTTACTCCTGCATACAGGAAATCGCATAAAATTCTTATTAGATTTAGTTATAGAAAATTACTGACTGTATCCTGCCGGATAAATCCTTTTTAATCAAAAAATCCTTAACACAAATATTTAATGCTGGAAATTAATAAATTGAACGATAAGCTCGTGTCTGAGCTTCGTGAGATTGCTCAAAACTATGGTATTGCCGATGCCGATTCATTCCGTAAACAAGAACTGATCACGAAGATCATAGAAAAAAGCGCAGCACCAGAACCCGTCGTGAATGAGGGTCCTGCAAACTTATTTTCAAACGGCGCTGCAGCCACAATAGCTCCGGTAGAAGAAAAACCGCGCAAGCGCGCCAGATCAACCAAAGCCACTGAAAGTAAAAGACATAAAGAAGCTCCCGTTGATAATACCCGTCTCCCTGAATTCGACGAAGAGGACGATATTACTGTGGAGGCCGAGCCAGAGCCTGAAATGGTCCCGGAATTACCTGAGATCACCTCTCAGCCTCAGCCTGAAATAAAGGAACAAAGATCAGCTGGTCAGTCAACTGCAAATCAGCCGAATGAAAACCGTAAATTCGAACGCCGGAATCAAAACAGGCAACAACAGGAAGCCGCCGCGGCCCCGGCTATTAACCTGGATTTTGATAATGTCATAATCAATGAAGGAATCCTGGAGATAATGCCCGATGGTTATGGTTTCCTTCGCTCCTCCGATTATAATTACCTCTCCTCACCCGATGATATTTATGTTTCGCAATCACAGATAAAACTGTTTGGTTTAAAAACAGGTGATACGGTCAGGGGAAGTATCAGGCCGCCAAAAGAAGGTGAAAAATATTTCCCTTTGGTACGCGTGGAGGCCATCAATGGTCGTATTCCAGCGGAAGTACGCGACAGGGTGCCTTTCGAATTTTTAACGCCCCTCTTCCCGACTGAAAAATTGAATCTCTTTGTGGGTAACTCCAATAGCTCTACCCGCATCATGGATCTTTTTACCCCTATTGGTAAAGGTCAGCGTGGTCTGATCGTGGCACAACCCAAAACAGGTAAAACGATGCTACTGAAAGATGTCGCAAACGCTATCGCCAAAAATCACCCGGAAGTCTACCTTATTATATTACTGATAGACGAACGTCCGGAAGAGGTGACAGACATGGCAAGAAGTGTCCGCGCTGAAGTGGTATCCTCAACATTTGATGAGCCTGCCGAGAGGCATGTTAAAATCGCCAATATCGTTCTTGAGAAAGCAAAACGAATGGTCGAATGCGGTCATGATGTCGTGATCTTACTTGATTCAATAACTCGTCTGGCACGTGCTTATAATACAGTTGCTCCTGCTTCCGGAAAAATACTTTCCGGCGGTGTCGATGCCAATGCGCTTCATAAACCTAAGCGCTTTTTCGGAGCCGCCCGTAATATTGAAGACGGCGGATCTTTAACTATACTCGCAACCGCATTGACCGAAACAGGTTCAAAAATGGATGAAGTAATTTTCGAAGAATTCAAAGGAACCGGCAACATGGAACTCCAGCTGGATCGTAAATTATCAAATAAACGGATCTTCCCTGCTATTGACCTTACCGCTTCAAGTACCCGTCGCGATGACCTGTTACTTGATAAAGATACCCTTCAGCGGATCTGGATCCTGCGTAACCATCTTGCTGATATGAATTCCCAGGAATCGATGGAGTTTTTGCAATCACAGATGAAGGGAACACGAACTAATGAGGAGTTCCTGATCTCTATGAATTCATAATAAAAAGGAGCAAGGATAAAGGAACAAGGATGAAGGAATAAGGGGTTTGCATAGCTTTTCTCTTTATTCCTTTACTCTTTTTTGTTTTCAATCCCTGCTTTCTGCTTTTCCTCTTATATCTTTGTTCTTTGTTCTTTGTTCTTTGTTCTTTGTTCTTTACCTGATTCAGCTCCCTGCTTATGAAGAAACACATACCTAATTTTATTACATGCTTAAATCTGTTTAGTGGGTGTATCGGCATTGTTTATGCCTTTAAGGGAGACCTGATAATTGCAGGTTATGCAATTTTAGTTGCCGCAGTATTCGACTTTTTTGACGGAATGTTAGCACGGCTTTTAAAAGCGTATTCTGATATAGGAAAGGAACTTGATTCACTGGCAGATATGGTGAGCTTCGGAGTATTGCCTTCAGTGATTGTCTATCAGTTATTCCTCCAATCACCCCAGGTAGGGAATATAAGCCCCTTTTTGAACCTGTCAGCTTTCCTTATAGCAGTTTTTTCTGCGTTAAGGCTAGCCAAATTCAATATCGATGTTCGCCAGTCTGAAAACTTTATCGGCTTGCCAACTCCTGCAAATGCGATATTGATAGCTTCTTTACCCATGATATTGGCACAGGACAACTGGTTTCTGACGGCTTACATACTGAACCCTTTCTTCTTGTTCATCTTCAGCCTGGGAATGAGTATTTTATTGGTTACTGAGATTCCCCTGATATCGTTAAAATTCAAGAGCCTGAATTTCAATGATAATTTATTCCGCTATATTTTAGTCGTATCGGCAATAATTCTGGTCTTAATTTTTAAATTTGCCGCCGTACCGATAATTATATTTATTTATATCCTGTTATCACTAATCCAATTCAAACTAAGATGAAGTTCATTGCCGAAATAGATGTTATGCCCCTTAAAGAGATACTTGACCCCCAGGGAAAGGCCGTTACAGGCAGTATGAAAAACCTTGGTCTTGAGGAGATACAAAACGTGCGCATAGGCAAGCATATCACCCTGGAAATTGAAGCGCAGGACGAAGCTACGGCGAAGCAACGTGTGGATGAAGCGTGCAAGAAACTGCTTGCCAATCTGATTATGGAAAGCTACAGTTTCGAGCTGAAGGCTGTTTAATTTTTAGTCCCGCGGGAGGTTTTCCCGGGCAATCCGTAGCTGTGCAAACAGGTTTAAGCTGTATGCATGCAATGCATCGAATGTTGCACCGATCGTGTCTAAATTTACCAGGTTCCTGGAGTCCATTTCAATACCGGCCATTGTTTCTTTCGCCGAATTTGACCCCATAAAAGCAAGGGTGGGTTTTACCTTATGGGCAATGTCGGAGACTTTTTTCCAGTCCTTATCAAGGATACCTTGTCTGATATCATTAAAGTAGCCTGGAGTTTGTTCCAAAAACATATCAATCATTTCTATGATGAAATCATTGCTTCCACCTGCAATATCTTCAAGGTAAGATAAATCAACTTTAACAACGGGAGGGTTCGTTTCTAAATATTCTGGCATATAGCAATTTGGACGCGTAAATTTATAGTTTAGTAACAGCCAGATTATCATCCAGCTCACAGTTCAATTCTTCAACTGTCTTTTTGAAGACCGGATGAACCAATCCGGGATTTAACTCCACCAGGGGCATTAATGTAAAGCGCCGCTGGTGTAAAAATGGATGAGGAACGACGAGGTTTTCCGATTTTATGACCTGATCTCCGTAAAACAAAAGATCTATGTCAATTTTTCTGGATCCCCACTTCTCTGAACGCTCCCGGCCCAATTTTGTCTCTATTACGAGAATACCATGTAAAAGTTTCTCGGGATTTAAATTAGTTTCAACCCTAACCACCTGGTTGATAAAATCCGGCTGGTCAGTTTTACCCCATGATGCCGTTTGATAAAGGGAGGATAGGCCCGTAAGCTTGCCTATCTGTTCCTTTATGCAATGGACCGCGTCCGAAATATATTTTTTACTATCCCCTAAATTACTTCCAAGTAGTAAATATGCTTCTTCCATCCTATTAAGTTCATACCTCCTGTAACAAATTGCCCGTTCGCTAATCTGTTAATTAGTAGCTTTGCATAGTTAAAACATTTGCTTATATAATGAAAGACTTCTTCAAATTTGTTTTCGCCTCTATGATCGGAGTTATCCTGTCATTTTTTGTCATCTTCTTATTGATTATCGTCATAGTAACCGCTGTTGTATCGACCGCAGGTAGTGATAAAAAAGCGGATCTGAAGGCTAATTCCGTATTACATATCAGTCTGAATTCGCCAATCAGCGAACGTACCGACAAGAATCCACTGGGCAATTTTGATTTTATGGGAATAGGCTCGGAGAAGGCATTAGGGCTTAATGATATCCTGGCAAACATCCGTAACGCAAAAACTAACGATAACATAAAAGGGATCTATCTTGATGTGAATTCTATGCCAACCGGATTTGCAAGCACCGAGGAAATCCGCAATGCCCTGATCGACTTCAAAAAAAGCAAGAAATTCATTCTCGCGTATAGCGAAGTTTATTCCCAAAGCGCCTACTACCTGGCTTCCGTCGCTGATAAGATCTACCTGAACCCTGAAGGTTTATTGGATTTCCGCGGCCTGAGCTCAGAAATAACCTTTCTTAAAGGTGCACTTGAAAAGTTAGATATAGAAGCCCAGGTAATTAAGGTTGGAACGTACAAAAGTGCCGTAGAGCCGTTCATACTTGACAAGATGAGCGATGCTAATCGTAAGCAGGTCACATCTTTTATGGGCTCACTTTATGACCACCTGCTTTCAAAGGTCTCCGAAAGCAGAAAAATCCCTAAAGACTCCTTGTTTTCAATCGCAAACAATGCGCGCCTTCGCAATGCACAGGATGCACTTAGCCTGAAGATGGTTGATGGCTTAAAATACAAGGATGAAGTACTGGCTGAGCTGAAAACACTGTCAGGTATCAAACAGGAAAAAGATATTAATTCCGTAAACATCGCTGACTATCCCCTGAAGGAGAAAGATGGTGGTTCATCTTCCGATCGCATTGCCCTGGTTTATGCAAATGGTGAGATCACCGGCGGCGAAGGAAGTGATGAAGTGATTGGCTCAGAACGGATTTCCAGAGCGCTCCGTAAGGCACGAACCGATAAAAAAGTAAAAGCTGTAGTTCTAAGGGTTAATTCTCCCGGTGGAAGTGCCCTGGCCTCTGACGTTATCTGGCGGGAAGTTGTTTTAACGAAAAAGGTAAAGCCTATCATCGTGTCGATGGGTGATGTAGCAGCCTCAGGAGGTTATTATATTGCCTGTGCAGCAGATACGATCTATGCTCAACCAAATACCATCACCGGTTCGATCGGCGTTTTCGGTATCATACCGAACATGAAGAATTTCTTCAATAATAAGCTCGGAGTTACTTTTGACGGCGTAAAAACCGGGCAGTATGCTGACCTTGGAACTGTAAGCAGACCATTGACAGACGCAGAGCGGGCCATAATCCAAAATGAGGTTAATAAGATCTATTCAGGTTTTACTCAGAAGGTGGCGAACGGCCGTAAAAAATCGCAGGCCTACATCGACAGCATTGGTCAGGGACGCGTTTGGAGCGGTACAGAAGCCTTAAACAATGGACTAGTCGACAAGCTCGGGAACATCAACGACGCAATCAGCTCTGCAGCGAAAAAGGCAAAACTGAAGGACTATAAAGTTGTGGAATATCCCTCACAAATAGATCCGCTGGCATCTTTGTTCGATGATACCGGTGATAAGGTTCGTACATACTTCACTAAAAAGGAACTGGGAGAAAATTATACTTATTATCAACAGGTAAAGGCGGCTCTGAGCCTTACCGGTATCCAGGCACGTTTGCCCTATAATATTTCAATCAAATAAGCCCGGAACATCATATCAGTAAACAAACCGCGATACCATAATTCATACTAAGGCTGTCTCAAGACAAATTGAGACAGCCTTTTTTATTAATTAGATTTTCTTCTGAACACCTCGCCTCCGCTAAAGATAAATTGGTACTCTCCTTAACTACTGCTTCTTGTATAGAGCTTATTGGTTTTCCAGGGGTTTTCTAGTAGTTTCCTAGTAGCTTACTTGTAGTTTTACAGGGGTTTAATAGTAAATTCTTCGAAGCATCCCCCTATGAAGAAAGCTGATGCTACCAGATCAGTTTTACGTTATCAATAGCAATCTTCCAGGTCTGAGGTTCTATAAAAGCGATTGAACTAAAAAAGAGCCTTTATAAAACAGGCTTTTTCTATTTTTGAGGAAATTATCGGATGGAAAACAAAACGATTGCCCGCACTTTGCGACTACTAAGCCAGTTGATGGAATTACATGGTGAAAACCCATTTAAGGTGAAATCAATGGCCAACGCGGCCTTTAAGGTTGATAAACTTTCCTTCCCTATTGCAGGTATTGAGCTGGCTGCGATGGAGCAGGTAGAGGGCCTTGGTAAAAGCACAGCCCTAAAAGTATGGGAACTGCTTCAGAAGGGCTCGATAGCCGAACTGGATGATCTGATGGAGAAAACTCCATCAGGTATCCTTGAGATGCTTCAGGTCAAGGGGCTCGGGCCTAAGAAGATCATGGTAGTATGGAAAGACCTGGGGATCGAGAATGTCGGTGAACTTTACTATGCCTGCAATGAAAACCGGCTTGTCGAGGCAAAGGGATTTGGTGCAAAAACGCAGGAAGACATTAAAAAGATCCTTGAATTCAGAATGGCCAGTAGCGGCCGTTATTTATATGCAAGGGTTGAGAACTTCGCTGAAAAACTGATTAATGATCTAAGAACAGATAAACCTGCATTTTCCTTCAGCTATACGGGCGATTTCAGGCGCAAGTGCGAGATCATTGATGGATTGGATATATTATACGGCACTCCAATTAGTGAAGACATCGTAAACCGGATTAAGCAGTTGGGGTTAACTGTGACAGAACAGATCAGCAACAGACTTTTAACAGAAAGTCCCGAGGGTATCAAGGTCTGCTTTGATTTTTGTACACCGGATGAGTTCGGCTGGCAATTAATAGAAAGGACAGGCAGCAAACTGCATGTAGATGGTCTGAGAATTCTCATCAGCAACGCTGATGTTAGCGGTAAATCAGAACCTGAGATCTATTCTTTAGCCGGGATACCTTTCGTCGAACCGGAACTCCGGGAGGGCACAAATGAACTGGAACTGGCAAAAAAGAATTCATTACCACAATTAATTACCTTCAACGACCTGAAAGGCAGTTTACACAACCACAGCAACTGGAGTGACGGGGTAAATAGCCTGGAGGAAATGGCCTTGTACTGCCGCGATGAGCTGCAAATGGAATACCTGGGGATCTGCGATCATTCTAAGTCAGCATTTTACGCACAGGGCCTGAATGAGATCCGGGTGGCGGCGCAGCAAAGAGAAATTGACGTATTAAACAAGAAATTAGCTCCCTTTCATATATTTAAAGGAATAGAATCTGACATTTTGTATGACGGGTCTTTAGACTATGAAGAAGATATTTTAAAGACTTTTGATTTCGTTGTAGCCTCGGTGCATTCTATCTTAAAAATGTCGGAAGAAAAAGCGACTCATCGCCTTATCACCGCTATAGAAAACCCTTATACTACTATTCTCGGACATCCTACAGGAAGAATGCTCTTAACCCGAAGCGGCTATCCCATCGATCACAAAAAAGTAATAGATGCCTGTGCAGCCAATAATGTGGTGATCGAGATCAACGCTAATCCGCTTCGGTTGGACCTCGACTGGCGATGGCACCAATATGCCATCGAAAAAGGCGTTATGTTATCTGTGAACCCGGATGCTCATCGCACAGCGGGATTTATGGATATGCATTACGGCATTCTGGTTGCTAGAAAGGGAGGAGTCTCAGCAGCGAATTGCTTAAATGCCATGGATAAGAATTCTATCCAAAATTACTTTCTTTCGAAAAAACCGGCTATAATATCTTGAAAAAGGACAATCTAAAGATTCTGGTCATCCGCTTTAGTTCAATCGGAGATATCGTACTTACAACGCCGGTGATTCGTTGCCTGAAGCAACAGCTCGACGGCGTTGAGCTGCACTATCTTACAAAAAGAAGTTTTGAAGCTGTCCTGGCTTCGAATCCTTATATAGATAGACTGCATTTTCTTGATGATAAGCTTTCTGAAACGATCGGCCGACTGAAAGCGGAAAAATACGACCTGATTGTAGATCTGCATCACAACCTTCGAACGCTCATAATTAAAGCAAGGCTGGGCGTACGCTCGACTTCGTTCGATAAGCTCAACTGGCAGAAATGGCTTATCGTCAATTTTAAGATTAACCGCCTGCCAGCAGTTCATATCGTTGACCGGTATTTAAAAACGGTACAATTCCTTAACGTTCAAAATGATGAAGAAGGGCTTGACTATTTTCTTAATGCCGAATATGACCTGTCTGTATTGCTTCCAAAGTCTCACCAGGAATATATAGGCCTTGTGATCGGTGCTCAGCATGCCACCAAGCGTTTACCTCAACACCAGTTAATTAAGCTCTGTCAGGACCTAGGCCAGCCTATTGTATTGCTCGGCGGACCGGATGATGCAGCCAGAGCGGCTGAAATCTGTGAGGAGGCAGGACCCATGATATTCAACGGCTGCGGAAAATTCAGCCTTGATCAGTCTGCTTATCTTGTCAGGATGGCTCGCCAGGTAATAACCCATGATACCGGATTAATGCATATTGCTTCCGCTTTTAAGAAACCCGTAATATCGGTCTGGGGTAACACTATTCCAGAATTTGGCATGTATCCCTACAAGACCTCCCGGTCTGTGATCGCCGAAGTAAAGCATCTTGGTTGCCGGCCGTGCTCAAAAATTGGATACAACAAGTGTCCTTTAGGTCACTTTAAGTGTATGAATGATCAGGATATCCGGTTTATTGTTGAAAATGCCACGAATAGCGATCAAAAGTCAATCTCTGTATTGTAACTCAAACAAAAACCGAATAATTGCGATTTAAATAGTTGTAGGTTAACATAAAAACTACAGCAAATGAAATTAAAAGCCAGAAGACAATGAAGCAACTTCTCATCGTGCGTCACGCAAAATCAGATAGAAATGACCCTACATTAGATGATTTTGATCGGCCCTTAAACGAACGTGGTCACAAGAATGCGGCTGAAATGGCTATAAGGTTGGTGAAACAGGATATTATACCCAAGCAAATTGTTAGCAGCCCGGCTCTCAGGGCGATTTCAACAGCAGTTTATTTTGCCGACACTTTAAAAATAGATCGAGCAGAAATAATTCAGATCAAGGAAATTTATGAAGCATCGGCCTCAACTTTACTCAAAGTCATTAATAATTTGAGTGATAAATCGGACCTGACTGCCATTTTTGGCCATAATCCCGGACTATCCGAAATAGCCTATCAACTTAGCGATAATGCTGGCCTCGAAAATCTTGCAACTACCGGGATGGTCCTGATAGAATTCCCGGTTGATAAATGGAGTATGGTTAGCCGCGGTACCGGAAAGCTATTGCTTTATGATTTTCCGAAAAACAGCATGGAATTTAATAGCTGATCCAGGACACTAAAGCTAAGCCAGTTTATAATGCTTTCCCGGAAGCGAGATGATAATCCCCTGCATTTCAAGTCCCAGGATCGTAACGGCAAGCTTACTTTGTGTCATTCGGCTTTGAATAGCGAGTTCATCTATCGCCAGGCCCTCTTTATCATGAAGAATATCAGCAATTACCTGTTCCTCTTTGCTTAAGTTCAGTGCAAGGCTAAGCTGCTTCTTTTTGTCACCTTCATTTATTCCGTTCCAACCAAGCATATATTCCAGGTCTGCGACCCGCGATATCAGGTTAGCCCGGTTAGACTTGATCAGGAAATTGCAACCGGCACTAAACTCCTCATTAATCTTACCAGGATAGGCAAAGACATCCCGGTTATAAGAATTAGCAAGTTCCGCAGTAATAAGCGCGCCACCCTTGATGCTGGCTTCCACAACGATTGTGGCATCGGCTATGCCGGCAATAATGCGGTTTCTTTTTGGAAAATTTTCCCGGTCAGGATTCGTCGATGAAGGAAATTCGGATATTAGGCCGCCACAATGCAGCATTTTTTCGGCCAACGCCCGATGTTCGGCCGGATATATACGGTCAAGTCCATGCCCCAAAACGCCAACAGTTTCAACACTGTTCTTTACGCATTCCTTATGAGTTATGCCATCAATGCCATAGGCTAGTCCACTTACTATAAGTGGATTATGCACAGCAATGTCGGCTATCAGCTGACGACAGATCTCCTTTCCGTATTCTGTGGCATTGCGGGTACCTACCACACTAAGAACTTTCTGAGCATTAAGGTCTACGTTTCCCTTGAAATATAGAAGCAATGGTGCATCAGCACAGTTTCTCAGCCTGGCAGGATAAGACTGGTCGGAAATAAAAAGGGGCCGGATCTTAAACTTTTCTATAAACCGGATCTCCTTTTCGGCACGGTCAAAACACTGGTATTGCTTGATCGCCCGGGCGGTGACAGGGCCAATTCCGGGAATAGTAGTGAGTGAGGATACTTTTGACTTAAATACTTCCTCTGGTGTTCCGCAATAGCTTAGCAAATTGCGTGCGCTTATATCCCCTACTCCGGGAATTAACGTTAATGCTATCTGGTGAAGTAATGACAATCTTACTGAGCCGTAATATATATGACGAATTTGGTGTCAAAAAAATCTTCTTTAAAATAGTCATTTATAGGAAAACGGGTAACATTTTTTAAGCCTGATTGTGCAATTTCTTCAGAAAGCTCGCCGCCTTTTAAGTAAAGAACTCCGTTTTTGAGGGAATTCGAAGAGGTTTTATTGAATTTACCTTTTATCCACGGGTAGAAGTCTTTAAGCTGGGTAACAGCCCTGGAAACGACAAAGTCGAACTTCTCGTCAATCTGTTCCGCCCTGGCATGAGAAGCTCGGAGGTTTTTGAGGCCGATACTTTTTGAAATTTCTGTTACTACCTTGATCTTCTTACCGATAGAATCAACCAGGTGAAATTGTGTTTCGGGAAACAGGATAGCCAGGGGTATTCCAGGGAAACCTCCGCCAGTGCCGACATCCAATATCTTTTCGCCCGGCAAAAATGATATCATTTTGGCAATGGCAAGCGAGTGAAGAACGTGATGCAGGTAGAGCTTATCAATATCCTTTCTTGAAATTACGTTTATCTGAGCATTCCAGAATTTATATAATTCTTCAAGCTTATTAAATTGGTCTTTCTGGAGGTCGCTTAAGTCCGGAAAATATTGGAAAATTATATCAGAAGTCACTGCGCAAACTCTTCTTATTTCGGTTCATAACATTAGACAGGAGGTCGCGCGCTCTAAAGAGCTGAGCTTTTACAGTTCCGAGTGGAAGATCCAGTTGCTGAGCGATTTCTTCGTATGACAATTCCTCAAAATATCGCAGCATTATTAAGGTCCTGTACCTTGAGGGCAGCCGTTCGACAATTTCTTTCAGTTGCTCATTCTGCTGCTTTTTGATTGAATGTTCTTCGGGATTTAAGGTATCTGATCGAATTTGGAGAGGCCTGTCATCACCTTCATCATCCACCATGCTATCGATGGACATGGTGCTAATCTTCTTTTTCCGGATAAAGTCGATGCAGTTATTGGTGGCTATTCTGAAAAGCCAGGTGCTGAATGCAAAATCAGGCTTATATTTTTCAAGGTTTTCAAATGCTTTGGCAAATGTCTCAACAGTAAGGTCCATCGCATCGTCCTTGTTATTAACCATTTTAAGCGCCATAAAGTGAATGGAATCTTTGTATCGCTGCATCAGGTCGGCATACGCTTTCTGGTTTCCTTCCTTAGCTTTTTCTACAAGGTTAAAATCATTCTTTGCATTTGCTGAGAAATTCGGATTTACTTCCATTCTATATTCTTCTTAAACAGTATAAAGATACCAAGGGTAAGCATATAAAAGTAATAAATGAAATCGAAAGCCGGAAGCCACCAGATCAGGTCGGCATAATTCAACTTCTTCAATATTGGATAATAAGTCAAAATTTGAATTATTAACCTGATCAGATATAGGGCCAAAAGGAACCACCACTGAGCCTGCATACATATAAGAGTGATCAGCGTAATATAAAATAAGATGGCTGACCCTGCCTGCAGGCTCAACATTACTTTATGCCCTTTCTTATATTGCTTTCCAGCCCCCTGGTGCCTTAATTTTTGCTTAAAGTATGCGCCCAAACTCTTCTTCGGCTCACTCCATACGTGGGCTTCAGGGTGAATTTCGATGATTGTATTTCTGCTTGTTGCATTTTGATTTACAAACAGATCGTCATCACCGGAGAGTATATGCATATGCGAAGCGAACCCTTTTCCTTTGAAAAATAACGATTTTCTATAGGCCATATTACGACCCACGCCCATATAGGGACGCCCGCTCAAAGCAAACGAAAGGTAGTTTAGGGCTGTTAGGAAAGCTTCGAAACGGATAAGGAGATTGACAAAGCCCGAAAGCTTCTCATAAGGAGAGTATCCCAACACGATCTCTTTATTATTTTGAAAATTCGACTGCATACGACTGATCCATTGATCACTAGCGGGTTTGCAGTCTGCATCTGTAAATAAAAGATGCTCATTCTTCGATGCTTTTATCCCCAGCGTGACTGCAAACTTTTTACCATGCTTAAATCTTTGATGCTCTGTAATTGTGACTACTTTCAAATGAGGATACTCCTTGGAAAGCTGTCTTAAGAGAATATCAGAATCATCGCTTGAGCAATCATTCACCAGGATGACCTCATAATCTGGGTAATCCTGATGCAGGATAGAAGGCAGGTTCAGCTGTAGATTCTGATACTCGTTACGCGCACAAATAATTATCGAAACCGGCAATTTCGTGTCAGTACCTCCGAAAGGTTTGCTTTTGTAAGCAGCCAACCGTTGATGGATCATCAGCGTGTAATAGAGCTGGATTATGAAAGTAATTTGGAAAATAAAAAATATAAGCAGGAAGGAATAATTCACTCGTGTTTGTGTGGTGTTTAAGGAAAGCGCAAATTTCTCATTTTAAAATAAAAACTTCTCATTGTTAGTAAAATTAATTCAGCCTGCCCGTGCTGCATTTTTAATCGGGTTAGCCTTACCAATAACAAGCGCTTATTTTTCTATTTTTGCGGCGTTTTGCCATAAATACTTTATGAAATTTAAATTACAAGCTAATGATCCGCTTTCCAAAGCCCGGGCCGGAGAGATCACCACTGATCACGGAACAATAAAGACTCCTATTTTTATGCCGGTGGGAACTGCAGCTTCAGTAAAAGCAGTACACCAGCGTGAGTTGGCCGAGGATATTAAAGCACAAATTATTCTGGGCAATACATATCATTTATATATGCGACCCGGACTTGATACGATAGAGAAAGCCGGGGGACTACATCGTTTCAACGGCTGGGATAAACCTATTCTGACAGACAGCGGCGGTTACCAGGTCTATTCTTTATCGGAAGTAAGGAAAATTAAAGAGGCGGGAGTAACGTTCCGTTCCCATATAGATGGATCCAAGCATCTTTTTACACCAGAGAATGTTATGGATACCCAGCGTATCATCGGTGCCGATATAATAATGGCATTTGACGAATGTACCCCCTATCCATGCGAATACGGCTATGCCCGGCGTTCCATTGATATGACCCACCGCTGGCTTCAACGCTGCTGTGATCGTTTTGACAGTACAGAGCCAAAATATGGGTACTCCCAAACATTATTTCCAATTGTGCAGGGTTCGGTTTACAAAGACCTTCGAAAAAAATCTGCTGAAGTAATTGCTTCATTTGAGCGGGAAGGAAATGCTATTGGCGGTCTTTCTGTTGGAGAACCAGCAGAGGAGATGTATGCTATGACGGAGGTTGTATGCGAAATATTGCCAACCGATAAGCCGCGCTACTTAATGGGTGTTGGTACTCCTGTCAATATCCTGGAGAATATCGCATTGGGCATCGACATGTTTGATTGCGTCATGCCTACACGAAATGCGAGGAACGGCATGCTATTTACAAAAAATGGGATTATCAATATCAGGAACGAAAAATGGAAAAACGACTTTTCAGCCATTGAAGCGGATAGTGACCTTTTTTCTGACTTAAACTATTCCAAAGCGTATCTTAGGCATCTGGTAACATCCAATGAGATTCTTGGCGCGCAAATAGCAACCCTTCATAACCTCCATTTTTATATCTGGCTGGTTAGTGAAGCAAGGGAAAAGATCATCTCGGGCGAGTTCTATCAATGGAAAAATAAAATGGTACAGCAGCTAGCACAACGTCTGTAATGATCAAGATCATTGATTGGTATATTATTAAAAAATATCTGGGCACTTTTCTTTTTACGCTCGGAATTTTTACCGTGATCATTGTCGTATTCGATGTTTCAGAGAAACTGGATGACTTCCTGAAACACCAGGCACCTGTAAGCAAGATCATCCTTGAATACTATGCCGGATTTATACCATTCTATCTTAACTTTCTCTCGCCACTGATAAATTTCATTGCGGTAATTCTATTTACTGCAAAGATGGCCGATCAAACCGAAATAGTTCCGATCTTAAGCGGTGGGGTGAGCTTTAAACGCTTTTTGTGGCCATATTTAATTTCCTCGTCTGTTGTATTCATTATTACGCTTGTCTTTAACATCTTCATTATTCCGGAAACAAACCGGTTAATGGTCAATTTTGAAAACAAATACATTAATCCGAAGAAAGATAATACCCGGATGTATACGCATATGCAGATCGATAAGAACAGTTATGTATACATTGAAAATTTTGACAATACGAACCGTGTAGGATACAAATTTTCTCTGGATAAATTCAGCGGCGATGAACTCAGGGAGAAGCTCATAGCCGACCGCATTGCCTGGGATTCCTTGAAGAAAAAATGGATAATATATAATTATTCAATCCGCACTATTGACAGTCTTAAGGAAAAGATGGCTTATGGTGCCAGCAAAGACACTACCCTGGACATCAGGCCTAAGGACTTCGAGATTTACGACAACCTCTATTCCGCTATGAACATGCGCGAGCTAAATGACAGGATAGATAAGGAAGAGATCCGCGGTACGGGTGTGATGTCTAACCTATTGCTCGAAAAATACAAGCGTTTCGTTTATCCTTTATCTGCGTTCGTCCTTACATTGATGGGTGTTTCCCTCTCTTCAAGAAAGGTTAGAGGGGGAATCGGTTTGCCGCTTGGGATTGGAATATTTTTAAGCTTCGCTTATATCCTGTCAGTTCAGTTCTCCACAATGTTTGCCTTAAAAGGTGGCCTGCCCCCTATTATTGCAGTTCTGATCCCGAACTTTATCTTCGGTACCCTCGGAGTGTACCTGCTGATCAAGGCGCCAAAATAAATCCTATGCTTAGATCCTATTTAAAAAATACAGCTGAAAACCGAAATCTCGCTGTTCTGCATTTAACTGTCCTCGTATGGGGATTTACCGGAATATTAGGAGCTTTGATTTCAATCTCTGCAACTCACCTTGTTTGGTACCGGGTCCTGATCGCATTTATTACGCTGTTTCTTTATTTCAAGATTACAAAAACGAGTTTTGCGGTAAGCAGGGAAACGTTTATCAAGCTATTCTTTACCGGCGCAATAGTGGGAGCACATTGGATATTGTTCTTCCAGTCGATAAAATCATCCACGGTTTCGGTAGCCCTGGTGTGTCTTTCATCGTTAACGCTCTTCACAGCAATTCTGGAGCCTCTGATTAAGAAACAGAAGATATCCCGGCTGGAGATTTTCACAGGTTTACTAATTATTATAGGTATCTACCTGATCTTCAAATTCGAATCTCAGTATACTTTTGGAATCATCTGTGGCCTTCTGAGCGCATTATGTGCCAGTTTATTCTCTATTATCAATTCGAAGCAGGTAAAGAACAGACCGGCACCGGTAATCAGTTTTTATGAGCTTATCGGAGCCTGGGTATGGATTTCATTGTTCATGCTTGCTACCGATGATTTCACTGCAGAAATGACTCTGAACATTTCTGATTTGTCGTACCTGCTGATTTTAGGTACAATCTGTACATCCATAGCTTATGTTGCTGGAGTGTCTGTAATGAAGGAGCTCACAGCCTTTAGAGTGGCATTGATAACTAATCTCGAACCGGTATACGGAATTATACTGGCATTCTTTTTCTTCGGTAAACGAGAACAGATGACCGCCGGATTCTATGCAGGTGCGCTTATCGTTTTGGCAGCGATCTTTCTGTTTCCCTTCATCAAAAACCGTATTCAGCACCGCAAGCTTCTTAAGCAGATTCCACTCGGATAGTAGTTCAATTTTACACTAAGTATCCGATATTTTTCTTCTAGCCCCCAGGAAGTCCGCTGAAGCTGGTCTTGTTTCTGACAATATTTACATTTGCTCGTTCATATGAACCTGCAACATAAATCCATAAAAACTCATACAACCGGGAACAAACATCGCAGTAAGGATTCCAATCAATCGATGTTAAGGATCATAATAATTCATTCTGGGTGGCAGACTACTTAATGCATGAAGGCGATTGTTCAAGGCCGGCATACGCACTCCCTGAGTATCCAGGAAACAGGCGTTCAGTCCAGGTAAGAGATCAGCACTCCCCAGGATCCGGCGTGATTGCCTCAATAAATGATTATGGAGTAAGAAAATTAAGGACTGATAAATCTTCTTTGGAATGGCAGCATTCGTGCACATACACCCCCGGCACGATTTAAAGCTTGTAAAATTTTTAGGCAATCAAGCCAACCTTAGTGTAAGAAATATATCTTTACCAAGGGGCAACCTTATAATCCATTATTGAAGACAATTTACTGAAATATGAGCTGTTATTTCATGTAAAAAAGCAATAGGTAGGAAACAAAAGGTATGCATACCGCATTATAAATCAGATTATTAAATAACAATACATCCTATTGAGATTTAGGTAAAAAATACTTTAAAAATCGTTTTAAACTAATTTTATTAGCAAGCTACTTACACTTTGAGAAAAATACAACATAATATACTGATAATCAGATTTATATTTTCTTTTATATTATTAATAGGTCCAGCATCCGTTTTCAGCCAGGTATTTGACAGCGAGCAGAACCCTCCGCGTGTAAAGTGGATGCAGATTAACACAGAAGATTTTCAGATCATCTACCCTACCGATCTGTCTGCTGAAGGGAACCGCATGGCTAACACCTTACAATTTATCATTAGCAGGGTATCCAAATCTTTAAACACCCGGCCTAAAAAAATTTCAGTCATCCTTCAGAACCAGGGAACCACTTCGAATGGTTTCGTTCAACTTGCACCCCGTCGTTCGGAATACTTTACTACCCCACCCCAGGAGTTCGACTACCAGGATTGGCTGAACAGTCTTGCGGTTCATGAATTAAGACATGTGGTTCAGTTTGATAAAACGACCGGCAAATTAAATGCGCCCTTTTTTGAAGAACTTGCTCTTGCCATATTCGGGGTGACTCTCCCACCCTGGTTCTATGAAGGTGATGCCGTTGGGATGGAGACTGCGTTAACAGACGCGGGCCGGGGAAGGCTGCCCTCATGGGAGCTGACTTTTCGGACAAATACACTAAGTGGTTCTAAATATAGCTATTCCAAGAACTACTTAGGATCAGTCGCCGACCTTACCCCGGGGTACTACCAGTTGGGATACTTCATGACTTCGAAACTAAGAAGGGACTATGGAGCTGGCATCCTCGATAGCATATTTACCAGGGTTTCAAAGACGCCTTACCGGCCATATAGTTTGAGCAATTCGGTTAGGAAATATACCGGCCTAAATACCCGGGAGCTCCACGACTCGACGGTGGCGGAACTGAGCAGGCTATGGACTAAGCAATCCCTGCAAACCAAATCAATCACTTACCCGGATCTAAACATGCGAAGCAAGGATGGTCCGGAAAATTTCTACCTCCCTGTTACTATATCCGATACTGAAACCATTGTTATAAAAGATGGGATCGGCCAAACTCCCGCTTTTTTTAAGATCGGTAAAGATGGAAAGGAAACAATGATCCTTAAGATCGGCTTCCAGGAACAACCTCATTTTAATTATGCAGCCGGGAAGATAGTTTGGGATGAATACCGTTTCGATAAAAGGTTCCAAAAGAGATCTTACAACGTGATCAATATTTACGATCTGAAAACAAAGTCTTACAAACAGCTCACACATAAAAGCCGGTTATTCGCCCCGTCACTCTCTCCTGACGGGATGGTTATTGCCGCGGTGAATGTGAGCACTTCAAACAGGATCTCAATTGTAGAACTTGATCCGGTAACAGGGTTGATTTTAAAAGAATATGCGAACCCCGACAACCTTATGCTCCAGACACCTGCTTTCAATTCGAAGGGAAACAAAATTGTGGTTACAGGGGTGAGCCAGGAGGGCAGTACGTTGTTGGAACTTGAGCGGGGAACCGGACAACTAGTTCAGCTAATACCTTTCCAGAAACAGCAAATTTCAAGACCTTCTTATGCAAATGAACAGGTGGTATATCGCGCCCATTATAACGGCATTGATAATATCTACCGCTTTGACAGGGCAACCAGCCAAACCTTTCAGCTCACTCAGGCTCCCTACGGAGCGTTCAACCCAACCTATCATGCAGAGACAAGTCGAATAATGTTCAATAATTACACACCTTCCGGATTTAGTATTTCGAGCTTTGCCTTTAACGATCACGAGGGCACAAGCACAACTGAATTAAGAAATACATTTATCAACTACGCGGTCCCACTTGTTAATCAGGAATCAGACAGTAACATATTTGATAGCATTCCACATGAAGCCTTTCAAAGCCGGCCCTACCGGGAATGGAAAAACCTCTTCTACTTTCATAGTCTGGCATTAATTGCTGAGGATGAAAACGGAGATAAGCCCACGCTTGGATTAAAACTCTTATCAAACAACAAATTGAACACCCTCGATTTTTATTTGGGTTACCAATATGACTCCTATCTGAAGCGCGATGGATATGTGGCTGGGTTTACGTATAAGAAATTTTACCCTATAGTTGATACCCGTTACATAAATAGGGCAATGCTTTTTTACTACAGGCAAGGAAACGCCGGGGAAACTGATTTCACACCGGTCCTTTGGAGAGAAAATTTTACTGAAGCTGAAGTAAGTGTTCCTTTTATATTCAATCGCCTTAATCAGGTATATCAACTAGGCTTCAGAACTTCCACCAGCTATACATCCAGATATAACATACAAAACAAGCCGGAGAATTTCAGCACGAGGTTAAGGTTTCCAATGAAGTACCAGCTGTATTTAAACAGGAACAGCAGGCGAAGTGCCCGGGATCTTGCGCCTGTTTGGGGCCAGAACCTGACCTTAACTTACCGGCATTTCCCATTTGAAAAAACCATGAGCGGGGATCTTTTTACCTTACGAAGTATTTTCTACACTCCGGGACTATTTAGAAATCATTCTTTCCAGGCACGCTTTAATTACCAGCTGAGCAGCGGAGCTTATGACAATACCATTGATATTCCTTTAGTAAATGGCTATTATAATCTGCAGCCGGTTAAGGAACTCAGTAATACGCTGCTTTTTGACTATCGCTTTCCATTATTTTATCCCGACTGGGAGATAGGTCCGCTTGCATATGTCAAACGCTTTAAGGGCGGAGTTTTTGTCGATTTTGAAAATATAAACCTAAGTACGTTTTCTGCGCGGGTATTCGGTGCAGAAATAAGTGCTGATATGAACCTGCTAAGATTTTACCTTCCGAACTTTGAAGTTAGCGGAAAAGTGATCTTTGTGAACCAAAAGCCCTTTCAAAATCCGATATTCGAAACAGGATTTTCTTATAATTTTTAATCATGAGTGCAAAAACCATCTTCCTCGTCATAATTTCAGTACTGGTTACAATTATCTTAATGAAAAATACCGATGAAGTAGATTTTTGGCTTTTCGGAGACAGAAGCGTTCCAAAGCTCGCGGTACTCGGCGTTATGTTCCTTTCCGGCGCAATTGTCGGCTTCATTTTAGGCAGGCCCCGAAGGAGATCCACTACTGATGACCACTTTCCTGAAGACCTGACGAAAAAGACATTGAGCCAGGAAGACCGGGACTACATCAGTGATGATGACTCTGATTATATTCGATAATTGTCCTCTTTTCAGCTGATTAATACCGTACACTCAAAAATTCCTACCGTTCACCCTTTTTTATTAGGAGCAACAGGCAAGTAAGTTATCTTTAAGAAAATTAGAGAATGCTTACCGATCTGATCATACAGGGAGACTGGTCCGAATATAATCTTCGGAAGCCACGTCACATAGACCGTTTCCTTTTCAATTGCGAAGAGGACTGGGAGATCGATTACCTTGTAAATAAAATCCGCGAGCATGGCAACTGGCCTCCGGAACAGGTACGCCAGGCAATTAAGTTTGCGTGTTATGAAGAACTGACACCGCGTCCACGTGGAAGCTTTGTGCGTTGTGTTCTGAAAATGCTTGATTAGATACCATAGAAAACCAGGTTGTCCTCTTCCAGGTCTGACAGCTTTACTTCTGCTGAAAAAAGTCCATATACCGAAGCACCGCTTCCACTCATAGAAGCATATAACGCTCCGGAACCATACAAGGCTTCCTTGATCTTTTCAATTTGCGGGAACATTTCGAAAACTGGCTTTTCAAAATCATTAACCAGGACATTCCGCCACTTTTCAGGCGGAAGCCTGAGAAGGTCTGGAGTTAATTCCACCCCTGAAGGTTGGATACCGCGATAAGCCTCTCCAGTCTGCACGTGGAATGGCGGCATGACAAGAACTTTAAAATATTTATCGAGATTAAGTTCTATACTGGAAAATTCATCACCCTTTCCCCTTGCGACAACAGTTTTGTTTTTAATAAAAAAAGCGCAGTCAGCACCCAGGGAGCGCGCATAGTTTTCCATCGCGACAGTGGTAAGCTTCATCTTAAATTTTTCATTAAGCAACCTGATGCAGAAAGCTGCATCGGCTGATCCTCCGCCTAAGCCCGCTCCCACAGGGATCTGTTTGTGAAGATGGATATGTACTTTTGGAAGATGAAAATCTTTTGACAGCAGATGCCAGGCTTTTAAACACAGATTCTCGGCTGGGTCTCCCGGAATGGGAATACCGGTGGAGGTAAACGTCAGTTTATCAGCTTCGACTACTTCCAATGCATCTTTTATGTTAACGGGATAGAAAACCGTCGAAATATTATGATACCCATCATCCCGCCGGCCAACGATTTTTAGGCCAAGATTTATTTTTGCATTTGGAAAAATGATCATATTTGTCAGGAAGCTTTGTTTAACAAAGGCAGGCCAAAAATACATTTATTTTATTTGCAGATACCAGCGTATCACAGCTGTGATTCTTGATTCTTATATACAGACCAACAACTATGAAACAATACCTCGACCTAATGCGGCATGTCCTCGCAGAAGGCACACAAAAGCATGATCGCACAGGCACGGGAACCTTAAGTGTTTTCGGATATCAGATGCGTTTCGATCTTCAGAAGGGTTTTCCACTTGTCACCACAAAAAAAGTTCATCTGCGTTCAATTATTCATGAACTGATATGGTTCCTGAAGGGCGATACAAACATCCGGTACCTTAAAGAAAACGGAGTGCGTATCTGGGACGAATGGGCGGACGAACACGGTGAGCTTGGCCCCGTCTACGGTCACCAATGGCGCTCATGGCCTGCCGCGAATGGCAGACATATTGACCAGATAAGCCAGGTTATCGAACAGATAAAAAACAATCCGGATTCCAGACGCATCATTGTGTCAGCATGGAACGTCGCCGAAGTCGAAAATATGGCGCTTCCGCCCTGCCATAGTTTTTTCCAGTTCTACGTTGCGGACGGAAAGTTAAGTTGTCAGTTATACCAGCGGAGCGCCGACATTTTCCTGGGTGTCCCGTTTAATATTGCTTCATATGCTTTGCTGACCATGATGGTGGCTCAGGTATGCAACTTGAAACCGGGAGATTTTATTCACACTCTCGGGGATGCGCATCTCTATAACAATCATTTGGAACAGACACGATTGCAGTTAAGCCGCGACTTAAGGCCACTTCCGGAAATGAAGCTTAATCCTGAGGTTAAAAATATTTTTGAGTTTAAGTTCGAAGATTTCTCCCTTTTGAACTATGACCCGCATCCTCACATAAAAGCACCTGTAGCTGTCTAACACGATAGAAAATCTAAATAAGGCTTTCCAACCCGGGGCCAACCAAAGAAACGATACGAGAATTAATCAAATAAGGAATGATCATCCAGATAGTAGTAATTGTTGATGAAAACAACGGAATTGGAAAAGACAATCAATTATTATGTCATATGCCGGCAGATTTGAAACATTTCAAAAAACATACTGTGGGTCATCCGGTGATCATGGGTCGCAGGACATTTGATTCTATAAAAAAACCATTACCAAATCGTCGGAATATCGTTGTAACCAGACAAGACATGGAGATTGAAGGCTGCGACGTAGTAGGCTCAATTGAGCAGGCACTTGCACTGTGCAATGGGGAAGACCTGGTTTCAATCGTTGGAGGAGCTATGATTTTTGAGCAATCAATGGACCTTGTTAATCGCATCCATTTGACATGTATGCACCATCAGTTTGAGGCCGATACCTTCTTCCCAAAAATAGATCCGGCAAGCTGGAAAATCACCAGTGAGGAAGACCATGATGCGGATGATAAAAACCCTTATCCTTATTCGTTTATTACTTATGAAAGGCGCTAACAGGCATGCCCGATAATTTGTTTGTTTAAAATCCTATAAATAGAAAATTTAATTAGATTTGCCGTCTTGATGAAAAAAAGACTCATCGAAACATTATTACACAATTTAAAAAAATGCAAGGTAAAGGACTAGTAAAATTCGCCGCAGTAGCGTTGACAATTGCGTGTTTGTATTCACTCTCATTCACGTGGATTGCGGGTCACGTTCAAAGTAAAGCTAAGGAGTATGCTAAGGGCGATCCGCAGAGGGAGAGGGCATATTTAGATTCAATGGAAACTCAGCCTGTTTTTGGAGGAGTTGACTATATCACATATCAGTACGCCAAAGAACGCGAGATTCCACTTGGACTTGATTTGAAAGGTGGTATGAACGTGACGATGGAGATCTCATTAACGGAGTTAGTGAGAAATCTGGCCAATAATAGCACTGATGCTAATTTCAACGCGGCTCTGCGGAATGCAGAAACACGTATGAAGACAAGTCAGAAAGGATTCATAACCTTGTTTGGTGAAGAGTTTGAAAAATTGAGCCCTGATGCCGGCTTAGCGCCACTTTTTGCAACTAAGGAGAACTCGGCTAATATCAATGCCAACGCAAGTAACTCTGACGTCCTTGCTTTTTTAACTAAAGAATCGAAAAGCGCAATCGATCGTTCTTTCAATATCCTTCGCACCCGTATTGATAAATTCGGTGTGACCTCCCCAAATATACAATTGCAGGAAGGTACAAGTCGGATCCTTATTGAACTTCCGGGGGTTACCGAACCGGAACGCGTAAGAAAATTGCTTCAGGGATCTGCCAAGCTTGAATTTTGGGAAACGTATGACAACACAGAGATCTTCCCTTTAATCGAGAATATCAATAAAATTTTAGCTTCATCAAATGTTGCATCCGCAGATACCACTGTTAAAAGTGCCACTGTTAAAGCTGATACATCTTCAGCCGGTAGTAAGCTGGCCACTTTAGGTAAGAAGGATACAACTAAAAAGGACACTTCAGCTCTAAACAAAAGTCAGGCTGAAGCAGCGCGTCAAAATCCACTGTTTGCGTTGTTAAGCCCGAATACCTTCCAGGCGGAAAACGGACAGACTGGACTACGTCCGGGTCCTGTTGTAGGTTATGCTGCTCAAAAAGACACAGCGAAGATTAACCAATATTTCAGCTCGCCTGCGATCAGGTCTGTAATCCCGCAAAACACGAAACTTGTTTGGGGAGTTAAACCCATTTCGCCTGAATCTAAAGTATTTGAACTTTATGCATTGAAATCATCAAAACCAGACGGAAGTCCTGCTCTGGGAGGTGACGTTATTTCCGATGCACGTTCTGACTATGATCAGACTGGAAATCCGGAAGTAGTAATGGTGATGAACAGTGATGGCGCGCGTCAATGGCGCTCTGTAACCGCTGCTGCTTCAGCTGATATCAACAACAAAAAAAGCGTAGCCATTGTATTGGATAACGTTGTTTATTCCGCTCCTACAGTACAGGGTGAAATACCTAATGGTATATCCTCTATCAGCGGAAACTTTAAAGTTGAAGACACTCAGGATTTAGCCAACGTATTGAAAGCCGGTCGTCTTCCAGCTCCGGCAAAAATCGTAAGCTCATACGAAGTGGGACCATCATTAGGTCTGGAGTCAATCAATGCAGGACTACTTTCCACGATCGCTGGTATTATTGTGATCCTTCTGTTCATGGCTTTATATTACAGTAAAGCCGGATGGGTAGCCAACATTGCACTAATTGTCAACTTATTCTTTTTAATGGGTGTTCTGGCTTCCCTTGGCGCGGTTCTTACCCTACCTGGTATAGCCGGTATCGTTCTCTCGCTCGGTATGTCTGTTGATGCGAACGTTCTGATCTATGAGCGAATTCGTGAGGAACTAGCTGAAGGTAAAAGCATTCGTTTGGCAATTGCGGAGGGCTACAAAAAGGCTATGTCGTCTATCTTAGATTCGAATGTCACTACCTTTTTAACTGGTGTTATTCTTTACGTATTCGGAAGCGGACCAATCGTAGGCTTTGCAACCACCCTGATGATCGGTATCGTCACTTCACTGTTTGCCGCTATCTATATCTCACGCCTGGTGTTTGAGTGGATGCTAAGCAAACAACAGAATATCAGTTTCTCGATAAAAGCAACTCAGAATTTATTCAAAGATTCCAAGTTTGACTTTATCTCTGGTCGCAGACGTTTTTACATTTTCTCATCAATCATTATCGTTGCCGGATTGATCTCTATGTTCACAAGAGGTTTCAGCCTTGGTGTTGACTTTAAAGGAGGCCGGTCTTACTTTGTTGAATTTGACAAGAAAGTACAAACAGATGATGTACGCAACGTCTTACTTGACGAATTCGGGGTTGCTCCGGAAGTAAAAACCTTCGGCTCGGCAAATGAAGTAAAGATTACAACTTCCTACCTGATTGACGAAATAAGCACGGATGCAGACGCTAAGGTTAGTTCCAAATTAAAGGCAGGCTTAGAGAAGATAAGTCCTAACTATGAGATAAAAGACTCTCAAACCGTCGGTCCGACAATAGCGAATGATATTAAGATTTCTGCTATCTACTCGGTCTTATTCTCTATCCTGGTTATCTTCCTATATATATTATTACGGTTCCGTAAATGGCAGTTTGGAGTATCAGCAATCATCGCTTTATTGCATGATGTTCTTATTCTTTTATCGATATTCTCCCTGTTAAACGGACTGGTTCCTTTCTCTTTGGATATTGACCAGGCATTTATTGCTGCGATCCTCACCGTGATGGGTTACTCAATAAATGATACGGTTGTTGTATTCGACCGTGTTCGTGAGTACATAGGTCAGCATCATACAAAGGACGAAAACTTGCCTACCGTGATTAATAATGCCTTAAACAGCACGCTTAGCCGGACTGTAATTACCGGTATGTGTACCATCGCTGTATTGATAATCATTTTCATCTTTGGTGGCGAGATCCTGCGGGGCTTCTCATTCGCGATGTTAATCGGTGTGATATTCGGTACTTATTCTTCGTTGTTCGTGGCAACACCCTTTGTGGTTGAGTTTATACGCGAGAAAAAAGAGAAGGCTTTAACTGCAAAGCCGGCTACTGCGAAATAGATAACATTTCACTATTTGTAAGCCGCTCTGATTGAATCAGAGCGGCTTTTTTTTGCTATTGTCCCCCGAAATAGTCTAGAACCACACTGACAAACTACGCTTATTAATGGAGCGTAAACATTATCATCAACTTTCACGACAGTTTTACTATTTGAGATAAAACTTTTAATTCCGATATTTGTCACACTAACTATTATTATGTCAACAGACCTATTCAGCACGTATGGAGACTTATTGGATCGCACAGCCCGAAAAGTGAAACAATATGCGCAGCGACGTTTCAATGCCGAGAACTATGACATAACTGTAGACCAATGGCTAATTCTTCGAAATCTAAATCAGAATAATGATCTGAATCAGAGCCAGCTGGCAGAGATAACTGATAAAGATCATCCTACTTTAACCCGCATCATAGATTTGTTGTGTAAAAAGGGCCTAACAGAACGAAGAATACACCCTGCTGATCGTCGTAGCTTTAATGTACATCTTACAGAATTGGGCAAACATCACGTTGCTGAATGGAGTCCCAAGATGGCTGAGATAAGAATGAAAGCCTGGGAAAATCTGACTGAGGCAGATTATAAAAATTTAAAACGGATCCTTGATACCATCTATAAAAACCTTGACGGGGTCAAATCCGAAGGAACAGATAAAGTTTAAGGAGTTAAACCTTAATAACTAAAGACAAAACGAACACTAACATCTCAATACAATGATTCAAACAGATATATGCATTATTGGTGCCGGCCCGGTTGGCCTTTTCGCTGTTTTCGAAGCTGGTTTACTTAAAATGCGATGCCATCTAGTCGATACCCTGCCACAAGTAGGCGGTCAGCTATCTGAAATATACCCTCACAAACCGATATATGATATACCAGGATATCCTGATATTAAAGCACAGGAGTTGGTTGATCGTCTGATGGAACAGATAGCCCCCTTCCATCCGGGTTTTACCCTGGGCGAGCGTGTTGAAACACTGGATAAACAGGAAGACGGTTCAATAATAGTAGGTACCAGTGATGGAACAAAAATTCATTGCCAGGTAATCGTTATTGCCGGAGGTCTGGGTTGTTTTGAACCCCGTAAACCTGAAATCGAAGGGCTGTTAGGCTTTGAAGGAAAAGGTGTTGAGTATATGGTCAAAAATCCGGAGCATTTCAGGAATAAGAAAGTAATTCTTGCCGGAGGTGGTGATTCTGCATTAGACTGGACAATCTTCTTAACGAATGTTGCAGAACGAGTGACATTAATACATAGAGGTGACACTTTCCGCGGTGCTCCTGACTCTGCTGAGAAAGTGTTCGAACTTGCCCAGGAAGGTAAGATCGATCTGATATTGCAGTCTAACCTGGTAAGTGTTTCAGGAAACGGCAATCTGGAATCAGTCTCTGTAATTGGTCGTGATAAAGTTGCGAAAACTCTGGAAACAGATTACCTGATACCTCTGTTTGGATTGAGTCCGAAGTTAGGACCTATTGCTGATTGGGGACTGAATATCGAGAAGTCGGCAATTCATGTAAATACATTTGATTATTCTACTAATGTGGAGCGAATCTATGCTATCGGGGATATTAACACCTACCCTGGTAAATTAAAACTTATCCTGTGCGGGTTTCATGAAGCTGCCCTGATGGTTCAAAGTGCTTTTAAATATGTATACCCTGATCAAAAGTTAAGTTTTAAATACACTACCGTTTATGGAGTCAATGAATTCTGATATAATCCGCTTTACAATTGAAGACCGCAATGGGGAACAACAACCTGTTGAAGTCCCTGACGAAATAAGCCTGAGCCTAATGGAGGTTTTAAAAGCCTCGGGATATAATATTCTGGCAACCTGTGGTGGGATGGCTTTATGCGCAACCTGTCATGTGCAGGTTCTGGAAGGGCTGGACGCTTTGGACCCTGCCGGTGATGAAGAGATGGACATGCTTGATACGCTGCACGATGCCGGTTATGATAGCAGACTTGCCTGCCAGATTCGCATTCATGAGAATCTGAACGGTGCAATATTTAAGATTCGCGGAGACGAACAGTAATATCGACAGTAATTTATTGGTATAAATGGGGCTTCTTAAGCCCCATCATTGATTAGGCCACAACATTATATAAGCCAATTCCAGATAGATGAAACTAATTGAATGTCCGCGGGATGCAATGCAGGGATTGCCCGACTTTATTCCTTCACACATCAAAGCGCAATACATCAATAAGCTTCTTCAGGTCGGTTTTGACACAATTGATTTCGGCAGCTTTGTTTCGCCAAAAGCTATTCCCCAATTAAAGGATACAGCTGAAGTCCTTGGGATGCTCGATCTTTCGTCGACAAACTCCCGTTTATTGTCTATTGTAGCTAATATACGCGGCGCTCAGGAAGCAGTATTACACGAAGAAATAAGTTATCTTGGGTTTCCGTTCTCAGTCTCGGAAACCTTCCAGCAGCGCAATACTAATTCGAATATTGCTGAATCGTTAGAGACTATTGAGGATTTACTAAATCTTTGTGGTAAACACAAGAAGACTGCGGTAGTCTATTTATCCATGGGGTTTGGAAATCCCTATAATGACGAATGGAGTAATGATATCGTAGAATCGTTGACACACCAGTTAGTAGAAAGGGGTGTCGGGATATTGTCACTATCGGACACTATTGGCGTGTCAACGCCAGATAAGATCAATTACCTCTTCCCTCACCTCGTTAGCCGGTTTCCTAAGGTTGAGTTCGGTGTCCACTTACATAGTACACCTTCCACCTGGGAAGAAAAAATAGATGCGGCTTATCAGAGTGGGTGCCGGAGGTTTGACAGTGCACTTAAAGGTTTTGGAGGTTGCCCTATGGCTACTAATTCTTTAACTGGAAATATAGCTACAGAAAACGTGATCTCATACCTCAATCGTCAGGGTGAAGAACTAAATCTGAATATGGAGGCATGGTCGGAAGCCATGAATTTCTCAAGTAAGGTTTTTCAACATTAAATCACTTAACCTGGAGACTGATCCAGTCAGTAATTACCTGCAATACCGTTGGTGAAATTGTTTCTTCAATCGTAGCGTATTCATTCAGATATCCTGTTTCAGAAGTTTGGAATAAATGATTTAATCCCGGAAATTCTACAATCCTGTAATTCTTATTGCCAGCATTATTGAGATATTTTTCAAACCCCGCAAGATTTTCAGTTGAAGAAACCTGTATATCTTTTGATCCATTGAGGGCCAAAACCGGGATTTTAATTTTGCTTAAAAAAGGTGCCGGGTCGTATTTAATAAAGTAACGCATCCAGGGGACTTGGATTGCAGAAATAAAGCTCTGTATCATCCCTTCTCCCTGTTGACCTGCATTCATCTTCATAGAGTCAATTAAAGTGATCGGCTGGCTTTTTTTCCATTTTTCAAACTCGCCGTTCAATTCAAGCGGTTTGTTTAAATCCTGATTGTTTACCAGATCAAATAGCCGGAAATATAAACCAGTTAATGCCTTGTACTGCTCAGGCGGAAGATTTGATGATTTAAGTATTTCTGAATTCTGTTTCTTAATCAGGTCAACTCCCTTTACACCCAAGCCAGCCATTGATATCATGAAAGCAACATCACTGGATTGATTTACTACCATTGGAGCAATAATGCCGCCTTCGCTGTGTCCTAACAAACCTATCTTCCTGGAATCGACCTCCTTTCTGCTCTTAAGGTAGGCCAGCCCGGAAAGGACGTCTTTGGCAAAATCGGCGGATGTTGCCATTTGTATGTCGCCGGTCGTTTGTCCGACTCCCCGGTCATCGATCCGTAATACGGCTATACCGTTTCGGGTCAAATGATCAGCAATTACAGCGAAAGGCTTATGATTAAATATGGTCTCATCCCGGTCCTGTTGCCCTGAACCACTTATAAGTAGTAAAACAGGTACAGGTCTATCAGAATCAGGTAGAGTTAATGTTCCGCCAAAGTGAACAGATTTATCGGAATTGCTATACTCTACGTTCTCAGACTTGTAAGGAAAAGGTGGCTTCGGAGTTTGTTTCCTATCCACGGGAGCCGCCAGCGAAGTAATTCTGACGAGGGTAAGTGGCGCACTTACACTTCCTTGTTTCCAATTACCGGTTATCTGTGTTCTGTCGTCGTTGAACCTTCCTGAGAATCCTCCGCCTATTACACTGGAGTAGGCCCGGAGGCTATCTGCAGTAACCTCAAATTTGGATATTGAAAGATTAGAAGCATTCTGATCGGGGCTGTCAAAAACAGCAATGGTATTTCCGGATGCAGTATCGGGATAAACCCGCAATATAAGTCTCACAGCTCCGAGTTGCCCCTGCCAGATCGTCCTTTCGGGAAGAGCCTGAGCGAATACTGAAGTACTGAGTATTACCAATAATAAAATAATATAGAGCCTTTTCATCAATGCTGTCTCAAATCACCAACCTGGTCACTTTTCCAATATCATTTTAAAATGCTGAATACCGGCCTCCTCAAACTGTTCGCCGTATTTTTTGAACCCGAACTTTTCGTATAGACCCATTGCCAACAACTGGGCATGCAGGTACACGGTGTCGGGCTTATCTGGCAGATCCTTCAATACAGTTTCGACCATATCCTGCCCGACTCCCAATCCCCTGAATTCCTTTAACACCGCGAAGCGTTCCAACTTATATCCTTTTTCAGTCTTACGCCAACGACATGCCCCCGCAGGTAATCCGTCAACCTCGGCTAAAAAGTGATTTGACTCTTCCTCATATTCCCATTCAAGTTCGGGTGGACACTCCTGCTCTTCGACAAATACTTTACGGCGGATGGCGAAAACCTGATCCAGCTTTTCCTGATCTGTTACTTTACTGGTTATTATCTGCTTTTGCATTTTTATTATTGCCTGACGGGCCTTTTGACTTTGTTACAGGCACATTTACCGGCCGTCTCTGATTTTGGCTTTTTACCTTTTTTAATTCATGCAGCATATGAGCCGCATCTATTGAGTGCGATTGATGAATATCATTCTCCTTCGCCGCAAGCTTGGACAATTTTCGATAAAACTTGTAGAGATTGTCCAATTCTTCTTCACTCAGATCTTCGATATCAACCATTCGGTTGCTTGCCTTTTCACTGGCTGCAATAAGTTCGTTCAGCTTAAGCTGGATGGCTTTGGAGTCTTTATTCTGGCTTTTCTGAATCAGAAAAACCATCAGGAAAGTAATAATCGTCGTACCGGTATTGATGACCAATTGCCAGGTGCTTGAGTATCCAAATAACGGGCCGGTGGCTGCCCATAAAAGAACAATTAAAAAGGCAGCACTAAAAGCAACAGAGCTTCCGGCAAACGCCGTCATCTTGTTGGCAAAACGCTCAAAAAAATTATGCTTCTTTTTCATAGTCCTGAAACCCCAGCCAGTTGAAAAACAATTCAGCCTCCGTCCGGGAGGCTGAATTGAAACATTATAACTTATCGTTTACGTTGATACAGTTCAGATCTTCGAATGCCTGTGTAAGTCTTTTAACAAGGGCTTCTTCGCCTTTTCGCAGCCATACGCGCGGATCGTAGTATTTCTTATTTGGTGAATCCGGCCCTTCAGGATTTCCGATCTGGCCTTGCAAATAATCTTTCTTTGCTTTATAATATTCGTTGATACCCTCCCAATAAGCCCATTGAATGTCGGTATCAATATTCATCTTAATTGCACCATACGAAATCGCTTCACGTATTTCTTCCCGGCTTGATCCTGAACCACCATGAAATACAAAATTTATTGGTTTCTCGACATCAACATTGAATTCCTTACGTACGAAATCCTGAGAGTTCTTCAGAATCACCGGTTGCAGTTTTACATTTCCTGGCTTATAAACGCCGTGAACGTTGCCGAATGCAGCCGCAACGGTAAACTTGCTACTTACGCTTAATAATTGTTCATAAGCGTATGCAACCTCCGAAGGTTGTGTATATAATTTAGAACTATCAACGTCTGAGTTATCTACTCCATCCTCTTCTCCCCCGGTCACTCCAAGTTCAATTTCCAATGTCATACCCATCTTCTTCATCCTGGCTAGATATTTTTTGCTGATCTCCATATTCTCTTCTATGGTTTCTTCAGACAGATCGAGCATATGCGATGAGTACAATGGTTTTCCGTTTACCTCATAAAACTTCTCTCCATGATCCAGTAAGCCATCAATCCACGGGAGTAATTTTTTAGCAGCATGATCGGTATGCAGGATAACGGCAACTCCATAATGCTCCGCAAGCAGGTGAACATGCTGAGCTGCGGATACCCCACCCAGAATGCAAGCCTGCAGGTTATCATTATTCAAGGACTTCCCTGCGTAAAATTGAGCACCCCCATTCGAAAGCTGGATGATCACCGGAGAATTAACTGCTTTGGCAGTCTCCAGGACAGCATTGATGGAGTTTGTTCCGATCACGTTAACAGCTGGTAAAGCAAACTGGTGCTTCTTCGCTATTTCAAATAATTCCTGAACAGCATCACCATGTAATACTCCCTTGTAGTTTTTCAGATCCATAATTTTAAGTTTAAAGTATCGAAATTATAAATTTTAATCCCAACACCAAGAAGCTTAAACAATTAATAACATAAATAGTGCGTGCATTTTTAATTATAACATCTGAAATGTGATTGCAGATCATTAAACATGCAAAATTTAGCTCCCAGGCTTTTCAGACCAATATTTTTAAACATGAATGGTTCTTAAAAATTTTGTTTCTTTGTAGCCACACAAATCATTCAAATGGCCTGGTTTAAGAGAGATAAAAAAGGAATCATTACTTCCACTGAAGAAAAGAAAGAAGCGCCGGATGGCCTGTGGAACAAATGTCCAAACTGTAAAAAAGCACTTCATTACGCCGATCAGGTTGAGAATAAATATGTATGCCATTACTGTGGTTATCATCTTCGCATAGGCTCAAAAGAGTATTTTTCTGTACTTTTCGACAACAACCAGTTTACTGAACTTTTTGAGAATTTGCATTCCGGAGATCCCTTAGAATTTAAGGATAATAAAAACTATACCGAGCGTTTACAAGAAAGCTATACCAAAACAGGTTTAAAGGATGCAATACGCGCTGCCCATGGTAAAATAAATAATCATGATCTGGTTATCGCCTGTATGGATTTTAATTTTATTGGAGGTTCGATGGGCTCTGTAGTTGGCGAAAAAATTGCGCGATCTATCGACTATTGTATCGAACATAAGATCCCCTTTCTGATGATTTCAAAGTCCGGTGGAGCGCGAATGATGGAAGCTGCCTTTTCCCTGATGCAGATGGCGAAAACTTCAGCTAAGCTGGCCCTTCTGAGCAAAGCCAAAATACCCTATATATCATTATTAACCGACCCGACTACGGGTGGAGTTACCGCATCATACGCTATGCTGGGTGATATCAATATCTCAGAACCGGGTGCGCTCATCGGATTTGCCGGACCGCGAGTTATTAAAGAAACAATCAAAAAGGATTTGCCGAAAGGTTTCCAAACTTCCGAATTTGTATTGGAGCACGGATTTCTGGATTTCATCGTTGATCGACGCCAGATGAAGAACAAGATTGGTACCTTCCTGCAGATGATGAAATCATAAATTTTTCTGCTTAAGATAATAAAAGAGAGCCCCACACGGGCTCTTTTATTATCTTACTGTATTTCGGTCACCATGTTTATAATCCTTCCCGGTCGTATTGAAGTTACTTCGGTGTTCTTTAACTATACCCGTTTTACCTGGAGGATTAATCAGCTTTTTTGTGGGTTTATCTGAAGGGATATCGCCATTCTGATTTCTCTGCTTCTTATTTTCCTTATCCATAAAATGATCCTTAAATTCCACTTGTACCAGGTTCATGATCGATCATGCGACCAGTACTTCTGCCATCATCTCTCCTGCTGATGTTCGTGCCCAGGTCGCCGGTTGTGCTTCTGTTAACACCTGAATCGTCAACATCAAAATCATCGTCATCGTCATCTAAAAGATCGTCTCCGTCATCCATGTCTGTTCCTGGGATGATATCATCATCATCCTCTGTGTCCAGAAGTGAGTCATCATCATCATCGCCTTCGATAGGGATCAGGGTATCATCATCGTCGAGAAGATCATCATCATCCAGATCGTCATCATCATCGTCACCGGGACCAGGCTGAGTACTGTTGCTCGAAGTCCACGAATTCCATATCCCGGAACCTTCTCCATATGCTTCACGATTACTGTCGCTTTCCAGCGGTAACGATTGTTCGATACTGCCAGCAGGATTATCGGCTTTTATAGAGGGATAAGCATTTTCCTCTGTACCCCTTACCAGGTTATCATCGGGCCCACCTGTCTCCCCCTGACTTTTATTTCTTAAATTTTCGTTAGGATCATTTAAGTTGTTCTCATTAAATGCTGCCATGGTAGTGTCGTTAAGTTAGTGAATAGATTTCTATACTAAACACCAAGTTACCAGTGGTTTGTTTTTAAAATGCAAAAAAACATTTCCTTTGAAATTGATCGTTATAAAAACAAAAAGGAAACAAATAGTTTCCTTTTTTTTATGATCAGTCAAGAATGATTTTTCAGGTCTTAAGCCTTCACCAGGCAGACATCTTTTATCTTGGCAACGACATAGTCCACTTCTTCTTTAGTATTGTATTTACTAAATGAAAATCTTACGGCTGGACGCTTTGGATTAGCCTTTATGCCATTCAGCACATGCGATCCAATGTCGGTACCCGAGCTGCAGGCACTACCGCCGGAGGCAGAAATACCCGCGATGTCCAGATTAAACAATAGCATTTCTGCCATATCCATTTCTGGAAATGATACACTTAAAACTGTGTATAAGCTTTTTTCAGAATCAGTTTCCCCATTAAACTTTATATCCGGAATGTTTTGCAGAAGCTGTTCAATCATGTAGGTCTTCAGATTTTGAATATGAACCTGATGCTGTTCCATTTCACGATAGGCTATTTCCATCGCTTTAGCCAAACCAACTATTCCATAAACATTTTCAGTTCCCCCGCGCATGTTCCGTTCCTGCGATCCTCCGTAAATCATCGGACGAATCTTAATGTTATGATTTATAAACAAAAAGCCGGCACCTTTCGGACCATGCAGCTTATGTGCCGCACAGACCATAAAATGCACTTTCAGCTTGCTGAGATCATGTGGGTAATGGCCAAGAGTCTGAACGGTATCACAATGAAAAATAGCATTGTACTGCTCGCATATCTCACCCACCCGTTCTATATCGGTAAGCGTACCAATCTCGTTATTTGCGTGCATCAGAGACACGAAAGAGCGCTCATTCGCTTTCAAAAGATCTTCCAGGTGTTGAAGATCAACGTTTCCTTTACCATCCACTTCAAGGAAGCTGAGTTTGATCAAACCGCTTTGCTCAAGGGCTTCAAGGGTATGAACTACTGCATGATGCTCAATCCGGGATGTAATTGCATGCTTGATGCCATGGTCTATAATTCCGCAACGTATTGCTGTGTTGTCCGCCTCCGTTCCTCCGGATGTGAAAAATATCTGAGAAGGAGAAGTATGTAATAAGCCGGCAACTGTTTTACGGGCTTTTTCAATAACGGTACGCACCTCACGGCCATGAGAATGAATGGACGATGGATTCCCGAACTGGGTTTCCATGACTTGATACATCTCTTTTAATACTTCCTTGTCAACAGGGGTGGTGGCAGCATTATCAAAGTAAACACGCATTTTTATATATTCTTATTTAATTATTGATTTGAAGAATTGAATGAATCTCAGCAATGACCTTTCCGGCCAATTCCTGTGCTTCAGTGTCCGTGGCTGCTTCAGAATAGATCCTGATAATCGGCTCCGTGTTCGATCTTCTTAAATGAACCCATTGCTTGCCGAACTCTATTTTCAGTCCATCAATTGTGCTGTAAGGATTGTCCTGATATTTCTCCTCTACCTGGAGCAACAGGGCGTCAATATCCATGTCAGGGGTAAGCGTAATTTTATTTTTGGAAATAAAGTAGCCCGGATAGCTGTCTCTTAAGGCCGAAACAGTTCCTCCTGTTTTTGCCAGGTGCGTTAAAAACAATGCTATTCCAACCAAAGCATCGCGTCCATAGTGCGATTCCGGGTAAATTACCCCGCCGTTTCCTTCACCTCCAATCACTGCACCTGTTTCCTTCATCTTATTCACCACATTCACTTCACCAACGGCAGCGGCGTTATAAGTATTACCACTGCTTTCAGTTACATCCCGTAAAGCGCGGGTTGATGAAAGATTGGATACGGTATTTCCGGGAGTGTGTTTGAGAATATAATCGGCGACAGCAACGAGGGTATATTCCTCACCAAACATGCGTCCATCTTCGCAAACGAAGCAAAGACGATCTACATCGGGGTCTACCGCTATTCCAAGATCTGCTTTTTTTGACTTTACCTCAGCAGCCAGCGCTACCAGGTTCTCGGGCAATGGCTCAGGATTGTGAGGAAAATGACCATCGGGGGTGCAATATAGTGGATGTATAGTCTGAACACCCAGGGCCTTTAACAATGCTGGTACAAAGATGCCACCAGTAGAATTTACGCAATCAATCGCAACGCTAAAATTAGCGCTTTGTATAGCCTCCTTGTCAACCAATGGCAGTGCAAGGACCTTATCTATATGCTTTTGCAGGTATGAGTCATCATTAACAACAGTTCCAAGCTCGTCCACTTCCGAATATATAATCTCAGGATTCTCAGCCATTTCAAGAACCGCCTTACCATCCTCATCCGTGATAAACTCCCCCTTATGATTGAGAAGCTTCAAAGCATTCCATTGCTTTGGATTGTGACTGGCGGTAATAATAATTCCGCCACCGGCGTCCTCGTCAGGAACTGCTATCTCAACAGTAGGAGTCGTTGAAAGTCCAAGGTCCACCACATTTATTCCAATGCTTTGCAGCGTACCAACTACAAGATTCCTCACCATCTCACCCGAGATACGTGCATCCCGGCCAATAACTATCTTTCGGTTACCGGTTTTTTCAACTACCCAGTTACCGAAAGCAGTTGTATATTTTACAATATCCTGTGGTGTTAAGCCATTACCAGCAGTTCCGCCGATAGTGCCCCGAATTCCTGAAATTGATTTGATTAAAGTCACGTGTTAGCAGATTAGAGTGGCCAAAAATAACAATTAATGGTTAACCTTCAACAATTACGTCAGCGGAAAACGCTAATTGTTCTATATTTGACCATCCATTCTTGTTTGTAAAACGTATGCCAAAAAAGTGGTTTCAAAACTGGTTCAACTCTCCATATTATCACATCTTATATCATCATAGAGATGATGAAGAGGCTGAATTTTTTATAGACAATCTTTGTACTTTCTTGAAACCAACTCAGAATTCACGACTGCTGGATATTGCTTGCGGACGTGGGCGCCACTCGGTCTACCTAAATAAGAAAGGTTACGATGTTACCGGAATTGACCTGTCAGTTTCGAACATCAGATACGCTAAACAGTTTGAAAATGATAAACTGCACTTCTTTGTTCATGATATGCGGTATCTCTTTTACATAAACTATTTTGATATCACATTTAACCTGTTCACCAGCTTTGGGTACTTTGAAACTGAGAAAGATCATGTTAACTCTTTGAAATCCTTCAGAAAATCTCTGAAAAAAGATGGCCTTATGATTCTTGATTACTTTAACAGCCAGAAGATCATAAAGCATCTGAATCATCAGGAAATAAAACACGTTGACGGTATCGATTTTAGTATCAACAAAAATGTGACAGATGGCAAGATCATTAAAAGCATTGCCTTCGAGCACCGGAATAAAGATTATGCCTTTAAGGAAGAAGTGAAGGCATTTACTTTCGCTGATTTCGAGCGCATGTTCGCCAGCAGTGGATTTAAAATTATAAATTACTTCGGAAACTATGCTCTTGAGGAATTTGATGAGCTAAAATCGGATCGTCTAATTTTTATCTGTAAAAAAGCCGATGCCTGATCTTATACAACTTGACCAAACTTTATTTTCATTAATTAATCAGGGTTTATCCAATCCTTTTTTTGATTGGTTAATGCCCTTTCTCCGCAACCGTTTCTTCTGGTCGCCGCTTTATTTGTTTCTTGCAATCTTCTTCGTACGAAACTATGGCAATCAGGGATGGATGCTGCTTTTATTCTTTGGGCTGACCTTTGGTGTAACGGATTATCTCACTTCGTCAGTAATCAAGCCCTCAGTGCAGCGTTTAAGGCCTTGCAATGATCTGAACGTTAAAAATGAGGCAAATATTCTTATTGAATGCGGGAGTGGTTTCAGTTTTCCCTCTACCCATGCAGCCAATCATTTCGCGTTAGCATTTTTCCTGATAAATATGTTCTACAGGCGGTGGAAACCGATCTTACCACTGTTTTTACTCTGGGCCGCATCGGTAGCGTTTGCCCAGGTATATGTTGGTGTACATTATCCGCTCGACGTAACTTTCGGGGCATTAATCGGAGCGCTTACAGGTATTACAATGGGAGCGATATTAAGAACTACCAAAGGTTTTAGACAATGGAGATCTGGAAACTAACCATATTATTTGCTTCAGCTTTTTTCGGCGGGTTAAGCATTTTCCTTTTTAAACGGGATAATAGCCAGCGCCTGAAACTTGTTCTGTCGTTCAGCGGAGCATACTTGTTTGCCATCACAGTTCTGCACCTGATGCCTGAAGTATATCACACCTCCGATCCGATGATCGGGCTGTTTGTTCTCGGAGGCTTTCTGTTGCAGATCCTGATGGAACAGTTTTCCGAAGGTATTGAACATGGGCATATACACAAACACAGTCACGATATTGTATTCCCGTTCGGAATTATGATTAGCCTTTGCCTGCACGCGCTGCTCGAAGGTATGCCACTGGCAGCCGGCCAACATAACGAACTCGTTTTCGGTATATCACTCCATCACATTCCAGCGGCCTTCGCTTTAGGCAGTGTACTATTACAAAGCGGAATTAGGAAGACCGGCCTGATCATTTTTCTGGCAGTATTTGCCTTAATGTCTCCTTTAGGTTATTTTATTAGTTTCCAGCTCAGCCAGGGTACAATTGGCCATATCGAATCCTATTTCGGTAGAATTATGGGGGTGGTTATCGGCATCTTCCTTCATATTTCCACAACGATCTTATTTGAATCCAGCGTTGATCATAAATTCAATTTTAAAAAGATAATCGCTGTTTTAGCCGGAGTTGCCATTGCGCTTGCCGGATTTTTTCTGGAAATGTAGAATTAAGCAATTGTTTTCTTAATAGTTCACGTAGTATGGAGGCCCTGCAGCCTCGGCTTTCTATAAAGTTAGACCACCTAATTCGGTTAACAATAGTGCTTTTTACACATAAAATTCATCCTGTTTATATGTACCTCATTAAGGTTTAGTTAAGGTCATGTTAAGGTTAGGCCACCAAATTGGTGGCCTAACTGCTAGTTGTCCCCTGCTTGTTAGGTTCAATCCCCTAGCAATTTGTATTCTGACCCTACTAAAATGGTACTCGAAATGTATATAGGGAAATTTGATTAAACCCTTTACCCTCTTAGTTTATCCAGGAGCATATTCAATTGAGCCGCTTCCTCTTCGGAGAGATGAGTTTTCAGTACATCATGAATATGCATCTCCTGATCTATTATCTTCAGCAGTTCCAAACCCTTCTCGTTGATTTCAATATCAACGGCCCGTTTGTCTCTTCCGTTAATACAGCGACTTACCAAACCCTTCTGCAGCAATCTATCGACTATCCTTGAGGCATCAGACATTTTATCTAGCATGCGTTCCTTAAGCAGGTTAATTGTTGCGGGTTGAGGATACTGACCACGGAGAATCCGCAGAACGTTAAATTGCTGCATAGTAACCTCATGCTTGTCAAAGCACTTTCTCAGCAGATTAATTACCCAGCCATAAGTAAAAATGACATTAACTACTGTTTTATGATAGTCATCGTCAAAATTAGTACTGGCAATCTCTTCTTCGAGTTTCATATCGTGCAACAGATCTGCATATCAAAAAATTAAGTATTGCGATAAGATAACAACTTCTTATCACTTATCATTCTTATCCTGCGCTTTTTCCCGCCCATATTTCCAGGGACAATGCCTGCATTTATTTTTACAGCATGTCCCTCTTTTAAGATGATAGGCTTCTGTAAAGACGAGATTACCGTTCTCATCTATGTAATAATCCTCTCCTTCCTTCAGCACTTGTTTAATAATTTAATAGGCATCTGATCTTGAAAATATTTCTTAAGATGTTGACCATCGCCATGAATAGTCCAAATCTCCTTAGGTTTAACCATGCTTATCATCTGCAGAATATCATTCCAGTCCACATGATCAGAAATTAATAGCTCGAAATCGTTGTGACGCTGCAGTTGTTTCCAGCCGGATGCAAACGCCCGCATCACATTTTTCGCCCTGAAATAGCTGTCGAAAGTCATGGGAGGCACAATATATACATAGCCCATTCCAGGCTGTTTCATCAATTTACGATTGTAGGGCTCATAATTACCCGGCTTGAAACCGAATTTTTCGTAGATATTGTTAATGGGCAGAATATTAAAGTGTGCCAGAACCTTGCGTGAGGGACAATACTCTGTGATCAGGTTAATCAGCCTCTGCGCCTTGCCTAGTGAGTACGCGCCAAGCAAGACATTATGCATGGAACCATTTAGCTTTTGTATTTCAGCTATCGGATCCGGATGCTGTACGCCAGGATCGGCGAATGTGGTTTCCGTTATTAGTACATCAGCCTCGGCATATTCAATAGGCTCGCAGGTATTATCAGTCTGAAGCTTGTAGTCCCCGGTATACAAGTATCTTACATTCCGGTATTCTAACAAGACTTGTGCAGAGCCGAGAATATGGCCTGCAGGAATGAATGTAATCTTCACTCCCCGAATATTGAATGAACTATTAAAGGGTTGAATGAAAAAATCGGCAGCTGCATTCCTTTTATAACGAAGCTCCATTATCCGCGCTGTGGCTGCAGTACAATAAACATTCGTATTACCCCTGGCTGCATGATCCCCGTGGGCATGCGATATGACAGCAGTGGCCACAGGTTGTTGTGGATCAATGTAAAAATCACCGGCAGCACAGTACAATCCAGTATCATTTAATAGCAAGAAATCTGGTTCGATCATGCAAGTATCGGGTTCATGGAAATAAATAGCTCATGGAGTTTTAACACTTGAGGTATCAGCAAAAGCCTTTCATCATTTAAAATGGAATAGTCTGCCAATGCCTCTTTTTCCTCGTCACTGTACTGCCTGACCATTCTTGCTCTTACCTCTGCCTCAGTTATATTATCCCGCTCCATTACACGGCCTATTTTAAGTCTTTCGGGGGCTTTAACAAGGATGGAATGCGTACACATTTTATATGACCCACTTTCGAACAGCAAAGCGGCTTCTTTTAATACATAAGGATACTGCTTGTGTTTAAGCAGCCATTTGTCGAAAGATCTGAATACAGCGGGATGCACCAGTGCATTTAACATCTCTAGGGCTTTATCATCACTGAAGACTATATCAGCAAGATACTTGCGATTCAGTATCCCATCATTCGAGAATGACAGAGCACCAAACGCACCGATAATACCACGCATCAGTTCCTCGTCAGTATGCATCACCTCCTTCGCCGCTGCATCCGCATAAAATACCGGTACGCCGAGCAGTTCAAAAACTTTGCAGACGGTCGTTTTCCCGCTCCCGATCCCCCCTGTTATACCAATCTTTAATTGCATCGTATATATATATTATAAAATTAAGTACACGTAGACCTGAGAGATCATCCATTCCCAGAGCCACCATCCCTATTTTAAGATAAGAAAGTCAATGGCCTGCGGTTCAATCTTGATGATCTTACAATACTCCGGAAACTTACCAAGCGTAACAGGCAATTGATTATAGTTCTTTTGAGTCCAGTCGGCCAGATTTGCGCTGGCTTCGAACGACGCCCTCTCGATCTTCGTCACATTACTTAATGCAACCATGTAGGTAACTTTAACCTTGTCCGGCAGCAATTTAATATCCCGGTAGCTTTTATTGTTTCTAACTTTAACCGGAATATCCATACTCATTTCTGTAAACTCATCAACGGGTATTTTCACATCTATTACTGAGGGGTAAATATTAATATTTGCACCTTCAGGTTTCTTCAAGGGAATATTTGCAGATATGGTTCCGCTTATATCCTTAAGCCTTAGCTTTTCCGTCTCCCATACGTCGATTTGCACCAGGTCGTCAAAAGGACCACTCACAGTTACATATTCTGGTATTAGCTGAATCTTATCTGATACATCGTACTGATTTTTGAATAAGATATCTTTCACGACTCTAACGGGAACTTTTTTTACAGAGCGCGCCGAAAAATCGAAGTAAAGCGTATCAGGTTGAACCGAGATCACTTTCTGGTCTGAAGCAAACTGCTGGTTGATCAAACTCAGCTGATCGGAAAAAGACACATAATTACGTTTGTTCAGATCCCTCAAATTCATCGTTACCGACTGAGGATTGATTCGCAATTTGGCAAACAGCAATTGCCACCCCGTGCCTTCAACCTGAAGTTTTACCGTATCGGATTGCAGAGGGTGAAAAGCTTTATTCTGAGGAAAATTAGAATATTTCACCAATGTCGAGGCTTCATAGACATACCGGTTTGAGAGTGCAAAAAACATCCATGCCCCGATAGCCAAAATCAGGCAAAAAAAGAACAAGGAGAGCCTGCGACGCTCGAGTTTACTTAATTTGATAAGGGGCATACATGTAAGGTCGTCCTCAAAAATAGGTAAATAAAAAATGCCGCTCCAAACCGGGGCGGCATCATCATAAAGCGTTCTGAAATTAGGCTTTTACGTTCAAAGCTTTTGAAGATTCAAGTGAAATAGCTGATTTCTCAAAGCGGATCTTGGTACCGCCTTCTACTTCGATAAGGAATGTTGAATCATTGAAGTCAACTATTTTCCCATGAATACCTGAGGTAGTAATTACCCGATCACCTTTTTTTAATTCTTCAACGTACTTTTTATGATCTTTGGCCTTTTTCATCTGTGGCCGGATCATGAAAAAATAAAATACTACTATTATTAAAAGCATGGGTAAAAACCCGCTTATTTGTTCCATTGACATTTGTAAAAGTTTAAATTATTTAAATTATGATTAGTTTATTTTGACTTAGGCTTTACATCGCCAATAAGATGCAATTGAGTGACTGCGGGATTTGTATTAGCGGTTATTGAAATGACTTTATTTTGCATTCCGCTCTTACCGGCACTGTCAAAAACCACGCTTATCTTACCACTTTCGCCCGGCCCGATCGGCTCATGAGGATACTCCGGAACGGTACACCCGCAGGTAGCTGTAGCACCCGTGATGATCATTGGTTCCTTGCCATTGTTCGTAAAGGCAAATTCATATGAAACTTTTTCACCTTCGGTGATTTGGCCAAAATCATATGATTCCTTTTCAAATTTAAATGCGGCTGCATTGGCAGCATCAGCTACCGGAGCCACACTTGCACTGACGTTATTACTCGTTGCAACTGCTTCAGTCTGTGTCTTTTCATTATTACACGCCGAGAATGCAATTACAGTGATCACTGATAAAAATAATCGTTTCATGTTGCTTAATTGACTGATTAAAAATAGGTTTTATAAATATTATTCTACTAAACCCCTGCCGGTTTTCCGAATCTTTCCTGATGCCTGTAAATCGGCATAGATCTTATCTAAAATACCGTTGATAAAAGAATTACTCTTAGGGGTGCTGAACTCTTTAGATATCTCAATATATTCGTTAATAGTTACTTTCACCGGAATAGATGTAAAATGAATAAGCTCAACAATTGCCATCCTCATCAGAAGTACGTCCATTAACGCTATCCGTTCGGCTTCCCAGTTTTTGGTCTTCTGAGCGATCAACTCCTGGTATTCGCTTTCGAAAGCAATACTCTTGTTGAAAAGATCAATAATAAACAGGCGGTCTTCAGTCCAGTTAGGACATACTTCAGCGAGCTTATTTTCCTTTGGGTTATCACTTGCAAAATTCTTGAAGGTTTTGGAAACCAGCGCCTGCAAAACATCTTTGTCTACCGGCCAGTTAATAAATTTCTCCTCAAATATCTGTTCTACTCCTGGAGATTTCAATATCAGCTTCTTAAATATGTGCTTGATTATATCCTTATCCGATTTGATAGTATGATCTGCTGTTGCCAGGAAAGTATGATACTCCTCAGAACTTTTAAGAGCAATGAAAATAGATTTACTCACCTCCGGATCAAAATCCCAGGAGATTTTATATCTCTTTACTGCAGCCTGATACTCCTGATTCTGCTTTAAAGACTCAATAAATAGATTTTGGTTAAGCTTAATGCTGGCATTAAGATCTTCCTCTGAAGGTAAATGCTTGTTTGCCCGGTCTTCGGCATCAATTACACTATATTCAGCCACTTCAACCAATAGTGACAATAGCCAAATGTACATTTCGTAAACCTTATCGACACTTTGCAAAAGTGCGTTTTCGTATGGTTTTACTACTTTGGATTCGGATTGATGGTAAGAATATAATGCCTGTAATGATTTTACCCTCAGGTGCCTTCTGTTTAACATGTATAAGAACGAGTTTGTATGTGTGTGTTCAACCTAAATTAATAGGTCGCTTTTATTCTTCTGATATCCGCAATCCGTTGTTCAGCGATTTTGTTGGCTGCTTCATGAGTTGGGATATTTTCGTTTTTCGATTTCTTCAGAACGTTGCGCGTAGCTTCATATATATTTTCAGCAAGCTGCATCGTGCGGTTCTTGTTGAAACCAGCAATTTCTGAGTAACAGTTTATCAGTCCGCCTGCATTGATCAGGTAATCCGGTGCATAGATGATTCCCTTTTCAAGCAAGAGCTGTCCGTGAATCGTTTCGTCGGCTAACTGATTATTGGCCGCCCCTGCTATGATTGCACATTTCAGCTTTTCGATAGTCTCAGAATTAACGGTGGCACCTAAAGCACAAGGCGCATAAATATCTACATCAAGGTCGTAAATACTATTGTTTGCTACCGCTTCTGCTCCAAATTTCTTAGCTACGCTTCGCAGTCGATCTTCATTTATGTCACTGATATAAACTTTCGCATTCTCCTGGCGAAGTAACTGTACGAGGTTCTCGCCTACGTTACCAATACCCTGAACAGCTACAGTCCTTCCGGCAAGACTATCCGTGCCGTAGACTTCCTTAACGCAAGCCTTTATTCCCATAAAGACCCCCTTCGCGGTTACCGGTGAAGGATCCCCGCTTCCCCCGAGAGATTCCGGTACGCCTGTAACATGTTCTGTTTCCATGCGGATATATTCCATATCCCTTGGAGTGGTACCGACATCTTCCGCAGTTATAAATGATCCGTTCAGATTCTTTATAAATTTTCCATAGCGACGCATCAACGCTTCAGACTTATCATTTCGGCTGTCGCCAATGATGACTGCCTTCCCTCCTCCGAGGTTTAAACCTGTAATAGAGGCCTTGTATGTCATCCCCCGTGATAAGCGCAACACATCATGCAGCGCTTCCGCTTCTGTCTTATACGCCCACATCCGGGTACCGCCTAATGAAGGCCCCAGCGTAGTGTCATGGATAGCAATTATTGCTCTCAGACCCGTTTCAGGATCACTGCAGAAAACAACTTTCTGATGACCAAAGCTACTTAACTGACTAAAAATGGAATTTCCCTCGGATAATATTACAGACATAAGGTTGGGTTACGGGCACAAAAGTAGTAAAATTTCCAGTTGTTCTCCGTCGAACTGCAAATTTGAAATGGAAACGACATTGCGCATCAGCACGCTATCATCCTTGCAAAGGGACACCAGGCTCCCCACTCTGTAAATAAATTCTGATTACTTTTGCTAACGCTGCAATGAAAGAACTGGCCTATCTAAATAAATTCTTCTATAAATACCGCTGGCGTCTTGTACCGGGTATTGTGTTTGTTATCATCTCAAATTTATTTGGTGTTTTGCCGGCCCAGGTGATACGTATTGCCTTCGACCTTGTCAATGAGAATATCAGCATCTTCCGCCTCTTCGCAGGCTTTGACCGGCAGGAATTAGTATACGAGATTTTCAATTATGGACTATTGCTATTCGGGTCTATCGTTTTGTTGCTTGCTTTGCTCCGGGGTCTGTTTCTCTTCTTTATGCGACAAACTATTATACTGATGTCGAGACACATTGAGTATGACCTGAAGAATGAAATTTACCGGCATTACCAGGGTCTTTCAATGGCATTCTACCGGCGCAACAATACCGGGGATCTGATGAGCCGGGTTACGGAAGATGTAAGCAGGGTTCGTATGTACATTGGTCCGGCAATAATGTACACAATCAACACGGCTGTCCTTTTTCTGCTAATTATATGGGCGATGGTTAGCGTGAACCTTAAACTGGCTATATATTGCCTGCTGCCTCTGCCTATACTAGCGCTGACAATTTACTTTGTTAACACAATGATTAACAAGCGAAGTGAAAAGATACAGCAACAACTTTCTAGTCTGGCAAGCTTTGTCCAGGAAACCTTTTCCGGTATCAGGGTAATTAAAGCCTATGGCCGGGAAAATGACATTCGTAAGAGGTTTGCCGCAGAAAGTGAAATCTACAAATCCAGTTCCATGAATCTCGTTCAGGTTCAGGCCCTGTTTTATCCGATGATGCTCCTGCTGGTCGGACTGAGTACTATTATAACGGTCTATATCGGTGGCATAGAAGTGATGAAGGGTACGATCACTTCCGGCAATATTGCCGAGTTTATCATCTATGTAAACCAACTTACGTTTCCCGTAACATCCCTGGGCTGGGTAACCTCACTCATACAGCGCGCCGCGGCTTCCCAGAAAAGGATCAATGAGTTTCTCAATACGAAACCCGAGATCAATTCGTCATCGGATAATATACACCGAATAGAGGGAAGAATCAGGTTTAACAACGTCAGCTTTACTTATCCGGATACCGGAATTACGGCGATAAAAGATGTATCGTTCGATGTTAAGCCGGGCGAATTACTGGCTATAATCGGTCGCACGGGGTCGGGTAAATCAACCATCGCCAATCTCATCATGCGTATGTACGATACCAGCGGCGGTGAGATCTTAATTGATGATACCCCACTAGACAAAATGAATCTGAATGATTACCGCCGGCAGATTGGCTTTGTGCCACAGGAAGTATTTCTATTTTCAGATACAATTTATAATAACATAGCCTTTGGTCTGGATGAAACGGCACCTGTAAGGGTTGAGCAGGCGGCGAAAGACGCGGCAGTTTATGAAAATATTATTGCGTTTGAAAAGGGCTTTGAAACTTCTATCGGGGAAAGAGGAATTACTTTGTCCGGCGGGCAGAAACAACGTGTTTCCATTGCCAGGGCTATCATTAAAGAGCCCAGGATCCTAATTTTCGACGATTGTCTTTCAGCTGTCGATACAAAGACGGAAGAAGAGATCTTAAGAAACCTTGCCCGGGTGATGGAAGGAAGGACCAGCATTATCATCGCACACAGGATCTCAACAATTAAGAATGCAGACAAAATAATTCTAATGGACGATGGTGAAGTTCTAGAGCAGGGCACTCACAGCAGCCTCATGGAAAGCCGAGGGATTTATTTTGACCTGTATGAAAAACAATTGCTTGAAGAGCAGGATGCATAATAGGTTTTAAGCATCTTCCGAAAACTCTCAACCAAACATACCAGCTTACTTTCCCTGTCTTTTTAACAAAAAAATTTCAATTTGCATCTTTGTATTTAAAAAGTATATTTACCCGAACCAAATCATTAAAAACAATGGGCGATTTTGACAACAAAGAAAGAGAAGAGGTTTTTTCAAGGAAGGTAAGAGCAGGGAAACGCACCTACTTTTTCGATGTTAAAGCAACACGATCTAACGATTACTATGTTACTGTTACAGAAAGTAAGAAGCGTTTAGAAGACGGAGTTTTTATCAAGCATAAAATCTTTCTTTATAAAGAAGATTTCGAAAAGTTCGCCGAGGGCCTTAAAGAGACCATCGATTATATAAAAGCCAATCAGGAAGTCGTAGAAAAACGCTACGAGTATACTGATTACCAGGCTGAAACCGCTAAAACAAACGATGATTTTTCATTCGATATTTAAACCCAATCAACCTTAACCTAAAAACCATTCTTTTAACAGAGGATGGTTTTTTTGTGAGCTTAAACTCATCAATACCTACCGCTCTGGTTCTTGCTGCTCTTTAAAACTTTAGTAATTTACCATTTTTCCACATTTCGAGCGTCTTAGCTTCCTCCGGATGATCCAGTTCCATCAGGATCTTTATATTCTTAAATATTTCATCAGCTTTCTGGCCGTCGCTTAGGAAGCCATAAAACTTTTCCGAAAAGAAAACCGCAGCACTATCTGTTACCGGGACGTTCATTCCGATCACCCATATCCCATTGTCAGAGATGATTTTAGCTTGTGACGACGAATAACAAGCGTTTAAAACCACAATCTCTGTATACGCTTCAATACCCTTAAAAACATCCTTTAGCAATTCTGTTGGCACCAGCTGAAAGACATTTTCGCTGGTCGCGAACATAAGTCCGTCTTGAAGACCATGCCCGGAGAAGTGTATAATCGCAGGTTTATAAAGATGTTTCGCCTTTAGAAAATCTTCAAGTGTCACTGACATCAAAGGCGACAAAAGTTCAAAATTATCACGTATGGAACCCGAGCTGAGCGCGCCCTTAATCTTCTTAAATTCAAAGTCAACCTGCAGGTTGTCAATATTAGCTGGTGATGCAGAAGCATAGAGGATCCTTTTAACACCTGCTTCACTGCCGGCAGTCGACGAATCCCCGCTCAACAATCGCTTTTGGTCCATCTCTTGCAATCTTCCGCTGAAATAAATAAGCGATTCCCAAAGTCTCGTTTGTCTTACCTGGAACGTTTCCGCCGTAATGGTTCCCTTATGAAAATCGTCCATCAGGGAGTTATAATTGATTAATAAAAGATTATGTGGTACGCTCGGTGATGTATCAACCAGATCCCGAATATTCTCTTCCAGGCTTCGTTTCAATAATTCTGTTTGTATATCCATGATCAAAAGAATTCACGTTGAAGGTTCAGATCGTATTTCTTTCTTAAAATTTGGCTTAGCCGCTCATTCTGCTTGCTTTGAGTATTATAGAGCCTGTTAGTCCACTTTAATGACGCCTCGAAATCGAAGAAGTTAATCAGGGTGTTATCATTATTAAAGACACTTACAAAATCATTTCTCACATAGTAAATGCGTTTCCCATTTCCGGAGAAACCAAAAAGATCATTCGGTGTTAGCTGAAATCCTGCCTTGATTTTAAAGTTTGCATCCAGCAGGATCAACCGATCCGATTGTGTAAGCAGTAAGGTTTCATTGGTAGATGGATTGTATCTTACGGCCTGAATACCGTCGGAAACTTCAAATGCCAGGAAACTTCCCCCCCACACGGATCGGCGCTTTAGTGTATCGACTGATTCCTTTCCGCCGGTTGCTTGCCGGGATAGTTGTGTAAACAGTTCATCTTTGCTGAAATCAAGGTTAATCAGTCTTTCTTCATACAATTTTGTCGCACTGCTGGCAACGTTTATGACAAATGTCCTATCTTTCAGGTCAGCCACAATGAGCTTATTATTTCCGTCCGCATAGACATATTCTGGTACGGCAGGGAGGTTGTAATTGCTGATGCGACCCGAAGCGTCCCTCAGGCTAACTTGCCTACCCTTAGAATATACCAAGGCACCGCTTTTTGTAAAATCGGCAAATTCAATGTCACTGATCGACTCAATAAATTGTCCGTCTTCACTGTATACCTTAAAGATATTTCTGCCGCGAATTTCGACTGTCATAAACTTCGTGGCAGTATTATTCATACTGATTGAACCGTCAGACAGCCTGTCGAACCTGTTGTTATTCAAGCCGACCACTCGAACCTGTTGAATGTATTTATCAGTGGGTAAGATCTGGTAGAATGGTATCAGCAAATTTCCGCTGGCTGTAAAGCGGAACCGGTAAGAATCGTTCGTCTCATTAACAGAATTATCGACCCTGTAGGTTCGGGGATAGAGATAGCGTCCCTCACCCATGTTGACAGTATCCGCCTTACCGTTCAGACAATTGTACAGAATAAACTCATTAGAAGCTTTGTTGATACGGAAATACAGGCTGTCGGAAGCAAAGGATGCGGGAAAACGTGCAAGCAAAACCACCTCCGGCCGATTTGTAAAGTAAGCATACATGATTCGGTCAAAGCTTTTTATCTGACGTCCGTTCTTATCAATTATTTTATATACACCCCGCCCCTTTTCTGCCTCGCTGTCATTATTAACTACCAAAAAGTCTCCTGTTTCAGAGAAATCAATTTCCTCAGACTTCAGATTTGTGGTCGGTATCTTGAAAGTGTAACGGCTATCCTTTGCCTGGATATCCTGAGTTTGAAGAAGCTTTGAAAACTTAACCCTGATCAGACTGGTGTCATCTCCTTTTAATACCTTCTTATCGTATATGTACTTCGTGAGTTTGAGTGCATCTTCCTTATTTGGAATAGTATCCACATATCCTAAAAAAACAAGTGCCCTCAATTTATTGGATGCTTTAATACCCTGGTTTCTATCAAAAAGTAACAAGGCGATTATCACCAGGAAAACAAGTGTGACCAGTGTAAATTTCATTACCCAGTCTTTTGTATGACTTTGCTGCGAACTGATCTTCGCTTGCTGAGCAGTCTGTTGAAACGCTTCCTTAACCGAGAATCTGTAAATATCATTGTCGATTCCCTCGGCAGATCTACCTTCATGGATAAGAGGATTAGCCTGTAGTCGTCGGATCGTTGCGGGATCAATGTTTAATAAAGCTGAATTAAGCGGCTTACGCTCTTCAAGCAAAATGCTATAAATAATATTGCGGATCTTACTTTGCTGACCTTTATCCGCGGAATTCAATGATTCATTAAAAAAATCCGTCATCTTCCTGTTCAGGTCGCCCAATTCCTGTGCGGCATGCCGAATAGGAACAACTAAGGTGTCATGACTTAATTCGAGGCTTTTGCCGCTCACCGTATTGATTTCCTGGCGAACAATTCGTTTATTGATCAAATGTCCCTGGGTTTCTACTGAAATCCCCGTCTGGCTAACCAGCGCAGTATCCAATGATATCCTGTTATCTGTTACCGGATCGATCAGCTTTCGTTCAATCAGGTAACGGGCTGAGAGTCGCTCCACCGGTTCCTTGATTGATTCAATTGACTCTTTATAATAATTTTTAATGATCTCCTTAAAAGGTGCCTGTTTGTCTTTTATTGCCGGATTCTTCAGGACGAGGTCTTCAGTCAGCAGAAATGGTTCTTCCGCAACTTTATTTAGTTCAGCATATTCACTTACAATCTCTTCCAGTTTCTGGCAGATGATCTGCATCTCAAAAATCTCTATTTTTTCCTCATCAGCATCATCGCCATCTGATTTCAGGAAATTCAGGATTCTATTAACCAGCTTATCTTCATAATTGAAGCGCGGAGATATAAACCCGTTTTCAACCAATGCAGGCTCTATGATAGCTTCATGAACCTGTTGGGAATTCAGGCGCTTGATTTTAATGGTGTTGGCCAGCAGGTTCGGCACATAGTTGACCAGGTGGGTAAGATAGTTGAACCGGTCAGCTCTCATTGAAAATAATATCTTTAGCGGGATATCTTTATCGAGTATAGTTAACTCGTCTTTATAAAAGTCAGCTTGCTCTTTGTGTCTGAATCCCTCCTTTAAACAATCCTGATATTCTTCCGGTATTCTGTGCAGCAGCAGCTCGTGAAGTTCTTTACCGAGCTCCTTTACGTCATCCTTGGGGTAGGTGAACAGCTCCTCGAACTGGTCAAAAATAAGGATATAACCAATTTCCGGCTGATCCGTACGGGGGACCCGTTTTGTGATATCGTATTGCATGGACTTAAAATACCTCCAGGCCGATATATGCGGAACATTGATCAGCTTTTCCAGGTAAGGCTCGCCACTGCTATACTGACGTATAGAGTTAATAAGGGTATCCCTTGGTTTAACAGGATTTTTCTTGTCGCGGTTATAGAAGCGAATGCGGATAATCTCGCAGTGAAAATTTTCAAGAAGGTTTGGAACAATGCCAGCGTTGATCAGCGAAGTTTTGCCATAGCCGGATTTACCGTGCAGGATCGTTGATTTGTTGTTGATGATAACTGTGGTGAGGTATTCGATCTCCTGATCTCTTCCAAAAAAAAGTTCACGGTCATCATACTCAAACGGAAGTGGACCAGGGTATCGATTCTTCTTCGCCATGTACTGTGTAATTACTTATGTAACCTCAACCGGTTTTAGTAACAGTATGCTGATGATATTAAACAAGTAGTATTTACTACGGCATTGTCACAGGTCTAATATTTTTTCCATCCAATCAAAAACCGAATCAACAATATTATTACTGCTCACCGTAAAGTCTTCTTCGGTTATCATGCCCGCATGCTTTTTCAGCATAAGATCATTAAACTGCATACTCAACAACACGAATTCTTTATTGAACTGTCCACTGTAATTGAGATCGCGGTAAGCCTTAAAGAAGTCTTCAAGTCCCTGCTCAACCGACATACCTTTCAGATCATCACGCCATTTTTTAAAAAAATTAACTTCCCTTTCGTTTACCGGTATCGGACCCGAACCGACTAAGGTCTTTTTACGCGGAAGTTCAGCCAGTGCATCAATCAGCGAAATCGACGTCATTTTTTTAAAAGGTTTAAACAAAAGCGGATATTTATTGAGGCTTTCTGCAAACGAGGCAGTAGGAGCATCAGGGGTGTCATCCAGACAGGCAAATGCAGATACTGCTGCGCGGGTACGGCTTCCATTTAAAATAAACTGGTTAAATTTCCTGATGATCAGAGGTATGTACCATTTTTTCAGATCAAATCCCAAAAACAGGAACGCGCGTGCGCTTCCCAGGATATTCTTCAGTTGAAGGGGAACCTCCTGGTCTGCCTTGAGAATATTGATCAGAAAGTCATACAAGGAATCATAATCCAGTATCAGTGAATTAAGGTCATTAACACTACCAAAAATATTATAGATGATGGGTTTCTTTGAAACGTTATTGATTTGCGTTGATTCGGAGGTCAGCTGACTCCCTTTTGCAGAGAAGTAACCGAAGTCATACTCATTTTTGGTATTAGCTTTCTCCAGCAGCAAGTCGGAAGTATAACTTATAATGGCGCGGAAGCCGATAGACAATATCTTCTCATACACCTCACTGGGTGTTACGTTCAGGTAGAAATTATCTATCTCATAAATAAGATTTGAGTTTTGCGAGCCGTCTGTCAGGGTTGAGATATAAAGATTATCAAACTCATCATCAAGGGATAAAGAGCGTGGCGGAGCCGTTAAAAAGTCGCGAAGATTACTATGTATCTTTTGCTTGTTCTGGTCAATTCCAAATAAAGGGCCTAATAACAATACGCAGGACTGACTGGAAACGAAAGTATTCAGCATATTCAATAACTGAGTATCTGCGTTCAGCTCCTCAGCAAGTATTCCGGTATCACCGTTCATATTCTATTCTATTTCACTCGGGTTAAATGGCAGTTCACGAAGCGCATCAAACTGAATTGCTCTGTATGCATTTGCACCCCTGAATTTCGTCTTGCCAAATAACGGATCACTTATCCCCTTAGTCACATATAAGGGCGTAAGGTTCGTCTGAGCAATGAATTTAGTACTATTGCCTGTTTCACGAACAAGCTTCAGACCCAGATTTGCGTCCGCGAGGTTAACCGAACTCAGCCCTGCGTTGCCACCGACTTCAAATTCAAGCGTATTGCTCCCGCCGGTATTAATGATGATGGTAGCTGAATCCGTCCGGACAATTTCAGTGACTACCACCCAGCCGAGGTCCCAAACACTTTTTTTATACTTTTCCAGTATCTGGTTTTCAATCTCGCTCAGGTTTTCAATTATCATCTTCTTTGAATCCGTTACCTGGAACACCACTCCTTCTGAGCGTTGAAAATCGATCTTATACATCACCTTGCCTTCCGCCACCGGTAAGCCGGGAACATCGACCGAAGTTTCAAGACCATTGCTTATTTTAACTGAGTCGTTCGAAGTATAATCCATGTTAAGACTCGATGAAGATTCACGAACCTTTATGGGAATCCCCTGCTGTTCCAGGGTCGTATACAAAGTGAATATCCCATCCGATAACTTGCCGATATCGCCAATATTCATGGGTTTGTCGGGCAACCAGTTAGCCCGATAATTGGTCTTTTTACTGATTTCCTGAACGTAGAATTTTTGAGGACTGACCATAAATATAATTTTAAGGTATTCTTAATAAATCAATTACCCCTAAGGGACCTATTTAAAAAAAATAAAGGCTCAGACCGCTGTTATGGCTAAATCAATGTGTATGGTAACGGCAAGGAGGAAACTGGGAGGGGCTTTAATGTTGTATCGTATAAAACAACCTAATCGTTGAATATCGCGGAATGCATAATAAATGTAAAAAAAATCAATTTAAAATAAAAGAAATTCCGGACAAAAATACCAGTTGGCTGAAAAAACAAAAAAGGTCGGATTTAAATTAAACCCGACCTTACATTACCTATGAAAACATATCACCCAAAGGGAATACACCAGATAATACGTTTAATGCGGCCCAAACGTTAGCTGAGATGCATATTTTAGCGATCTCATTTAATCGAAAAAACCCGCTGCATAATTTCTATCTTTGCCGCAAAAAAAACCAGTCCATGATTTCTCTCCCTACCGAACATAACTTTTTAGGCATTGAGGACGAAAACCTTTACAACTACTCAGAAAGTAAGGTGGTTATCCAGCCAGTACCCTATGAATACACTTCCTCATATCTTATGGGTTCAGCAAAGGGACCGGAAGCCATTATAAAAGCTTCTCAGTTTGTTGAGTTCTATGATGAAGAACTGGATACGGAAACGATCAATAAGATTGGAATCAGTACACTTCCTGCTCTTGACTTTAATGGGAAGGTTGATGCAGACGCGATTGCTTTGATCGAAGAGTCTACGACTGCCCTGATCAATGATGGAAAATTTATTGTGTCACTGGGAGCTGAGCATACCGTTACCTACGGTTTTATTAAAGCTTACGCGAAGAAGTATCCAAACCTTACTGTCTTGCAGATTGATGCCCACTCGGATCTTCGTTACAGTTATCATGATAATATCTATTCTCATGCTTCTGTCATGCACCGTATTCACGATATGGGTTTAACTATATGCCAGGCCGGGATAAGGGCGCAATGTATCGAAGAAGCCAATTTAATAAAGGAATCTTCCAATATCCATACGGCATATGCGCATAAGATAAGAACCAATCCGAATTGGATAAGTGAATTGCTTGGCAACATGACTAATGATGTATACATCACTATTGACGCCGACGGCTTTGACCCATCTATCATGCCGGCTGTAGGTACTGCGGAACCAAACGGTCTTTTTTGGAATGAAACACTTGACCTGCTTCGTACCGTTTGCAAAGAACGCAACGTCATTGGATTTGACATTGTAGAGTGTGCTCCTATGGAAGGCAGCATTTTATCTGAATATACGCTGGCCAAGCTTGCTTACCGCCTGATGGGCTATGTATTCAATCGCTAGTTGAAAATATCTGACAAACTAAAAAACTAACAAATATAAATGGCATTACAATGCGGCATAGTCGGCTTACCGAACGTAGGTAAATCAACATTATTCAACTGTTTATCAAATGCAAAAGCGCAGGCGGCAAATTTTCCGTTCTGTACAATAGAGCCGAACGTCGGCGTTATTACCGTACCTGATGTGCGCCTGACAAAGCTTGCCGAACTGGTAAAGCCTAATAAGGTACAGCCAAACACGATAGAAATTGTTGACATCGCAGGCCTTGTTAAAGGCGCAAGCAAGGGCGAAGGATTAGGAAACCAGTTTCTTGGAAACATCCGGGCCACAAGTGCCATCATTCATGTGCTGCGCTGCTTTGACGACAACAATGTGATACATGTTGACGGTTCTGTAGACCCTATCCGCGACAAAGAGATCATTGATACAGAACTTCAGCTTAAGGATCTTGAAACTGTCGTTAAAAAGATCCAGAAGGTCGAGAAGATGGCAAAAACGGGTGGTGATAAAGATGCGAAGAAAGCATTCGAAGTCTGCACTATCGTTAAAGCACATCTTGAGTCCGGTAAATCCGTTCGTACCGCTCCGATCACTGAGGAAGATAAAGAGTATATCGCCGACTTGTTCTTACTTACCGCTAAACCTGTTCTTTACGTTTGTAATGTGGATGAAAAATCTGTGATAAACGGAAATCAGTATGTGGAACGTGTTAAGGAAGCAGTGAAGGATGAGAACGCTGAAGTGCTGGTTATCTCGGCTCAGATCGAAGCAGAAATTGCTTCTCTGGACAGTTACGAAGAGCGCCAGATGTTCCTGGAAGATCTGGGCTTATCAGAATCAGGTGTGACAAAATTGATCCAGGCAGCGTACAGGTTATTAAACCTGGCTACCTATTTTACGGCTGGGGTGCAGGAAGTAAGAGCATGGACTATCACCCAGGGATTTACAGCTCCACAGGCTGCCGGTGTTATTCATACTGACTTTGAAAAAGGATTTATTCGGGCAGAAGTTATCAAATACCTTGATTTTACAACTTTAGGTTCTGAGGCTGCTTGTAAAGAAGCCGGGAAATTAAGTGTTGAAGGCAAGTCATACGTTGTTGAAGACGGTGATATTATGCACTTCAGATTTAATGTTTAAACTTCTTGACCTCTAAAGTCGGATTACCTATATTTGCCGACCTGTTCCCGTAGTTCAACGGATAGAATTCTGGTTTCCGGTACCAGCGATATGAGTTCGAATCTCGTCGGGAACACAAACAGGTGTTGATACAACCCGAAAAAGGCTGTTCTGAAAAGAGCAGCCTTTTTTATTGGTGATTACCTTAATTCAAAAATATTTCATCTACAAATACCCAGGCTGGTTCACCTTTACCGGGATGCCATACCGGGAGTTTCTTCAGGTTTTTAGCGACGATCTTGATACAGGAGATCTGTTGCGGCTTAAACTTAGCTTCTACTTTAATGGACGAGTCCTCATCCCCCTCCTTTCCGGCTTTGGGTTTTATGATGCTTAGTAAACGGAGGTTATTTTTATTGCTGCCACCCCAAATTTCTACCCCTGTAGGAGGAAAAATATAATTTGGGATTTGCCTAAGCATGTTTAACGTTACGGATTGCATCATTACAGGCTGTTTGAAGAACAGCATAGCCTCCATGTTATTTTGCCTGAAACCGATCCACTTTCCCGAATTAACGTCATACTCACCTAATTGCTTATCAGTCAGAGTTTTTGCCCCAGCTCCCCTGTATTGCTCATCAGCCGGTAATAAAAACAGGATGCTATCCGGTTGATAGATACTCCTGTAAAAATTGGAAGTTATCACGTCGCTGCCGTACCAACCGGCCTTGTAAGCCCGGGCTTTTAAAGTAGTATTCTCTTTAAGTAAAATTTCCTTGTTATAGATAAGAGACTTCAGGCTATCCGGTTCAGACCCATCCGTGGTATACCGGATCTGAACTCCATTTATAGGATGTTTTATCTGCAAGGATATGGAATTCCTAAAGACGGCTGCTTCAGTACTTACACGGGGCTGATTTAACTTAATAGGATGCTTCCCGTCATCCTTAAAGCCAGCGATCAAGGCTACTCCATGGGCTGTTTTTTGTAACTGCTGAATTTCGATTTCACTTATCCTGGTATTCCATAAACTCACCTGTTTAAGACTACTCATCTTCCCAACCTGCTTAACAAAAGCAGAACTCACCTTTGTGCCTGATAAAGACAGAACCTCCAAGTGTTTCAGGACCAGTAGCTGCTTTAGCCCTGCATCGCTGACACCGGTAAAATTAAGGTTCAATCTTCGGAGGTTCTCAAACCGGGCTATAATTTTCAGATCATCATTACTTACGGGGATCCTGCTCAAATTCAGTGACACGATCTGTTTTCTAACCGAGGTCAGCTCGTCTAACATTTTCGATTTAAAGGAACTGCCGTTGTAGATGTTCACAGCCAAAGCCGGGGATTCTTTTGCCAGAGGAGACACGATCCTGTAATTGTTGTTTAGCTTTTTAATGGCACTCTCATCGGCGGCAGCAAATTCATACTCTTCTGAAGCGGATTCTGCGGGTGTCAAATAGGTGGTTGCTAATAGCCTCAGAGAATCATCAAGGGGTAAATCAACTACCTTCCGTTCGAGATCGGCGTTGTTTTTTATCCACAAGTTCAAAAGCGCGATTTCTTCGTTAGTCAGCTGTGCTTTATCCTTTGGTGGCATGTGCTTCTTTTCATCCAGCGGAAGATGTATACGCTCGAGTAAAAGGCTGATCTCTGGTCTTCCCGGCACAAATAACTTTCCTGTTTTGCCACCCTTCAGTAAGGATTGTACATCATCCATCATTAAACCTCCCTTCGCCTTATCCATATTGTGACAACTCAGGCATTTTTGTGTAAATATGGACATGACCACATGATCAAAAACTTTAGCCTCTGCTATCGGTACTACAGGAATCTTTTCCGGGGCGGTTACCGACTCAAGAACAAAATTATCTCCATGCGTTAGTGTGGCACCATAATGACCAGCCACGACTATGCAGAGGACGGTGAGAATAGCGCCCGCTCTTGCTGCATAGAGTTTATAGCAGGTTGAATTTCTGCACCAATAAATTATGGAGGCAATAAAAACGATGCTTACCCCTGTCCATTTATGCCATTGCAATATCTTACCGGAATACCCTTCTTCCAGAGATAAGAAAAGTCCCATAACAACTGTTAAAGCCGAAAAAAGTGCTCCTGCAAGTAATAAATAAGAAGTGAATTTCTGGTATAGCGTCTCTCTTGCGTTGGTTTCATTAAAACGAAAGAATTCCAAAAACATAGCCAAAATCAGGATCACTATCGGGAAATGCAACACCATCGGGTGCATTCTGCCTAATGGCTGCAACCAGTACGGTACCGTAATGCTGCCTTCAAATCCCAATAAAAAAACAATAAAGATATTGGCTGCAAATAGTAAGTTCTCTGCAAGACCTTTAACAGAAATTTTCATAAAAAGGCTTATACGCGGGTAAACTTATAGGGGTAGACTTTGCCTGAAGCCCATTGCGCAACATAGAGATTTTCATCATCATCTACACATACATCGTGCGGGTTTAACAAGATCTTTTCAGCCTGAGCCATAGGTTGCAATAAACCGTCTTTATAAACCGGGGCTGTACCGCCAATATTTGAAACTACCCGGTTGTGTTTGTCTAATATGGTCGTAAAACCACTCCCGTCTTTATCAAGATTCGGTGATCGTAGTACCGCCGCGTACAGGTATTCATTTTTTATTACCGGCCTGCAAACACAGGCTCCGGGCAGATTGATCACTTCTTTTAGATTGCCCTGCATATCAAAGCGTTTGAAACAGTTACGCGTACGGTCTGTAACTAATAGCGATGGTGACCCCTGCCGTGTATCGATACAGATCCCATGAGCATTATCCAGGTGCTTAGTTTCCGTGCCTCTGCCCCCAAAATAACTCAGTAGCTTGCCGTCAGCGCTGTAATGGAATACATATTGCAGACCATAGCCGTCTGCAATAAAGAAATCCCCGTTCTCGGCAACCGCAGTCTCGGTAGGGACAAACTCCTCTATTTTCTTATATAAACCTGTCTCCATCGGACAATCAATGGTCATCAATACTTTCCCATCCAGCGTAGTTTTATATACCTGGTGCCTGTTTGTATCTGTAATGAATAAAAACTCTTTGCCGTTCTCCCTGGCTAAGGTAAGGCCGTGAGCACCGGGAAACTCATGCCCCCATGCATCCAGCAGCTTTCCTGATTTGTTATAAATAAGGATATTGTTCTTAGTCTCATTCGTTAATAAGATAATTCTTCCCTTAGCATCCTGCACCATTTCATGACAATCATTTACCGGGTGGGTTAAAGGATCTAACTGTCCCCATTTTGTATCCAAACGGTAACGCATGTTGTTATGCCCATAAACAGGTCCTTTGGGTTTTGCAAACAGATCGCTGGCAATAAAAAAGCTTGCCGAAACCACAGATGCTTGTTTTACAAATTCTCTTCTTTTCATAAAAATATTGTTAGGAGATTATGTTTAAAATCACATTCCGTCAACCGCCGGGAAAATTTAGGTGGCCAGATCAAAACGCAATTTCTTCATGCTATGTTAAAATGTCTTTTACTACTTTGCCTGACACATCCGTCAGCCTGTAACGGCGTCCCAAATGTTTAAATGTCAATTTCTCATGATTGAGTCCTAACTGATGCAGAACCGTTGCCTGAAAATCATGCACATGTACAGGATCTTTAATAACGTTATAGCCAAATTCATCCGATTCACCGTATACCATTCCCGGCTTGATTCCACCTCCGGCCATCCATATGCTGAAACAGCGTGGATGATGATCCCGGCCGTAATTATCTCTTACTAATTTTCCCTGGCTGTAATTGGTCCGGCCAAATTCGCCGCCCCATATAACCAGCGTTTCATCCAGCAGTCCCCTTTGCTTCAGATCAGTAATTAGTGCTGCAGACGCCTGATCTACATCCTTCGCCTGACCTGCCATTTCCTGGGGAAGGTTACCATGCTGGTCCCAACCCTGGTGGTACAACTGCACAAAGCGGACACCATTTTCGCTTAACTTACGGGCAAGCAGACAATTAGCCGCAAAAGTCCCCGGCACCAGACAATCGGATCCGTAGAGCTTTATAATGTCATCCGGTTCACTGGAGAGGTCGGTAATCTCAGGCACAGCGGTTTGCATCCGGTAGGCCATTTCGTATTGCTGCACCTTAGCGTTGATCTCCGGGTCACCAAATTCCTTGTAAGATAAATCGTTCAGTGCAGCCAGGTTATCCAGCATTTTTCTTCTTTCAAACCGGCTCAATCCTTCAGGATCTTTCAGATAAAGTACCGGATCTTCGCCGCTGCTAAACTGTACTCCCTGATGGGTTGAATCCAGAAAACCGTTTGTCCAGAGTTTCGAGTATACGCCCTGCCCATTGCCTTTGCCACGTGAAAGCAGAACGGTAAAAGCCGGCAGATTTTTATTCTCGCTGCCTAATCCATAACTCAGCCATGCACCCATACTGGGCCTGTTTCCCTGTTGTGCCCCGGTTTGAAAAAAGGTCAGGGCCGGATCATGATTGATCGCTTCGGTATGCATGGATCTGATGATACAAATATCATCCACCACCTTTGCCGTATATGGAAAGAGGTCACTTATCCAGGCCCTGGAATCGCCATACTGTTTAAAATCATAATAAGACCCAACCAGTGGAAAGGATGCCTGGTTAGCTGTCATTCCGGTAAGCCGTTGCCCTGCACGGATTGATGGCGGGAGCTCCTGCCCCATCATTTCCCTCAGCTTAGGCTTGTAATCGAAAGACTCCAACTGTGACGGAGCCCCGTTCTGAAATAAATAGATCACCCTTTTTGCCTTAGGCGCAAAATCTGGTATCCCGGGCGGAAGACTTGCATCATCCATTCCCCCGGTAAACAGATCGGGTATCAGCAAGGAGCCCAATGCAACACTACCAAGTCCCAGGCTTAACCTGGATAAGAAACGGCGCCTGTTATAGTTAAGGCCATGTTCTAAAAAATCCTTTTCCATATATCAGGTTTTTGTAATAGTTTCTTCCAAATTATAAATGGTAGTGATCACTCCCATCATAGCCGCAAGGGCGGTTTTATTGATTTTTGCTGGAATAGGATACTCTCCCACAGTTAACACTTTATCAGCAGTCGACTTTTGTTTAAATACAGTTAGCTGGTCTGTGTAGTAGGATGTAAGCAGGTTCATTTCCTTTTCATTGGGATTCCGGCATGTGATCAGGCGAAATGCCTTTTTAATTTTTGCTTCAGCCTGGCTATTCTCCTGTAATAATTTAGCTGCCAAAACACGCGAGGCTTCCAATATGGTAGGGTCATTCAACATCACCAAAGCCTGAAGCGGCGTATTAGTTTTCAATCGTTTTACTTCGCACTGATCTCTGTTGCTTGCATCAAAAATACCCATTGTCGGTGGTGGCACGGTTCGCTTAATAAACGTATACATTCCCCTTCGATAAAGACTCTCACCATGATCCTGTCTATAATTAGCCAATAAACCACGCCCGGATGTTGCGCTTTCCCAAAGTCCGGCAGGCTGGTAAGGTTTGACGCTTGGGCCACCTATTTTTTTAACGAGCAGTCCGCTGCTGGCAAGTACTATATCCCTTACAAGCTCAGCCGGGATCCGGTAGCGTGGTGCACGGGCAAGCAGAATGTTTTCCGGATCTGTTCTTAATTTTTTGGAAGATATTTCTGCGGATTGCCTGTAGGTGCTCGAAAGCACGATCTGTTTAACCAGGCGCTTGACGTTCCACCCATGATCCATAAAATCCACTGCCAGCCAGTCCAGCAATTCCGGGTGAGAAGGGAGTTCGCCCTGCATACCAAAATCTCCGGACGTTTTAACAATACCACGTCCAAAAAACTCCTGCCACATCCTGTTCACAAATACTCTTGAGGTAAGTGGATTTTTTTTATCGAATAACCATTTCGATAAACCCAGTCTATTTTTAGGGTACTTATCGCTGAAAGACAACAAAGCTCTCGGAGTTCCTGCCTGTACTTCCTCTCCATGTGCATCATATACACCCCTGTTCAGGATATGGGTTTTTTGAAGAGTATCCCTGTCACCCATTACAGATACTATCAACCTGCCGGTATCTTGCTTGTTCACAAACGCCAGTATCTTTTTTACGTCTTCATTACTAATTTCCATCAGTGGCTTCTTGGCAAAGGTTTCCGGCCCCCCGACTGTTGCCTCAAGACCTACTTCCTTAACATTATTAAAAAAAGCATATACCTGATAGTATTCCTTTTGAGAGAAGGGATCATATTTATGATCATGGCAATGGGCGCACTCTAAAGTAGCTGCCAGCATGGCTTTCCCGAAGGTATTGGTCCGGTCGGTAACATATTCAACACGATATTCTTCATCAATAACTCCCCCCTCTTCTGTGATCTTATGATTTCTATTAAAGCCTGTAGCCAGAATTTGTTCTTTGGTGGCATTTGGCATCAAGTCTCCTGCCAATTGCCAGGTAATAAACTGATCATAAGGCATATTTTTGTTGAAAGCATGAATTACCCAGTCTCTCCATGGCCATTGAGACCGATAGTTATCATCCTGGTAACCATGGGAATCCGCATAGCGGGCAACGTCCAACCAGTGCAGGGCCATCTTTTCCCCATATGCAGGACTTTGCATCAATGAGTTCACCATTTTTTCGTAGGCATTGCTGCTCTTATCCGCCATGAACTTGTCCATTATCTCCAGACTGGGAGGCAAACCGGTAAGATCAAGGCTAACCCGTTTAAGCAATCTTTCTTTATCGGCCTCCAAATTCGGCTTAAGCCCTTTCCGTTCGAGCTTTTGCAATATAAAATAGTCGATCTCGTTCTTTACCCATTCCTTATTTTTAACTTTTGGGATTGTCGGCTTTTCAGGCGGAGTGAAAGCCCAGTGCCGCTCATACTTAGCCCCCTGTTTAATCCATTTTTCTATAATCGAAATCTCATGAGATGTTAGCTTGAGGTTTGACGATTGCGGTGGCATCAGGAAGGCTGAATCCTGTGAAGAGATCCGTAAGAACACTTCTGATTCCTGGGGTTTAAAAGGAACAAGAGCATGAGCAGAAGGCTTTTCCTTCAAGGCTTTATATGCTTCATCAGCAATATCCAACCTTAAACCGGCTTCCCGCTTATTGGCGTCCGGGCCATGACAAATGAAACATTTATCGGATAGAATGGGCCTGACGTCAAAATTATAACTGACAATATCCGGAATCTCTTCCTCGGCAACCTGACTTGTTGACGAATTATTACAGGCTTGTATAGCATATGTTATACCTGTAAGTGCCAGCATTAAATAAAAGAGCCTCCGATACATACAAAGATCTATTTGGTTTCCGTGTGGGTTAAATTTACAATTATCACCAGCGGTAAATTAAAAAATTCCACGGGTATACACCACTTTTTTAAAGAACTTACAATCTTTTGTTCTGTAGTTCAACATTTGTATCAAAAACGAACACCTGTTGTAATGCAAGCGAACAAATACTACCCTGGCACCTGTATAACTTTCTGACAATGAGATTATTGAAAGTATGGCACCTCTTTGAATAAGAAGTCACGAGGTGGATCAACCGCAAGCATATCACCCGTCCAAAAGCTAACGTTCTAAAATCTAAAATTATGTTGACAAACTACTTTAAAACAGCTATGAGGAACCTCATTAAACATAAGGTCTTCTCATTCATCAACATATTTGGACTGGCACTGGGTATCGCTGCCTGCCTGCTACTGCTTCAGTACATACGTATGGAGCGAAGCTATGACAACTTCCACGCAAAGGGCGACCGCATTTTTCGGGTTCAACAAAACCGCTATAATGAGGGCAAACTCAGTACACAATGGGCTGCCGGAGCTGCTGGCATCGGCCTTGATATGAAGCAGGCAATTCCGGAAGTAGAGGCCTATGCTAAATTATATTCAACCTCCGGTGTGATCAGTTACCGCAATGAAAAATTCAGGGAAGAAAAAATGTATTATGCCAATGACGCATTCCTCCCGATGTTTTCATACAAGGTCCTGAAGGGGAAGGCACAGGGTGCTTTAGCGGAACCGAATACAGCAGTCATTACGTTATCTACCGCAAAGAAATATTTTGGAGACGAGGATCCCATTGGTAAGGTTATCAGTCACAACAAGGAACAGGATTTTAAGATCACTGCAATCGTTGAGGATATGCCCGTTAACACACATTTTAAGTTTGGGATACTCCTGTCATTCGAAACATATGTAAAGCTTGTAGGCACTGACGTAAATACCACCTGGAACTGGGATGGCTTTTACACCTATCTCTTATTAAAACCTCAGGCCGACCGGAAGGTGGTCGAGACTAAAATGGCTAATTTCATCGAAAAAAGGTTCGGTGACGAATTAAGGCAAGGGAATGCCGGGCTGGAATTAAAACTGCAGCCACTAAAAGATATCCACCTGACCTCCAATTACATGATGGAAGCAGAAGTCAACGGCAATGAACAATCAGTCAATTTTTTAACTGTTATCGCCATATTCATTATCATCATAGCCTGGATAAATTATATAAACCTGAGCACGGCACGCTCTCTGGAAAGAGCAAAAGAAGTGGGTATCCGGAAGGTCCTGGGATCATACCGCGGCCAGCTTATCCGGCAGTTTCTCCTGGAGTCTTTCCTGATCAACTTCTTAGCGGTAGTCTTTGCCCTGCTGCTTATTGTCCTTACTCTGCCACTCTTCAATGAGCTGACAGGTAAAGAGATCAGCTTCACATTACTGACGGATATTAAATTCTGGATCTCTCTGGCAGTGATCTTTCTCGCAGGCACCTTTCTTTCTGGGCTGTATCCTGCTTTTGTTCTTTCATCCTTTAAGCCGGTAGAAGTGCTTAAGGGAAAGCTTGTGAAAACCAGCCATGGAGCTTTTCTGCGTCAAAGCCTTGTTGTCATCCAGTTCGCTGCGTCAGTGGCTTTAATGGTAGGAACGTACTCAGTATACCGGCAACTGCAATTTATGCAGAGCCAGGACCTTGGTGTGCAGATCGATCAAACCCTGGTTTTAAGAGGTCCAAATGTGAAAGATTCAACTTATGCAGTCAAACTGAATGCATTTAAAACGGAAATGCTCACAATACCGGGTGTAAACAAAGTATCGGCCTCTACTGAGGTGCCGGGACATAAAGTAAGGTGGAACGCCGGTGGAATCCGTCTCGTTGGCAGCGACCCTAACAAGACGAACCAATACCGGATCATAGGTGTCGATTATGATTTCATTGACACTTACGGATTAAAAGTGTTGAAAGGCCGGAACTTTTCCGAAAAGTATGGCACAGATCCGAAAGCTGTACTTTTCAATGAAGCGGCCATAAAATTAATGGGCTTTAAAAAGTCGGAAGAGGCCCTGAACAAGCAGATTGAGTTCTGGGGAGACCAGTATACTATCGTCGGGATAGTTTCCAACCATCACCAGGAATCATTGAGAGAGGCCTACGACGCACATATCTTCAGGCTTATACCAGAAAGCGACAATTACTATTCTGTTAAGATCGGTTCTGTGGGCGGAAACGTTAACGATGTCATCAGAGCAACAAAGGAAAAATGGACCGCTTTCTTTCCGGGTAATCCCTTCGAATACTTTTTCCTGGATGACCATTTCCAGGAGCAGTACAAAGCTGATCAGCAGTTCGGAAAGACATTTGGCTTATTCGCAGGACTGGCTATCATAGTAGCGTGCCTTGGTTTGTTCGGCCTGGTGTCCTTCGTCACTACACAGAGAACCAAGGAGATTGGTATCCGAAAAGTTCTTGGAGCTGGTATTCCAGGTATTCTCCTGCTGCTTACCAAAGATTTCATTAAACCAATCCTGGTATCCTTCGCTATCGCAGTACCCGTAACGTGGTATTTTCTGAATCAATGGCTTGAGAACTACGCATTCAAAATCGAGATAAATCCACTCATGTTCATTTTACCGGCATTATGTATTTTAATAATCTCGATGCTGACAGTAAGCGTGCAGACAGTAAAGGCAGCATCTGCAAATCCTGTTAAGAATCTGCGAACTGAATAAGAAAGTGATTCCTGATATATTCAACTTCTTAAATCAAAAACGGATTAGCATAGTTAAAGAAACAGATCATTTGCTGATATTTAAATAGCGAAAAAACCAGTCACGGATGCCATGAGGCAGTTGAGTAAAAAAAGCTATTTTTTACCATCTGTACCCGGGCATCCTGATCACGGCTATCTTTATCCTGCTAACGCCGGTTGTTATGAAGCACGGCTACCCTCCCCGGGGAAGTTTGCTGATCTCCATCGTGCTCGTTGCCTTACCGGTACTTATAACTCACCTTGCTTGGGCAAAAAAGAAAGAAAATGTTCAACATATCCGGGAGTTAAATAGCTACCAGCAAAAACTTTCTGCCGGAAAACTTATTCTTTACTCCCTGGGCCTGGTAAGTTTTGCCTTCCTCGTCTGGGGTATTACCCAACCGCTTAACGTGCTGATAACCCAAAGGCTTTTTAACTGGCTGCCAAACTGGTTTACGATACAGGATATGCGCGGTTATAGTAAAGAAGCTATTCAGATCACGCTGATCTGCAATTTGCTTCTGAACGGTTTGTTAGCCCCCTTCATAGAAGAGATCTACTTCAGGGGCTATCTGCTGCCACGAATGGAAGTATGGGGAAAACGTGCCTTTGTTGTAAATGCTCTTTTGTTTTCGCTATATCATTTCTGGCAGCCCTATATTTATTTAACGCTCATTATTGCTTTGCTTCCTATGACCTATATGGTATGGAAAACAAAAGACCTGAGATTAAGTATCCTAACACATTGCCTTTTAAATTTGATTGGCGCCTTACTATCGTTCGCAGCATTACCAGCTTAACTGCATGTCTTGCCGGGCACCTTATTTCCCGATCTTCACCTTCCCGAAATTATCTTCCATCTTCCAGTCAATCATCAGGTGACGGGGATCAATGCCGGCACGGGCAGGCTTGCGTGGCACAGTCACCGTGACGGTTTGTGTTCCGGAGCGCAAGCGGTGTTTCTGAAGGTAGATCGGTGCACCTCGTTCTCCGCCCTCTTTGTCTTCGCCGAAGACACCAACCTCTATCCAATCATTCATCGGTACCTTAGTCTCTACTCCGGAGCTGTCCACTACCATCTTACTTGTACTCACGTTGAGGGTCACTTGCCAGTTTCCTGATTTGGTTTGAGTTGCCGTAACCTGCTCTGCCTCAAAATCCCAAAAGGTGTTAGCCTTGAATAGGTCGTGCAGCAGGGACTGGAGCGAGTCCGGAGTTACTTCTTCCAGCTCCCGGTATAGATCAAGGGAAGTGGGAAACGGCTTCGTTCCTGTACTATGCTTCTGAAACAAACGATGAAGTGCCTCGTTTACCTGTTTTCTACCGATGTATTGGCTAAGCCCGTAAAGCGCTAAGGGGCCTTTGCGGTAGTTCTGGTACCAGTCATTGGCCTGAAGCAGCGGTAAGGCAGCGCGGGTCCGGGGGTTCTCATTCTCTTCCTGCAAGAAGCTCAGGAGCCGTTGCATACTCCCGGGCCCATAATGTTCTTCCAGAACACCGATAGCGGAGTACCACGCAAGACTCTCTGTAATCAGGCCGGCTCCCTCTACATTTGCAGGCTTGAGTTGGTTGCCCCACCATTGGTGGGACACCTCATGCGCCACTACTGCCGTTACCAGGTCAAAGCCCCGCGGATCGTTCTTCGGGTCCAACAGGAAGAAGCCTTCCTCGGCGGTAGTGTTGATGGGCGCGGCGTGGTTCCCCATACCGTACCCCGGGTACGATACAAACCGGAGCTGACGATACGGGTACCGACCAAACTGTTTAGAGTAATAATCCAGCGATGCCTTCACACTCCGCACCATGCGCTCCAGGTTCTCCGTGCGTCCGGGGGGATAAAAAATCTCGATAGTAACATCCTTCCACCGCGCCACATGCATCGCGTATTTAGCTGAGAAGAAGTTATACTCATTCTGGATCGGTGCATCGGAGACGTAATGAAAATAGCGGCGACCATTTTTCGTCCAGGTACGGCGTAACGACCCCGGTGCAACCACGACCTGATCCATGTCGGTGGCCGCTACCGCTTCAAAATTGATCTGCTCTGGAAATGCGGTGTATTGTCGCGCCTCAACATTATAAAGCGAGGCGGTGGCGGGCCTTGGAGTCAGCCCAGAAGCTTTCCGGGCTCCTGCCTCATCTATTTCTCTGTAAGGCTGGTATCCCAAGACCGGAAGCCACTCATAATTCCGGAAATTGCTGCCATTGCCTACTAAATAAGTATCCGCTCCGCTGTTGGAGAAGCCCTGCGCCTTAAAATGCACTCTAAAGCTCAGCTTCAGCGAATCGCCGGGGTAAAGGGGCTTCGCCAGAACGTAAATACCGAGACTCTGTTCCTCATCCGCGAGCACCTGCCTCGCAGGTTGGTCAAAGGTAATTTCGTCAGTTTCAAGTCCCGCGCCCGTAGCCAAAAGTATTGAATCAATGGGTACAGGATTGTTGTTTATTAAAAAATAGGTACCACGAATTTCTACCTCCCGCAGTTTAGGATACATTTCCACCTTTAGATTAACCCCCGTCAGCAATGGCTGTGGTACGTTTCGGCACTGTCGGTAGCGCTGTTCATAGGTTGCGCTCTGCACTCTGGTCTCTGAGGCGGACTTGTAGTCGTGCAACACGTTGGTGTTATAGAATATGTAACCGCCAAATAAGAGTATGCTTGCAACTGCCGCCGCAAAAACCATGGCGGTTGAACGCGTGAAGCGCAGGCGGGCCAGGTGAAGTCGGGAGGTAAAACTACTCTCCCGCTCCCGTACCCAAAAAAGCCGAACGAGCACCGCCAGCAATAGCGCCCATGCAACCCAGTAGACTTTGAACCAGAGCCACGGGATCAGGGACGAGCCAAAACCAGCCATATCGGTATAGGACCACCGCGGACTGGAAGCAAAGAGGAAGAGCTTGTGATCTATGCCCAGATTTGAGGCGTAGGCGATAAAGCTATAGGCTATAAGCGCCACCAGGTGAGCCACGAATTTCTGATTGACCAGCACATGCACAAAAACCGCCAGCAATGCGAAGAGCAGGCAATCCACCAGCTGCAGCCCGAAAATAACCTGCAGATACAGCCCAATCTCAGGATAGGAACCGCCCAGGGCTGCCTGCGCCACTATTCCTACTGTAATCAGGAATGCATGCCACACCATCAGTACAAGGCTCGGAGCCAGGAACCGGCTCAGGAACAGAACCCATTCAGGTACCGGGGCCGCGTTGGCGATCTCGCTCAGGCCGGTTTCCCTCTCCCGCCATACCAGTTCGCCGGCATAGTAAATTGTTAGCAGGGCGATGATGATCCAGAAAGGCTCTGGTTGAGTAAGGGGTGCGGTCAGCAGATCCAGGACAAAGTCCGTTCTGGGCAGCAAAGGCACGCCTTTGCTCTTAAGGTTCCCTTGTATGGTCGCCCCCATCAAAAGGGCCAGGGCTGCCAGCAGGGGGAGTCCGGTCACGCTCTTTGCAAGCTGCAGAAAGGATTTCCAGGTGATGAGGCGTAACTGGCGCAGGTGCGTGGCAAATCCATACGTTCCCCTGACGTTTGGCAGCGCTTTCCCGGTTCCCCAGTTCAGCCTGTCGGGGGTCGCGACATCTGGTTTTAGGAGTTTACCAGAGGTCTGTTTTCGGCCTGTTTCAGGCAAAGCCAACCGAAAACGCACATACGTGAAGGCCAGCATGCCCAGCGAAACGCTAAGCCAAAGAAGTCGGTTTGCGAGAAATGAACCTTCCAGCAGGAGCAGGCGCGTATCCCTCTCCAGCGGGCTCCAGTTTGTCAGATTGCTCATAACAGGGGTAAAACTCATGGGATCTACCAGAATCCCCCATTCCTCTGTATCCTGCAGCACCATACCGAAAACGTAGGCAGCCACGAAGAGGAGCGCTCCTCCCAGGTAACTTCCCATGGCCCGACGGCTGAGAGCTGCCAGCGAGAACTGAATGGCCGTCGCGAAAAAGGCGTTCGGCAACACGATATAGAAATAGGTTGTAAGGTAGGCCGCCAACCGAAACGGGCCCAGAATTTCGGCCTCCACCCCGGAAAGGTATATGGCGATCAGGATGGCCGCCGGGATAGCGAGCAGAATAAGGACATTGAGGGCGAAGGCGGCCAGAAAACGACCGCCAAGATATGCGGCTTTGCTCGTGGGGGCAGTAAAGGTGAGGGAATGCATGCGCGTCTGCATATCACGGGTCGCCGCATCACCTGCCACGGATGCTCCTACCAAAAGCCAATGAACAATGCCTAAAACCGCGACTGTGGCAATGACTATGGGCCCATTGAGTAAAAAATACCCCTCCTGGGCATCAGACATATAATTGCCAATGACAACCAGAAAAGTGAACCCCAATACAAACGCGAAGTAAAGCCATGTAACGGCCCGGCGGATCTGGTAGCTGAATTCCAGCGCAAAAATTCTTTGGAACTTCATAAAGCTATCACCTCCCCTTTCTGTTGCTGACTGATCTGGCCATAGCAACCCGCCATGGTACTGAAATAAACATCCTCCAGGTCCGGTTCCACCGGTTCAAAACCGTCGCCGGGCATTTCAGGGCTGTAAACATGCACCATGGTGCGGCCGCTCAATATTTTAGCAGAAATAACCTGGTGCTCCTCATCAATCGCAGGCAGAATATTTTTATCTATCAGTTTGCGCCAGATGCGGCCTTTGAGTGCAGCCACCGCCTCCAGTGTCCTGGCTTCCAGCAGAATTTGTCCCTTATTGATGATGGCCATGTTCGTGCACAATTCAGACACATCTTCCACAATATGCGTGGAAAGGATCACCACGCTGTTTTCCCCTAACTCGCCCAAAAGGTTGAGGAAGCGGACACGCTCGGCTGGATCAAGACCTGCCGTTGGCTCGTCTACTATCAACAGCCTCGGGTTACCCAGTAAGGCCACCGCCACCCCAAAGCGTTGCCGCATGCCGCCTGAGAAGCCGCCTAACTTCTGCTTGCGCTTGTCCCAGAGATTAGTTTGTTTGAGTAAGGCTTCTGTGGTTTCTCTTCGCACAGCCCGATTGGAAATACCTTTCAACACCGCGAAATAGTCCAACAGTTCCTCCGCACTGGATTTAGGGTAAACTCCGAACTCCTGTGGAAGGTACCCCAGCGTCTGGCGCACGGCTTCCTTCTGGTTCACCACATCTATATCGCCTAAAAATATTTGCCCTTCATCTGGCTCCTGCAGCGTAGCGATTGTGCGCATGAGAGTTGATTTACCAGCGCCATTTGGGCCCAGCAGACCATACATGCCCGCAGGAATGTCCAGCGATATATTATTCAATGCCTGTACGCCATTAGCATAAGTTTTGGAGACATTGCCGATGGACAGGCCAAAGCGGTGATTTTCCATTTTATCTGATTTAGTCGGTTAATCTTTTTTAAGGAAGGATTGAAGCACCTTTACCGTTGCTCTTCTTTTTTATTTCAGTACAAAGCAATTGTTACCGGATCGGAAAGCGAAAAGCGATATGCTAATCTTATGAAGTAATCGACCAACGGCTGCTTTGCTTCCGCCAAAGCGCTCGCAGGTTCTATTTCAGCTTTCATAGATTGGGATGAGACCCTGGTCGAGAAGGTGCTTAAAGAAAGGAAGTAAAAAATACCTTTGTTTATGAATAAAACTAACGATGAACCGAATTAAAAAGTTATTCGTGCGAATCCATATCGGTCTCTGGATTCTGTTCAGCCTGCTGGCAGCCTTGCAACTAAATGCGGATAATTCCTACTGGCTTACCTTAACCGTAGGGTTCATCCTGACATGTTTGTATGTTTTTTACAGCCATTTCGTTCTCCTGACCCGCTATTCAGGTAAAAAAAAGAAGGGTGCTTATTTCCTTAGGCTGGCAGGAATCATGTTGACCGGGCCTTTTCCTTATTTGTTTTTTCATTACAAAAGGCTGGATACCCTGGACCTTTTCTTTGAGTACTATGGGACGACCCTGCTCGCTATTGTTCCGATTTTTATCTTTCTCAGTTGGCTGGCCAGGGTAACCGAGAATCTGGTAATCAATACAGTCAAAAAAGAACAGCTGGAGAAGCAGGCCGTGGAGGCCGAGCTGTATTACCTCAAATCGCAGATCAACCCGCACTTCCTTTTTAATACCTTGAATAATATCCACACGCTGGTTTACAAACAAGCTGCTTCGGCGCCCGAAGCTGTCCTTCGCCTGGCATCGCTCATGCGTTACATGATCTACGAGTCGAATGCTCCCACCGTACCACTAACAATGGAGCTGGATTATCTGAGCGATTATGTGACATTGCAGCAGCTTCGGTATAAGAAAGCCCCGGTTGTTGATCTTGACATAGCAGGCGACACAAATTCATGCAGTGTTGCGCCGCTTCTGTTTATACACCTGATTGAAAATGCCTATAAACACAGCCCCGCCCGGCTGGAACCTGGTGACATCAAGGTCAGGATGGAGATAATAGAAAATACTCTTACCTTCAGGATCGAGAATCCTGTGCGGAACAGCCCGGGCAATACGCTCCAGGAACCGGGCGGCATCGGCCTTGCAAATATTAGAAAAAGGCTGTCTTTATTGTACCCGGATAAACATACGCTCGAGATCAAAAGCACCCAGGAAACGTTTACAGTCAACCTCAAAATACAAGGTCTTCATTTACCGATCCATGATAGAAAAGATCAGCTGCTATATAATTGACGATGAATATCTCGCCCAGGAAATACTGGAAGAATACATAGCGAAAGTCCCCTTCCTGGAATTAAAAGGAACCTTTATAAGTCCCCTGGAAGCAGCCGCACAGATGGATAAAGATAAGCCTGATCTACTTTTCCTGGACATTAATATGCCTGATCTGGATGGCTTGAGTTATATCCCGATGCTAAATCCAAAGCCAATGATCATACTGACCACCGCTTATGATCAGTACGCCTTAAAAGCATACGAGCTGGAAGTTAAAGATTACCTCGTCAAGCCTTTCTCTTTTGAAAGATTTTACAAAGGTGTTCTACGCCTGTACCAGGAACATAGCGGCCGACAAAAGCCACAGAAAAATGAAGTAAAGCCAGAGGTTCAAACCGAATCCGACTATATCTTCCTCAAGGTTGGCCATCGTATACAAAAGCTTGCTATTCAGGATATTCTTTATGTCGAAGGCATGAAGGACTATCTACGGATCCACACGGCCAAAGAAAAGATCATGACGCTGATAAGCTTTTCTAAACTGGAAGAACTGCTCCCGAACAACAAATTTGCCCGGGTGCATCGTTCGTTTATGGTTGCTATTGATAAGATCGACCATATTGAAAAGAACAGGATCAAAATATCAGATCAGAACATACCAATCAGTGAGACCTATGCCGAATCGTTCTTTAATATGCTGAAGGGCATTCAATAATTTGCTAATTCGGCAATTTGCTAATGGGATGCCGGTCATCGCAGATGTAGGTCTTCGTCTAACGATATATTTCCCGCAGATTTACGCGGAAAATATTCGCAGATTTACGCTGAGATCGTCTGAAATCTCCGAATATCTGCGACTCTTATCTGCGAATATCTGCGGGAACTTAAGGTCTTTGCAGCTTAAAACATAGGTCTCGCTTTATATCCCACTTCGTGGGCCCAAAAACTTTTAAAAAGCATATATCAGATGGAATCCCTTACCCGATAATAACCCTACAGGGTCGCTAGTGTTATATTATCCACATACTGACCGTAGATCTGCTTATACAGCACCTTGTTTTCAATTGACTTAATTACCGCAGCTCCAAAGTCAACATCATTCATCCCAGAGATCATGTTCAGCGCACCCGGACTGAATACGTTCACTTCCATCAGCTTATTCCCGACAATATCTACCCCCACAAGGAACATCCCATCCTGAACCAGTTTTGGCTTTAATATCTGCACCAGGTCCAGCATTTCCCGATCCACCTCAGCCTTAATTCCCTTCCCACCCGCATGAATATTACTGCGGATATCGCCCTCCTTATTGACCCGTCTCATGGCCGCATACTTACCATCTATCTCAAGCGGCAGGCCATTCATGAGGAAGAACCGGGTATCGCCGTCTACTGCTTTGGGCAGATACTCCTGGGCTATCACGAAACCATCTGTTGAGATTGCCTCAACTATCTGGTTCATATTAGCCTTTGAATTCTTGTCTACGATAAATACGTTTTTTCCACCCGATCCCTGCAGGGGCTTCAGAATGATCTGCTGATTCTGCTCTTCATAAAACTCCTGTATGTCTTTAAGATCCCTGGTGATTATTGTTCTGGGACGTAATATTTCCGGAAAATGCTGGAAATACATCTTATTTATGGCATTCGAAAGACTTTCAGGATGGTTCAGCACGATAACACCATCCCGCATCGCTATCTGGCCGAAGATATAGGGTGCATTCTGTGCCCAGTTGCGATTATTAATGTCTTCAGACGGATCATTACGCAGATACAAAACATCAAGGTCGCCCGAGCTTATATTTACAGGGGCAGAGCTCTCCAGCGCTCTGAAGAAGGTTTCATTTGTTTTAAATGTCTGCTCACCCACCGACCTGGCCCTTGCCATCATATGGCCATCCGGCGAATAGCCGAGATCACCCACGCCGATCACATATACCTGATGCCCCCTTTTATGCGCGGTTAAAGCCAGGTACATGGTGGTATAGTTGGCCCTTTCTGTTTTAATGTCGTTGATGATAAAAGCTAGTTTCATATGATGTTTTTGATGTTTAATTGATCAGGTCCGTTAGTTGTATTCCCGTCCGAATACTGTTTAATTTTTCTTCAGCCCGCTCTGTGGTGAGAAATGCCGGCAGATGCGGTTGCTTCAGTATCCGTAATTGCGTTAGTTCATCAATGAGCGGCAAATGCTTCAATGCAAATTTGCCGCCATATAACTGGTTCAGGTTGCCACCTTCTCTTATAAATCCCAAAAGTTCTACCAGGCCTTTCAGATAAATAGCATCCTTGGTAAAACCGCCGCCCCGGTGAACACGCATGCAAATGTTATATGCGGTTTTGCCTTTAAACCCATAATCCTTATACAGGACACGAAAGGTTTCAATAAAATCGGCGCCCTTTTCGAGCGTATCAACTGCAATCACCCGGGCCGCAAGAAGTTTCAACCGGTTAATATCCAGTCCGCCCACCATATACTCTGATAAGACAGCTATGCCCTCCTGCAGTTGTTCATACCCGGCAAAGCCGGCATACATCAGGTCAAGTGGCTGCGCATGGCCATTACAATAAGTCAGCATATGTGTACCCACTTCATGCTGAATAAGGGCATCCACTCTTGCTTCACTTATCGCCAGCTGCTTGCTGATCAGCAGATCCGAACCTGAAACCATGATACCGCTTATGTTTTCCTGTATCTTGACTGATAAGGGTATTTGCGGAAAATGAGCGCGGTATTTGTCAAGCTCGGCTTCCGCTGCACGTGCAAAATCTACTGCATTAACGGTATTAGATTCCTGCTGCTCATTGGGTAACTGGTCGTTTAAGAGCGCAATAGCGACACTTCTTATGTCCTCATCAATCTTCCCGTAAATGCTTTGACTTGTATGCAGGAATTCAGCGGTTCCCCTTTCTTCCAGCATGACCAGCTGCTTCTCCAGTTCCATCCGCTTATCGCGAAGCAGGAAAGCAAGAGTGGGATGTTCAATATTCTCGAGAGGAATGTTAAATAATTTTCTTTTCTCAATCTCCGGGTCTATTGATATCAGCCGGTAAGTGAATTCAGGTAATTTAGCAAAGCTGTTTTCTTTGAATTTAATCCATTCCTCCGAACTATTTACCGGGGTAACCCGGAGCAGGAAATCCATTCGTTCACTGATCTCCGAGATTCTCTTGTCAGCAGACCGGACCAGGTTGTCGAGTCGCGTTTTACCCAGCATCAGGTAGTGCTCAAATTTATTGTCAGATTGCACCCTGACAAATTCGTAGGCAGCCTGTGTGATCACCTTCGCAAATTGTCTCCGGACCCTTCTGAAAAAAATAGCGTATTCCTGCCTGGTCTCCGTGTCCCTGAAGATAGACGGTATGGCAATCCCTACGAGAAGCGTCCCCGTTTTTTTCAGTTCATTGAGGGGCACAAGCGGCTCCAGATTTTCAGGATGCCGTTGATTGGAATTGACGCGTATTATTGTAATACCCGGCAACAGGCTGCTGAACTCGCTAAATCCTTTTTCCAGCGCATCTATCGTCGCCATGATCTTTTCGCCAGGATGCCAGATCTGGATCGTTTTCTGCCCGGGAACTTCCCGGTTTTCCCATACTTCGACCAGCAGGTAAGACTTGAACTCCTTAATGGCAACATCCATCAGCTTCCTCAGCAGATCAGTTATGTCCAGTTCACAACTGGCAATCAAGTAGGCGCCCTGGGTTTTTAAGAGAGATGAAATATGAGGATCAGGCAGCCGGGTGAACCGATAAACGCAAATATAGGGCAATTTCTGATCAATGACAAGCTTGCTGCCCAGGGGTAGATTTCTGCGTATGCTCTTTCCGTTTTTAAAGGTAAGGGCTATAGATTCAACCAGCTTACGTTCAAGCGTCATAATTCCCGATCAGGTATTTACTCTGTTCATAGCCTCCAGCACCGGTGTCCCGGATGATCGCAGCATCTCGTCTATAAGCTGAATATCCTTAGGAAAAGCCTCGCCCGTCCACTCATCCATAAAAAATTTCTTAACCTCAATACTTACAGGACATATATTCTTCCCGTAACGTTCATATAGCCACTGGCCAAAATACCCACCTTTGAACTTAATGTTTTCCCGGGCATCCAGGTTCCGGCCATTGTAATTGAAGGAACTGAAATGCTGTAAAAGAGTTTCAATAACAGGATCCCATAATTGACGGTCCATGTTCTGAGTACCGATATTTATTTCAGGATTACCGTTGGGTTCGGCCTCAACAGTCCGACCTTCTCTCCGATGATTGTAAGAGTGGATATCATAAACGATGATCTTATTATTCAGCTTAAACAAACTGTCGAAGTAGCCTTTACACTCTTCGTAGAAGTTATCATAGACCCGGAGCGAGGCTTCAGCTATTTCATCATTTAGGACCTGTTTCCAAACGTTTAATCCCCAGGCATCCTCAGGTACCCGGTAAACTGCTTTTTCGCGGGGGCGGTTCACATCTGTTTCAAAACGGGAATGATGAACAATAATGCGGTTATCAGAAACGTTCAGCCATCTTGCGGTGTAGGGATCCTCTTCTCTCAACCTTTCGTCTTCGTCCAGATGGAACAGTTCTTTTAACCCGGCGCGGGTATGATGTCCTTCATGAATGGCTGTTGCCACGATCGGAGATTTCCCTTTAATAAATGTATAACTGGCTGCCACTGTCTTTGGATTTCTACAGTGATAACTAAAACTATGCCCTGTATTGCATTAAAGCAAATCGGGGTATATGACGTTAATTCTAGTAGCAGGTCGGGTCGTTATCTGAAAATTAGTCCTTAATACCGCACATTCTACACCAGCTTATAGAACATGATAAATTTCAAGTGGTATCCTGGTAAGAATCTACTGGTATCTCACTGCGAAGTCCCTGGAAAACTACTAGGAAACCCCTGTCAAACCTAAATGTGTGACAGGTATCTTATTCCGGTTTATTAGGAAAACCGGGTGTATTTTTTTTGCAATTTTGCGCCTTTCCGTTTTCATTGCCAGGACTGTTTCCAGGTACTTACAATTCATTATGACGAAATCCTATTTCGGACTTTTCGATTTTACACAAAAGGTCAATTATAAAACTGAAGTATTTGCAGGACTTACAGTTGCCATGACCATGATGCCTGAATCCTTGTCCTTCGCAATTCTTGCAGGCTTCCCGCCATTGATGGGTCTTTACGCAGCCTTCATCATGGGGCTGATCACTTCTGTCTTAGGGGGCCGGCCGGGCTTAATATCAGGAGGTGCAGGGGCCACCGTGGTCGTTCTGATCGCCCTGATGAAATCGCATGGCATTGAATATGTCCTGGCGGCCGTCGCGCTCGCAGGACTTATCCAGATATTGGCAGGTATATTTAAACTCGGCAAATTTATCAGGCTTGTTCCGCAGCCCGTGATGTACGGCTTTGTGAACGGCCTTGCCGTGATCATCTTTATGGCCCAGCTGGAACAATTTAAGACGGTGGTAAACGGCGAAAGCACATGGCTTACCGGCAGTCCCTTATATATAATGGTCGCTTTGGTCGCATTCACCATTGCCATTATTGTAATTCTGCCAAGACTTACGCGGGCAATCCCCCCATCATTGGTCGCAATAATAATTGTCTTTCTAATTGTACTGGGATTCGGGATAGACACAAAGACCGTACGCGATATCGCTGCTGTCAGCGGCGGCTTCCCGTCTTTTCATATCCCCGTGATATCGTTAAATATGAGCACACTGGAAATCATCTTTCCCTATGCGCTGATCATGGCGGGTGTAGGCCTGACTGAGGGACTGCTGACCCTTAACCTCGTAGACGAAATAACAGGTACAAGAGGTAACAGTAACCGCGAATGTATCGCACAGGGCAGTGCGAATATTTTAAACGGCTTTTTCTCCGGCATGGGCGGCTGCCCGATGATAGCACAGACCCTGGTTAACCTGTCTGCCGGGGCAAGGGCCCGCCTATCAGGCATAGTAGCCTCATTAACTATTCTGTTGATCATACTCTACGGAGCTCCGGTGATCGAACTTGTGCCTATGGCTGCTTTGACCGGGGTCATGATCATGGTATCCATCGGTACCTTCGAATGGATCAGCTTCAGGATCATCAACAAAATGCCCGTTGCAGACATCCTGGTGGGCGTGCTGGTTGCTGTTATAACGGTTGTTCTGCATAATCTTGCTTTAGCTGTCCTGATAGGTGTCATTATTTCCGCGCTGGTATTCGCATGGGAAAGCTCCAAACGGATCCGCGCGAAAAAGTATACAGATGCAGACGGAATAAAGCACTACGAAATCTATGGTCCGCTATTCTTTGGTGCGGTGGCCGTGTTCAATGAAAAATTTGATGTTGCTGGCGATCCGGCCGAAGTTGTTATTGATTTCAGAGACAGCCGAATTGCCGATATGTCAGGTATAGACGCGCTGAACAAACTGACCGCCCGATATCGGAAAGCAGGTAAGAAACTAACCCTAAAACACCTGAGCCCTGATTGCAGAATGCTGTTAGAGAACGCTGGCGAACTTATTGAGGTAAATATTGTGGAAGATCCCGAATATCGCGTAGCTGCCGACAGATAAGCACTCCCTTATCTTAGCATTAAATATTAAAAACCTTAGATCAGCTAAAAGTGTCCTAATCGCCTACTCCGGTTCGGGTATTGCTTCAGTGTACAGATCACCGGCATTCTTTCCCATATACAGGATCTTCATTGAATCAAGATCTGCCAGGTAGTTATGAATGCCCGCGGCAGCTAACTCTTTCAAAAACTCGGGATAGTCGGTTAAGCCCTCCTGTGTGCGCCTGACTGCAGCCTTCACCGCTGCGCGATTATACTCATCTGCGCATATGACTTCCGGTAGATCTCCTGTAAGCAGAAGCTCCTGACCCTTGTAGGAAGTGAACTTCCGATTATGGTTCTTTACCCTGACTTCATAGTTGGTAATCCCAATTTCCTTTAGCTTCTGAACGTAGCGGGGATACGAGAGTCCCAGCGCCTGCTGCTCGATATCATGGATAAGTTGCTCTGTCAACTGCATTTTAAGTGTTTTAATAAGTTCGTTTACTATTGATAATCACTCTCTTATTAAAGATAATCATCTTACCGGTAAAATTTCGCCGTAAAAATTCTGCCATTCACCGAAATCTTCAGGCAGCCCGCCAGATACCAATTGTCAGGCAGTTGAGGCGGGAGTACATTTGATCAACAAATAGCAACAATTACCTAAAAAACAATAGTCATGAAAACTGTAAAATTGTTAAGCACCGTATTGATAGCCACACTTTCTTTAAGTGCCCTGGCTGATGTAAATCCAAACAGGAAAGCCAGGAAAGCTAACCGCGCAGCAGGAAGAGTGATCAGCTACCCTGCGATGGAATGGGGTAATCCTTCAGATATTCAGTCTGCAGATTTGAATGAACTTAAGAACACTCATTCCCTTTTTGAAGCACCCGAAATGATCTGGGGAAGTCCCGATGAAGCAGCTACCCCTTCAGTTGAAAATTTAAAGAATACGCATCTTGTAGCATCTCCTGAGATGGTTTGGGGAAATCCGGAAGATGCGAGCCTGGCTTCCGTAGAAGGCCTGAAAGATGCACCTATGATTTCATATCCCACGATGGTTTGGGGAAATGCAGATGATGTTAATGCTGGGTCAGCTCAGCTATTGGCCAACAGATAAGTTGTGAATGTAATAACATCGGGATTAACGTCCCGCACGCCTTTCAAATATCCTGCTGTTCGCCTTTTTGGTACCGGATACAGAATTATCACCGGGGCTATCCAGAGTGCTGCTCATATCCACACTACCATGCTGATCCAATATTTCTGCCGCCTTCTCAGCCCGTTGGGGTGAGGTTACATCAACCGTTACCACTGAGCCACGGGCTGCAGCACCGGCATATCTCCGGGCTTCTTCATCGTTATTAAATAGCGCCCTGAAGAAATGAGTGATCTCAGTCTCCCCGCGATTATTCTGCTCATGTTCATATTCGTCATGACGTGTAGAGACCGTTATCTCATCCCTCAGAAAACCATGGTTCAACAGATATTCTACTGAATCCCTTGTTTGACGGGGCTGGTCAAAAACTCCAATCACTGTGTAAAAAACTTCTCCGGTTTCCGACTGCTTAACCGGCGCTCTCTCTACCTGAACTGCATCAGCCTCCCTGAATTCATTCCTGACCGCCGCAGGCCGATCAGCTGCCACCCTTTGCGCTGCAGGCGCATCGTTGCCCATGCTGGCCAGGAAAGTGCTCATGGTCAGATCTAAGGAATTTTTGGATATTTTACCTTTCTCGTAGGTTGGAAGCGCCGCGAGCTCGTTCGGCATCAGACCACGATAGATCACATTTTTGTAAGCTTCATTGACCTCTGCGTATTCCAGCGGCAGCAGTACTCTGCGCTCCTTCAGGTTTAACTCATTCCGATCGAGGTCAAGCACTATAAATACCACTTTGCGAAGCTTTGAGTCAAAGATCAGGTCCTGAACTTCCCCAAGAATGTTCCCGTTCTCGTTCTTGACTAACCAGTTACGGATATCGGACTCGCCGGAAGCGATCTCATATTTGCTATTTCCCAGCTCGCTCAGGTGACTGTATTCATTGGTATTTGATGCCATGGATGAAAAGTTTTGAATTTAATTGTTAACTTATGAAAGATATTTAGTGTCAAAAAGGTTGTCTGGCAGGAAGTTGATTACCGTCAGGTCCTCTCTACCGAAGTAATTGTTGGTATACAGGTAGTAAACAACCGCTGCAACAATCAGAATAATTAAAAGCCACAACCACCAAAGGCTTCTCCGCTTACGTTGTACATGTATTTCGGCCATATCTTTTAAAGTTTTTGATAAATAACACCGTTTCCAATCATAAGTTTTCAAATTCAGTCCGCAAGGACAAGTCCTGGTTTTCACAACTCATTTGTTAACAGCCCCATCCCGCAATTATTTCAATTGAACATTAGGGTTTGGAATGATATTGGAAGGTTATATAATACTATCAGCATTTACCGTTTATTGACAGGTTGGAGAAACAATTATGCGGAAAGAAATAAAGATCGAAGGGCTTGAAAACATTCATCCGATAAGCGAAAGCGGAGCGGGGACGGTTTTTCTGGGGCGGCGTACAAGGGAAATTGAGTCTGTTATCAAGGTTCTACCCTACCCGGTACATCCAAGAAAGAAAGAAGAGCCACACACTATCGTATACCTTCGGGAAATAAAAAGATTAAAACACCTGAACCAGGTGCCTAATATTCACGTGGTTAAAATTCTGAATGCCGGGCTCACTGAAAAGGATTCATTCCCTTTTATTGAAAGCGAATTCATAAAGGGAGCAGACCTCGATGAACTCCTTAATTTTCCGAATAATGCCATCTTCAAGGTGAGTGAAGCAATAGACCTGGCGGCGCAGATGGCAGACGCGCTCGCGCATTGTCATACGGCTATGGTTAAGCATGGCCGTATCAACAACGGTAACATCAGGCTTAATTCCGACACCGGAAAATTCACACTCCTTAATTTTGGAAGAATCCTCCTCACCGATGAGCAAAGGCGGGAGGAAATAAAGAATAGCAGGGCGCCGGAATACCTCGCCCCGGAACAGCATCAGGGAGAAATTTTATTTGAAAGCGATATTTATGGTCTCGGAGTGATCCTCTTTGAGGTACTGACGGGGACAACCCCAAAATACAAAACCGTTGCAGGCGATCCTTCGGAAGCTGCAGATACTTTACCTGCAATATCCACCGGGCAGCAGATTAAGGAACTTCGTAAAGAGAACCTTCCCCTCAACTGGACAGAGGCCGAAAAGATGCTGGAAATGAATACTCCTGTCTGGCTCTTAAACATTGTATCCATATGTCTTCAGCAGGATCCTTCTAAGCGCTATAGCAACGGCATTGCACTGCAGGAAGCTATAAAGCTTCATAACCTTCCTGTCAAAGAAGTGACCGCCATTCCAGCTCCCGCTCCGGTCACAAAACAACCGGATAATAAGCCGGTTAAGCCGATCGAAAATAAGTCGGAGGATAAACCGCTCAGCCCGATAGGAAAAACGCCGGATGATAAACCTAAGGAGCCTGATGATAAGGATGCTGAAATTAAACGTCTTAAAGCACTTATCATTCAAAAGGAGGGCCAGCTAGATGTTTACAAATACCAAACCGCTGACTATAACCCGGAGAGCAATAAGCTCAATATACCCCGGCCGGTGTTTTTTGGTCTGCTGGCTGTGATTGCATTGCTGGGTGCTTTCGCGATATACTCCTACTTTTTCAGAAAGCCCGAGACAAGGGGCGCAATAACAACATACACTGATTCAGATACTTCGGGATATAGCAGCGATACGTCCTCCATGATTGCATCAGAAATGTACGCCGATAGTTTATATGCCATTGATTCAGCAGCCCTGGTCAAGTCTCTTCCTCCCCTTCCGAAGGAGGAAAAAAAAACTGATGACAAGCAGGAGAATGAAACCCCAGCGAAGAAAACAGAGCCAGAAACAGTGAAGAAAAAACCGGAAACTAAGTCTGTTAAAAGCACTCCTGCTAATCCTCAAACCGCTGCCAGAAAAAAAAGAGATATTTTAGAACCTGAGCCGGATCAAAATCCGGATTACTTCGAACCAAAAGAAAGCAGGCAGGTATCCAGCAAATATACTTTGGCTGTGCCAAAGGCATATTTCTATGATAAACCTGATATCAGAACGAGGAGGCCGATCTATCTGTCGAACGTTAACGATTCAGAACTTACTGCCTCTGAGGATACTAACGGCTTTATCTATGTAGTTTTCTTTAATACCGACCGCGAGATAACGAAGGGCTGGCTGCGCAAAGCAGATCTCCGCCGCATCAATTAATAGCCGTTCGAGCTCTGCCCCCCAACATTAATAACAAGTCCCAGCGTGAAAACTGAGGATCCCGCCGTCAGATATTTACGGTTCTTTAGTCCAAAATTACTTCCGCTTGTATATTGCAGCTGTACCATTCGGTTTAATGCCATCCGGGTATAGAAGACCGGCTCGATGAAGATATTGTCTTCAGCGACCTGTTTCACATCGCTAATGACAAATTTACTCATGTTCACATAACTTGTCCGAATAGCGGTGCCATAATTTAGCGGAAAGCTCCTGCCCAGCAGCTTCAGCTTCTTTTTGTCCTTCGAACTGTAATTTACCTGCAGAAAATATTTACCGAACGAAACTTCCTGACGTTCCGTGGTCACCAGCCCCAGGTCGGTGTTGTCTTTAAAGGTTCGTTCACTGCTTCCGCGGCCAAGGCCGGCATATATTTCCAGGACGCGATCGTTTGCCGCTCCGAACGTTGTAAAGTACCCTGCTCCGGTCTCCATCAGGTTGTGCCTGAAATCCTTTTTCTTTCCGTTTTGACTCATTACGGAACCGCTTAACAGGACGCCAAAATGATCGGAGACTGCATAGGCGGAGTTGAAACTCGCATTTCCTCTTAAAGAGATGTGCCCGCCGGCATTCAATTCACCTTTGGAGCTTAGCATGGGGGTGCTGGGGACGTGGGGCATGTATACGGAAGAACAGGAGGAAATTAGAATTGCGATAAAAGAAAGGTAGTAGAGGGATTTCTTCATTCTGGGATCTGTTGTCGGCTGGTATGTCTTAACTGGTTAAATATATTCAAACGTTTTAATTCTGTAAACCGCATCCCACCTTTCGGAAATCATGCCAAATTATTTTTCCCGGTTTATTTATCTTTCAACACCGATAATACCCAGGCAATTACAATAAAGCCTATTCCTGTTATGACAGGGGGATACAGGATCTTCGGACCCGACCTGAAACCAAGAAAGATCATAATTAAAGCAAGTATGATCATTACTATTGTACTTACAGTCAATACATTATTTCGTGTCATATCATGTGATGGTTAAAGAAGTCTGTCGGCGACCTGGTTTACGTTTGTGCCGCAAGGGCTTTGGTCAGGTCCTTACTAATGAAGTTACGATCTTTAAGTCCAACTTTATACATATAAGCGACTTCAACAGCATACACTCCAAAATCTTCAATGACCCTTCCGGTCATTTTATAGAAACCGCTTCCCGCAAGCGGGTACTTACGTAAGGAATCCGGCCAATGTACAGTGTCGAGCCAGTCTCCGGCGGGGTCAAGAAAGGTGCCGAAAGCCATGGATTCCTTTCGTACTGTGCGGGAATCTTTCGTTGTTACCAGTTGCCCGATGACAGTAACCTGCTGACCGGCTTTACCGGCAAGATCTTTCGCATAGCTTATCCCGGAAAGGTCATCGTCCACTAAAGCAAATGCATCGTCTAAGGGAAATCCCAGGATCTCGATCTGATCAAAGGCATCTTCCAGCGGATATGTATTGAATTTAGGCAGGGCGAATTCAATAGCAGGCTCTTCAAAAAATGCCGGTGCGACTACATGCTCTTTAACCCGCTTCTGCAAAAAATTAGCCTGCCAGAGTAATTCTTTCTTCCCCATACCAGTGAAACGCAAAGCTCCGATCCGGATGAGAATGTTCAACTGTTCGAGACCTGCCTGTGTACGTTCAATAAAATCCTGTAAACCTGCGTACAACCCATTCCTTTCACGCTCTTCGACGATCGTATCAATAAGCGATGCCGTTAATTTTTCCAGATGCACAAATCCGACGAAAACCTTATCCCCCCCGATAGAAGTATATCTACCGCTTCGGTTCACACAGGGCGGATGCACCTCTGCACCGGCCCGTTTAAGTTCGTGAAAATAAAATTGGGTGCGGTAAAATCCCCCGAAGTTATTTATAACGGCCACCATAAATTCCAACGGGAAATATGTTTTTAAATACAGGCTCTGATAACTTTCAACAGCGAAGCTTGCGGAGTGCGCCTTGCTGAAAGAATAACCTGAGAAGCTTGCGATCTGCCGCCAAACCTCCCGGCTGATATTTTCCGGATAGCCGCGTTCCGTACAGTTCAGGAAGAACTTTTGCTCGATCCGCTCCATTTCCTTTTGCCCGCGGTACTTACCCGACATGGCCCTGCGCAGGATGTCGGCCTCTGCCATGTCTAGTCCAGCAAAATGGTGAGCCACCTTAATGACGTCCTCCTGGTATACCATCACGCCAAATGTCTCCTGAAGTAACTCTTCCATTTTGGGATGTAAATACCTGACATTTTCAGGGTTATGATAATTGTATATATACTGTTTCATCATCCCGGATTGCGATACCCCGGGCCTGATAATCGAGCTGGCAGCTACCAGCGTCAGGTAATCATCACATCGCAGTTTAAGAAGCAGCTGCCGCATAGCGGGGCTCTCGATATAAAAACAGCCAATGGTATCAGCGCTCCGGATCCGGGCAGCCACCTTTTCGTCCTTCATAAATTCGGCCGTGCGATCGATGTCGATACTGATCCCCTGATTTTGCTTTACCAGGCGCATTGTCTCTTTAATATGACCCAGGCCGCGCTGGCTCAATATATCAAGTTTAAAAAGCCCGATCTTTTCTGCGAGAAACATATCGACCTGAGCGGTGGAAAATCCCTTCGGGGGCATTTCCAATGCGGTATAGGCAAAGATCGGCTTCTCGGAGATAAGCATCCCCCCGGCATGAATGGAATGATGATTGGGGAAACTCTTAAGCAATGCTTCATACCGGAGTATGATGCGATGAAGCTTGTCATCACCCTGGCTGCTGCGATTATCCCTGACCAGCAGATCGATCTCCGCCTTTGGCAATCCCAGCACCTTCCCGAGTTCGCGGATAATTGCACGGCGCTGAAAAGTACTGTACATTCCAAGCAATGCGACGTGCTCGTCTCCATGACGCTTGAAGATATAGTCGATCACTTCGTCGCGATCCGTATGGCTGAAATCGATATCAAAATCAGGCGGGGATGTGCGATGCTCGTTAAGAAAGCGCTCGAAGTAAAGGTCTAAGCTGATGGGATCTACCTCGGTTATCTGAAGTGCGTATGCAATAATCGAGTTCGCGCCGCTTCCCCGGCCGACATAGAAGAAATTACGGCTCCGCGCATAACGGACCACATCCCACACGATAAGATAATAGGCATTGAAGCCGAGATCGTTGATCACCCGCAGTTCCTTCTTCACCCGGTCGGAAATCTCTTTGTTCGCTTTTCCGTAACGATATGCAAGACCCTCCCTGGCAAGTTTTGCCAGCAAGGCACGATCTCCCTCAGCAGTCCCGGTATACGTCTTCTTGTTCTTATCAGTATGAAGCTCCGTACTTATACCGCATTCTTCCGTCAGCTGGATGGTACGGGCGATCATGGAAGGGTGATCCCGGAATAGGGACATCAGGTTTGCTGGAGAAATGAACATTTCGTCTGCGTCCGCGGTATCCTCCGGCTTCAGCGTTGATAACAGGGTGTTCATGTCCACCGCCCTGAGCAGGCGATGAAGATTGCAGTGAACTTTATTTTGGAACGTGACCGGATGCCTGATAACGAACTTATCCGGAAATCTATTGACCGGAACTGTGAGCAGCTTATTCAGCTGGACAGGTTTTACACTGATCAGTTCATTCTGCCGGAGGGCTTCCGGAGCAAACCGGCCCAGCTCATAGATAACATATACGTTATCGTCAGGCTCCGGGCGTTCCGGGAATACACTACCGGGCGTGTTATGAGCGGAGATAAATCTATTGATATGCAATAACCCGGAATCATTTTTCGCCATCAGGATATAACAAAATTTGCTTCCGTTCCTGATCTCAGCCCCCAGAACGGGCTTGATGTTCTTGCTACGGCAAAAGTCCACAAAGTCCCATGCGTCTGGAGTGCCGTTAATGTTGGTCAGTGCAAGGCTGCGAAGTCCTAGCTCAGCTGCCTCGTTCACCAGCGCCTCCGTACTGTACGTTCCGTAGCGATAACTAAAATAAGTTTTACAGTTAATGTACATGGTGCTTTACGAAATTCTTAGAGATTGCCCGGCAAACAGCGTCTTCGCCATAGCGGTTACGGATATGATCTAAGGCCTGGTAAAGCCGTATGCTCTGGTGCGTATCATTGAACAGGTTTATCTGCTGCTGGCCATGAATAAGATGGCTTAACCGAACGCCTAACAACCTAACCAGGAGTCGCTTATCATATACCTTCTTAAATAGCTCTTTAGCTGTCTGAAGGATCATCTCATCTGATGCCGTATAGCTGATCACGGCCTGCCGGGTAACTGTATCGAAGTTGGAATAGCGGAGTTTGACGGTTACACACCCGCTGAGCTTTTTCTGCTGTCTAAGCTGGAAGGCAACGTTTTCAGTCATCCTGACGAGTTCGCTGTAGAGAAAGCCAACGTCGATAGTATCATTCTCGAATGTCTCCTCCTTTCCGATACTTTTCTGCTCTGAGTATGGTATTACAGGACTCAGGTCAATCCCGTTTGCTTTTCTGTACAGGTCCAGCCCCGACTTACCGAACCGGCTCTGCAGCATGGCAGGCGGGATCTCGCTCAATGTTTTTATTGTCTCCACTCCCATCTGGCGGAGCAGTGCCGATGTCTTATCACCAATGCCCGGCATCTTGTTAATTGCCAGGGGTGCCAGGAAAGGCTTTTCATTACCGAAGTCAATTTCTATCTGCCCGTTGGGTTTTGCTTCGTTGGTAGCAACTTTAGAGATGAGCTTGTTGGAAGCCAATGCATATGAAATAGGCAAACCCGTTTCTTTCAGGATCTTCGATTTCAACCCGGCGATAAAACTGCTGCAGCCGAAGAACCTGTCCATGCCCGTCAGGTCCATATAGAATTCGTCGATACTTGCCTTCTCTAGAACCGGCACTTCCTCCCTGATCACGGACGTTACCAACCTTGAATAATGACTGTAACTGTCAAAATCACCCCGGATTACCTCCGCATGCGGACACAGCCGCAGGGCGAGCTTCATCGGCATTGCACTATGAACTCCGAAGGCACGAGTCTCGTAACTGCATGCCGCCACAACTCCCCTGTCACTCATACCACCAACGATCACCGGCTTACCGATGTATTTACGGTTCTTCAGTCGCTCCACGCTGACAAAAAAGGTGTCAAGATCAAAGTGTGCGATGTGGCGCCGGTCGTTCAGGGATAGCATTTCGAAGACAAAGTTTATTCCGCTAAATTACTAAACATTTTAGCAATTTAGAGAAAGAAATATCACACGTCCTTACTCCGGAGCGTTCAAAAGACCCGGCCGCAGATAGAGTCGCGCTTAGCCTTGTCTCTGCTTCCGCCAAGGTAACCCTGGTAGCTCTTACAGCTATTTTGAACTTAATTCGGGCCGGTAGATAAGCAGTTCAGACCATCTCTTCTGCACCGCACCTGCATAATCCTTCAGGAATGTATCGAACGAACCGGCTCCATTCGCTTCATTATACCGTTCTGCAATAGGCTTCCGAAATCCTTCAGCCAGCTCCTTCAATCCTCCTCTTAACCGGGAAACAACGACATAACCAGGTTCACCGGAAGCCAAAAGGGAATAAACCGCGATGGATTCTTTCCCGTTCTCCCACATTTTTTTCTGTTTTTTTATTAGGTCCTCGACGGCCTGAATCCTTCCGGGGAGAGCGGTCATATGGTTAATGATGATCTTATCTGCATAGTCAGTCATTTGAGCCGTGCCCAATTCAGGTTTGAAAGTCAGATAAATGGCCGTTCCCTGATTTATTGTTAGCGGGCTAACATTATTGTCCCAGTCCGACAAGTGCTCCGGGCTGATATCACCCCGTTTATCTATGAGATCCCAGCTGCTGGGGCCTTCTGAGACCATATAGCCGCCTGATTCCGGACCGGATTCAATGCTCCATACCCGCCATTTCCAGTCGCCCGTATGATACTTTTGGGCGTGATTTGCGAGGGCCTTATTAAACTCCGTCACCTTATCCGGCTTGGGATAAATGCGGAATGAATTTAAAACTGTTTTGTTTTGCCCCAGTGCCAAAAATGGTACAAGAAGCATAAGAGTGAAGATCTTTCTCATGAGATTAAGTTTGATTGTGAAAAATAAAACCGGGAATTCGGCAGGTTGGTTATTGGTCGGCTGGGGGCGATTATAACATTTAAGTTACATACTCATATCTTACAAATCAATGACTAGAAATCACTATAGAAATGAGCACCCGGAACCGGCTACAGGCACTGTTTTTTAGGCCAGCAACGATTTCAAATCAGCTTAAACCTTTTTGCATCAAACAGGTTTTAATTTTACAGATAACCACATAAAGCGGCCGGGTGGTCGCAGCAGAGCTGAAGTCTGAATTATAAGTTTCTAAAAATCAATGATATTTCAATTCTAAATGCCGATATTTGAATCGCGCAAAATTGCAACAATAAAAAAAGATGAGTAGACCCACCGAAACATTTAACAAAAAAGAAAAAGAAAAGAAAAGACTCAAAAAGCAGCAGGAGAAGAGAGAGAAGGCTGAAGAGCGGAAAGCAAGTTCCTCTAAAGGCAAAAGTCTTGAAGACATGATGGCTTATATTGATGAAAATGGCAATATATCATCAACTCCTCCTGATCCCACTAAAAAGAAGAAGTTTAATGCGGAAGACATCCAGATCGGAGTGGCTAAACATGAGCCTACCGAGCCCGAAGGACCAAGAAGAGGCACTGTAACTTTCTTTAATGAATCCAAAGGTTATGGGTTCATCAAAGACCAGGTCACACAGGAAAGCATCTTCGTTCACATCAACGGACTTGTTGATCCCATTAAAGAAAACGATAAAGTGACTTTTGAAACAGAACAGGGCCAGAAAGGCCCCAATGCCGTTTCTGTTAAAAAAGTATAGAAAAAGACAGGCGATATCATTCCCCTTAACATATTGCCTGCTTAAAGATACCGGGCTTTTGATTACTCGAAAGCCTGGTGTTTTTTTTCCGCCTTTCCCTGATTTCAGCAGTTTATCTCCTAATTACAGCGAAATCTCTGCGTTCCGCACGAATCTAAAACCGCGGTCTGAAAACTTAGACTCTTTGAATACGTTATTTATGCCCATATTTAACAGGGCAATAAATTTCGCATGTATGTTTAAATATCTCATCACTATGCTCCTGTTCGGGGCCCTCACTATCGCGCTTGTCAGCTTTAACCATTCCGGCAACGAAAACCAGTTCACTGTAAACACCCCGGCTCAGGACAGTATTTTCGGCAAAGCAGCAGTTCATTACCAGACCTATTGCGGCGGGTGCCACGGCGAAAAGATGAACGCTTTTGCCGATAGAAACTGGAAGCACGGAAACAGCAGGGATGATCTCTTTAAGGCGATCAAGCTGGGTTATCATGATGAAGGTATGCCTGCATTTGATGAGACCTTCGCCGATAAAGAAACATACCAGCTGGCCGACTACATTATCAGTGGTATTAAAAACGTCAATCGCTATATTTCTTCAGACAAGCCTAAGTCAAACACTTTTAAAACCGAGCTTTTAACCATTCGCCTGGATACCGTTGTAACAGGCCTTGAGGTTCCATGGGGAATAGCTTTCCTGCCGGGCGGTGAAATGCTTGTTACGGACAGGAACGGCAAGTTCTACCATATCAAAAAGAATGGCACAAAAACGTTGATAACCGGCACACCCGAAGTAGTAAACGCCGGTCAGGGTGGCTTGCTGGATGTTATTGCGGACCCACAATTCGCATCGAATAAATTTATTTACCTGTCGTACTCGAAAGGGAAAACCGAAGGTGGCAAGACCCAGGCAACAACGGCTATCATGAAAGCCAAGTTTGAGAACGGCCGCCTGACAGGTCAGAAAGATATATTTGTTGCCGAGCCTTATTCTTCAACCCGCCATCACTATGGCTCGCGGATGCAGTTCGGAAGAGACGGCTACTTATATTTCTCAGTGGGTGAACGAGGTGGGCACAATGAAAATCCGCAGCAGATTAAAGGAAATGACCTTGGAAAAGTTCACCGTATCAAACCAGACGGAAGCATTCCCGCAGATAATCCTTTTACGAACACCCCTGGTGCCGAGGCTTCGATATACTCCTACGGACACCGTAATCCACAGGGAATGACCATCCATCCGGAAACCGGCAAGATATGGGTCAATGAACATGGCCCCCGGGGCGGCGACGAGATCAATATTGTCGATCCCGGGAAGAACTACGGCTGGCCTGATATCACTTACGGTATCAACTATAATGGAAAGCCCATGAACCCTGATACGAAAACCGAGAAGGAAAATATGGAGCAGCCGCTTTATCAATGGACTCCCTCCATCGGGCCGAGCGGGATGACCTTTGTTACCGGCAACCGGTACAAGGGCTGGGAAGGAAACCTGATGTCCGGATCCTTAAGATTTCAATATCTGAACAGAAGCGTCTTAAAGAACGGTAAGGTAGTTAGCGAGGAGATCCTCTTCAAGAATATCGGAAGAGTGAGAGATGTACGGATGGCACCAGACGGATTTCTCTACATAGCTGTTGAAACTCCGGGCACTGTATATAAACTTGTTCCGGTTAGCAAATAAAGATTGAGAGAAAAGAGCAAGGAACAAAGAACAAGGATAGCAGTCTTTGCTCCTTAATCTTTGTTCCTTACTCTTTGTTCTTTATCTCTGCTGGTTATTTCTTAGCAGGTACGGTCCATAAATAGATCGTTGCTCCCCCATCGACCTCAACGGTCTTTTCAGGTTTCCAGTCGCCCATATCAAAAGCATGTGATACGATGCGCGTACCCGGCTTGAGCTGCTCAAGCAATTGCGGACGCAATTTCAGGTTGATCGCAGGCAGCAGGTAGAGCGTTACAACAGACGCGGGACTAAAATCTGACTTAAACAGATCGCCAACGGCAAATTGAACTTTGTCAGTCACACCCGCTTTCTGTGCATTTGCTTTCGCTTCTGTAATACGTTCAGGGTTTATATCAATGCCTTTACCCCGGGCTCCGTATTCTTTAGCCGCAGTGATAACGATCCGTCCGTCTCCGCAGCCAAGATCATAAACCACATCTTTCGAGGTGACATTAGCGAGTTTAAGCATTGCCGCCACGACTTCAGGCCTGGTTGGCACATATGGTACATCTAATTTAACGTCTGTTGTCGTGCTTTGCGCAGATGCCAGCGTTGTCACATAAAGTGTTAATACAACTGCCGCAAAAAGTTTTTTAAGTTTTTCCATGTTTTTGATTTTTAGTAATTATACCAGCTGTTAATTCGGGCAACAATCCGTGTATTCGCCGGTTTTAGATTTTCTGATGCCATTATTGATCAATGTGATGCAGTTTTAGAACGGTTGAAAACAAAAAGTACCAGCACGCCCGTCACCAACACGCCGATTCCGACCAGCGCACCCATTCCCGTGTAAACAACGCTTGAATACAGCAGATACGTACTCATTAAACAAAATATGAACGGAATTACCGGATAGAGTGGCACGCGAAAGGGGCGATGAATGTCCGGCTCTTTGTAGCGCAGCACAAACAGAGCTATTCCTACCAACAGAAAAAAGAACCAGAACACCGGCGCTGTATATTCCAGCATTGTTTCAAAGCCATGCCTGGTTATCAAGCCCAGGCTGATCAGCGCAAGTGAGATACCTCCCTGTATAAGAAAAGCATTAACAGGAGCAGACGACTTTGATTTCCAGTGACTGAGTTTTTTTAACCGGGGAAAATCACGACCAAGTGCATAATTTGTTCTCGCACCGGTGAAGATAGTTGCATTCGCAGAAGTAAGTGATGATACAGCTACCAGGATCCCAATCATCAGAGCACCGCCCGGTCCGATTATCACCTGCATCATATCCACCGCTACCGCTTCTGAGGCAGCCATCTTATCAAGGCCCAGTACATTTAAATAAGCGGCATTTGTCAGAACATAAATGATTGTGATAAGCACAATACTGATGATCAGAGCCCGGGCAAGCACCCGTTTTCCGGACCGAAGTTCGGCGGATATATAGGCAGCCTCATTCCATCCGCCGAAAGTCAGCAATACGACAACCATTGCCAGTCCGCTGAAGGTTTTACCGTCTTCACCGGCAATAGCAGAATTCGAAGCGGTGACGGCCTCCCCTTTCAGGAAAAATCCGGCGAGGATGATCAAAACGACACCCAGAACCTCTACGGACGTCAGGATCTTCTGAACACCCGTACCAAAGGTGATCCCCATAATGTTTATCGCTGTTAAAGAGATTACTACAAGCGCGGCATATATCACAGACGAATGTTCACCAAGACTAAAGATCCGGGATGCATAATCACCAAAGATGAAAGCAAGCAAGGCTATAGAGCCGGTTTGAATGATACACATTCTTGCCCATGCGAAAAGGAAAGCCAGCTTCTTACCAAAGGCTTTCCTGATGTAGTGGTAGTCACCACCGGGATGGGGAAATGTAGTCGTTAATTCCGCGTAACAGAGCGCACCGACAAGGGATACCAACCCGCCAAGGATCCATACTAAAATGAACATGCCGGAGCCAGAGGTATTCGCTGCAACTAAAGAGGGAGCCCTGAAGATCCCGGCGCCGATCACAATTCCCACAATCAGGGCGATGGCATCGGTTAGGCTAAGCACAGCGGCTGGCCCGCCGGCTTTATGCGACATCTCCCTAATTGTCGTCAGACTGCCGTCCGGCTTAGAACCAGGAACGGAGCTGCCTGTGATATGCTCCTTCATCGACGTCACATATTCTGGTATTACAGGCAAGGGCACCATATGTTTTCAATAAAACAGCATGTAAAAGATTTTTTGCAGAACATGTATTTCAGATTGATACTTTTGCGCTTAATGAAAATGTTTCTGCTGATCTTTCTTTTTGTAGCGATCCTGATGATCATCAGGTATATAAACCTTCGAAAATTCTAGTAAGACCGTCCTACGTATTACATAATTTCTAAAACCCGAGCTTACAATGCAAATCCTGAATAGCACTCCCGAAGACATCGATGCGATCTTCAAACTGTACGACGCGGCTGTTGAATTCCAGAAGACCGTTTCCAGTAAGCAATGGCAGGGATTTGAACGAAGCCTGGTAGAGAAAGAGATCGGAGAAAAACGGCAGTGGAAGATCATGGAAGGCGACCAGATCGCCTGCATATTTGCAATCACCTTCAATGATCCACTCATCTGGAACGAGCGGGATAAGGATCCCGCTATCTACATCCACCGGATTGTAACCAATCCCGACTTCAGGGGAGGCTCGTATGTCCGGGAAATTGCCCGATGGGCACAGGGTTATGCAAGAAGCATTGATAAAAAATATGTAAGGATGGACACCTGGGGCGACAACCAGAAGCTGAAAGACTATTATGTGAGTTGCGGCTTCGGGTACCTTGGTGTAACTGTGTTAAGAGATACATCGGGTCTGCCTAAGCATTACGAAGGTCTCACCCTCAGCCTGTTTGAGATCCCGGTCTGATAAATCTGCAGCCAGACACCATGGAGAAAGATGAAACAATAATCAGGGAATCAAGGGCAGCCTCCAACGATGCTATCGCCAGGCATGATGCGGATGGCGTCGCCAGATTCTGGATGAAGGATATTTTGGTTATTTCAGGCGAAGGTGGCCAGTATGTAGGACGAGCCCGCCTGCTGAGCGTTTTTAAAAAGATGTTTTCAGCTTCGCCCTCCATATTTGAACGCAATCCATCGGAGGTGATCATCGGCGAAAGCGGTATACTGGCGTGGGAATCCGGCAGCTGGCATTATAAGGGCGAAAGCCTCAGGGGGAACTATTCGGCGATGTGGCGCAAAATTAACGGCAGGTGGCTTATACAGTCTGAACTGTTCGTCTCGCTCGACTAGATCCCCGAATAAAATCCGGTCCTCAGGCTCGGCTGTATTTCATAAGCTGGTCAATCATCTTTTCCGCCGCGTCAGTATATTCATCACGATACTTTCGCATTAATTCCTCACGCGAAGTTGTCGCCCCTTTCTCCTGTCCTTCCCAAAGAACCGAAAGGGTCGAATAAGGTGGAAAAACAACGCCTATTGCATTTAAAAAATTGCTGATGTTACCCGTGATATGCTGGGCGCCATCTGAATCGCCGGTAATGATTATCCCCCCTACCTTCCCGTCAAGCTGCGAGTTCTTTCCTGCCAGTATCTCGTCATGGATCTCATCCAGCCGTTCAATCACCTTTTGCATTTCGGAAGAATGACCACCCCACCAGACCGGCGTTGAAAAGATAACTATCTCTGAGGCTTTGATCTTCTCGAGGATTGCAGGCCAGTCATCCCCTTCACCCATGTCTGAATAAGTGCCCGGCAGAATGTTTCGATCCACTAGCCTGATCATCTCGCATTCCACATCGTGTCCGGTCAGCTTCTCCATAAAGAACTCGGATAAAGTCTGGGTATTTGACAAACCCTGTTTCTTCAGGGTACAGGTCAGGATAAGTGCTTTCATTTCCTTTAAAGGAATATCGGTGGCTTAAAGTTTTTTCGACACAGGCAATCCGAGAACAGAATTCCGGACTGATGTTTTCTCCGATTGCTCCAAAAGGATTTTTTTTTCATTTGAAGGTTCACATTTCAGGCTTAAATCTTTAAATTTATTTTCCTTCAAAAGAACTGATAGTTAAGGCATTAATTTAAAACCAATCCCTTCTTATGCTGTGAACTCAGCACCCCAGGGTTAAATCAAAATTAGTATGAGCCAATCTCAGAAATCTCCCAATGGTCATCCGGAAAAAGTGCAGAAAGAAGTAAAAAGTTCCGGGCAGGAAACATCGAACATTTTAACTACCCGACAGGGGCATCCTGTTTATGATAATCAGAATCTACGCACGGTTGGAAGCCGCGGGCCTGCAACTCTGGAAAACTACCCGTTCCTTGAGAAGATGTCTCATTTTGATCGCGAGCGTGTACCGGAGCGAGTAGTTCACGCGCGGGGCACAGGTGCGCACGGGTATTTTGAATCTTACGGCACCGTGGGAAATGAACCTGTATCCAAATACACACGGGCCAGCGTGTTCCAGGAAAAAGGAAAGAAGACACCTTTGTTTGTTCGCTTTTCCACAGTTATACATGGCGGCCATTCACCGGAGACCCTCCGTGATCCCAGGGGATTTGCCGTCAAGATGTATACCGAAGATGGTAACTGGGACCTTGTCGGCAATAACCTGAAAATTTTCTTTATACGTGATGCCCTCAAATTTCCGGACTTCATCCATGCCTTTAAACCGGATCCGGTTACTAACCGTCAGGACGGAGAAAGGCAGTTTGATTTTATAAGCCATACTCCTGAAGCAATGCACATGATCACCTTCCTGTTCTCTCCATGGGGTATTCCGGCGAATTACAGGCATATGCAGGGGTCAGGTGTGAACACTTATAAATGGGTCAACACTGATGGCGACGCAGTCCTGGTAAAATATCACTGGGAGCCCCTGCAGGGCATCCGGAATCTAACAACCTCTCAGGCCCAGGAAATACAGGGAAAAAACTTCAACCATGCTACACAGGATCTGTATGAAGCAATTGAAAGAGGAGAATTCCCTGAATGGGAATTGAACGTTCAGATCATGAGTGATGATGAGCATCCGGAACTTGACTTTGATCCTCTTGATGACACCAAATTATGGCCGAAGGAACAGTTCCCATGGCTGCCTGTAGGTAAAATGACGCTGGACAGAAACCCAGTTAACTTTTTCGCTGAAGTTGAGCAGTCTGCTTTCGGCACAGGGGTGCTTGTAGATGGCCTTGATTTTTCTGATGACAAAATGCTTCAGGGACGTACCTTCTCCTATTCCGATACCCAACGCTATCGCGTTGGTACCAACTACCTGCAGCTGCCTATAAATGCCCCGCGGAAGCACGTGGCGACCAACCAGCGCGATGGTCAGATGACTTATTACCAGGATATTGTTGAAGGTATGAATCCGCATGTGAATTATGAGCCTTCCAGTCTTGGCGGCCTAAAAGAGGCAGTCAGATCCGGTAAAGATCATACTCCCCATCATAAGGCCTCGCTTGTTCGTGCCAAGATCGAGAAACAGAATGACTTCAAACAGGCTGGTGAAACGTACCGTAATTTTGAAGAATGGGAACGAGATGAGCTGATCACGAACCTGGTCAACACATTAGCTCCTGTAAAAAAACATATCCAGGATAAAATGGTTGAGATGTTTACTGCCTGCGATGAAGATTATGGACGAAGGGTTGCAGAAGGCCTGAGAGACAAAGCCCGGGAGACCTCCGCAGCCGAGGAAGGGGTTCAGCAGGCAGAAAACGCTTCAAAGGAAGCTAATCCCTATTAAACTCTAATCATTACACCCGGGGAGTACTCCGACCGTACTCCCCTTTTTATCGATGCAGGTCATGGAGAATCTTGTTATTAGTCTTTTTGACGCAGCCCGTACCGGAAATACGGCAATTCTGGAGGAATTAATTCCCGAATTCGAACATCTCAATTTCCAGGATGACAGGGGCTATACACCGCTGATCATCGCTGCCTATAATGGCCAGATGGAAGCTGCCAGGCTGCTGCTCGAAGCGGGAGCCGATGTAAACGCTTATGACCACGGTGGCAATACTGCCCTGATGGGAGTATGTTTCAAAGGTTACCCTGAAATAGCTGAGCTGCTTATCCGTTTCGGTGCAGATCTTGACGCCAGACATGGTAATGGCGGAACTGCCTTAATGTTCGCGACTATGTTTGGCCGGAACCAGCTTGTTAAGGTGGTGCTCGCTCACGGGGCCGATAAGAATATAAGGGAAAGCCGTGGCCTCACCGCCCTGGACCTCGCCGTTCAGCAGGGCAACGTAGAAGCTGTTGATATCCTGGAACAGGATTGGCAGTCACAGAATTAGCGCCGGTTCAAGATGATTCTCAGGACGTCTTAATTCTTAAAAAGCATCGGAACAAATTCAGTGAGATATCTTCTCCAGGCCATCCATATATAAGTTCCTCAGTTTTCCAATACTGAAACTTAATATTTTGCGCTTCAAGAAGCTTTTTGAATCCTCTATTCTGCGAAAGGAGGAAATCATCTTTTCCGATACCAATCGAGGCGAGCTTCAGGTTATCATCTATCTCTCTATACAGCGAGGGGAAGCTTTTTTGAACTCATCACCTACCAGAACTGCCGGGCTGAAAGCGCCAATGTACCTGAATATATCGGGGGCGGCTCAGGCTTCATCTACATCGCCTGAGGGTTCGTCAAACTATATAAAATTTTATCTGTTTCTTTTCGTGAAACCGGCTAAGTATCTGCTGTTAAACTTATACCTATGGATGAAGTGTACAAGCTTATCGCCGACTTGTCTCCCGAAGCTCAATTGGCCGTTGATCTTAAATCCAGGCAATTGTTATATGTCAATCGTGCTTTCAGGCATTTAACAGGTATTGATAGCGAAGTCATATCTCTGGATGATGTAATGAACCTCGTTCATGCTGAAGACCTGGAATTCCTTAAAAACAGTTTCCGTAATATCTTACAGGAAGATAATCCCAGTGCAGACATCCGGTTGGAAACTGCTAATCAGCAAAAATGGATCAGATTGAAAGCAGTTATGACCAGTCTGAAATCAGAGCAAGTTATTCTTGCCTATGCTAACGATATCACTGCGGAACGAAACAACATGAATACAATCAAGAAGTATACTAACAAGAAAAATTCAACCCTTAACATTTTATCGCACGATCTAAGAGGGCCGCTAAGCATGGCAAATACAGCCACCAAGTTAGTGAAACAAGGGATCAAAGAGCCGAAATTGATAGAACTTACCCAGACCGTTTCGAGTATTCTAAGCAGCTCGATCGATATGATCAATGACCTGGTTGGCCGGGAGTTCTCAGAAACCACAGATGTAGAGCTCGTAAAACAAAGGATTAATATTGTTTCCAAACTACAGGACTATATGGAAGAAGCACAGCGTTCCGAATCAATCACAAAAAGAACATTTAAATTTTCCTGCTCTGACAAAAGCATTTATGTCAATCTCGATGAAGCAAAATTTATGCAGGTTATCAATAACCTCATGACCAATGCGCTGAAATTCACGCATGACGACGGTATCATTTCACTTCATATCAGCGACCAGCGCAATTCGGTATTATTCACTTTCAGTGATAATGGCATCGGCATTCCAAAACCCTACCACCCTACTCTTTTTGCTAAATTCACAGATGCACGGCGAAAAGGGCTCCACGGCGAAGATACGATAGGACTTGGACTGTCTATAGTTAAGACAATTGTGGAGTGGCATAACGGTAAAATAAGGTTTGAAAGTAAGGAGGGTGAGGGCACAACATTCTACATCGAGGTACCGACAGGCTGAAACTTTGAAATTACCGGCTAAACGGGCCCGGGAAAGAACTTTATCCCTGAACATATTTGAATCCTGCCGAATTCGACTGCGAACTGATTACCTTTGACCCCATTCGCACACGATAGTCCAGAACATCATGATCCATATTGGTACCTATAATTATCTTAAAGTAAAAAGCATAACCCCCGAAGGACTTATCCTGACAGACGGCGAGCAAGATGTCATATTACCAGAAAGCCAGGACGCCCAGGTTGGAGATGAGTTATTCGTTTTTGTGTATCATCATAAAGATGGTCGTATAATGGCGACCGGTAAACGCCCCTATGCTGCTGTCGGCGATTTTGCCTATCTGAAGGTAGTGGATGAGACCGAAAACGGATCCTTCATGGACATCGGGATTGATAAGGACCTCTTTGTACCAGCCAGTAAGCAGGAACAGCCGCTTCAGCTTGGCAAAAAGTATGTTGTCTATCTGTATGTCGATCAGCACGACGGTAAACTTACAGCCACTACCTGGCTGGACGATAAGGTCGACACCGATCTTAGTGATTTGGAAGAGGGTGATGAAGTAAGCCTCCTAATCTGCGATACCAGCGAGTTGGGCTACAGTGCCATCATTAATAACAAATATATGGGGCTGCTTTACCGGAACGAGGTTTATGAAGAACTGAATATCGGGGAGTCGAGAGTAGGTTATATCAAAAAGATACGGCCCGAGGACAACAAGGTCGACCTCAGTCTTAGGCCTTTAGGTTTTGACTTCATCCTCGATTCCAGGGATTCTCTCCTGGACATATTAAAAGAAACCGGCGGCGTTTTAGCACTCGGAGATAAGAGTTCGCCTGACGACATTCGTCAGCAGCTGAAGATGAGTAAGAAAGCTTTTAAACAAGTAATCGGAGGGCTTTACAAGCAGCGACTGATCACCATTTCCGATTATGAGATCAGGCTTGTTCCCCAGCAGCATGATCCGCATGCAGACTAGCGGTGCGGTGTAATGCAAAGCAAACTTTCACTTTGCCCTGGCGTTTAATCTTATAAACAAAACCAGGAACATGAGCTCAGCATTTGTTAGAGAAAACGATGAACAGCGCCTGAATGAAGTGGGGCCGGCCTTAAGTGCCTTGCTCCTGTACCTTCGCCGGGAGAATGGCGGCGTGCATATCCGTGAAACAAAAAGCTATTTCAGCCAGAAGCACGGACGGGATGTCTTTGAAATGAGCGATGGTTTAACCTACGCCAAAGATGATGATAGTAAATGGTATATCATTCCTGATTGGAACGATATACCCTGAACCTGGTAGTTCTGATTTATGCCGAAGCGACAACCTTCGTTGTGCTTCTGTAGACGTAGTTATTATAGATGTGTCTCCTGGCAAATCTACCCGGCGAATCGGCGTTAATCAGTTTCACATAAACTGCTTTAGGCACGTCAAAGTATTCATAAACACTTCCGTCGAAGAAATTGATGGTTAATACCTGGCCTTTATATTCGAAGTCAGCGATATTTGAGGTCGTTGTGGTCAGCGTGTACTCCGCCTTAGTTTGTTCCAGAGTTTCCGGTGCAATGCTTACCAGGAAATGGTACGCCTCTATAATAGTCTTGCTTTTCTCTTCGGCTTCTATTTTACTTTCAGCAGAGTCTGTAAATTTATCCGGATGCCAGTTCTTCATCAGGCTTCTGTAAACAGTCTTTAGTTCCTGTAATTCGGCAGCCTTATCTACTCCCAGCAGTTTTCTGTATTCAACGATTTTTTTCATGTAATGTATTAAGTGATCATAGCCATTGAGAACGGCCATATTACTGACACCCGTTTCAAGAAAATAATTCGGCGAAGGTAGGGATATTAAACCGGCCATAAGTCCGCTGATTGTAATTAAACCGGGAAATCATCGCCGGGTACCTTGAGCGCTTTAAATAAGATGTTGCAACAAGTATTTTCAATTTTATTTTACATAGTGTAAAAAATACACTATGTTTGCGGTGAGTTTATAATTCTTGGTTAGGTTTAAATTCAAATTGGTTGGTTAAAAGCATCCCCATTCTCTCCGTCTGGGGATGCTTTGTTTTAAAGCCGTCCGGAAAAATAGTTGAAAGCCAGATTTCGACCACAAAAAACATTGCATTTCCTATATGGTTGATTGGAAGTTTAGCGGCACAAACCTCTGTCAAACACGTATCCATTTCCTGTCAGAGTATTTAACCTGGAAATTATATTGATCGAAGACCCCGGGACCATCGACGTCAAAGATCTTCCTTAAGACTTTATTATTGTATGTAAAGACCAGGAAATACCTGGAATCAAGGGGCCGGAACCTGCTGCGAAGGATCCGGGCAAGGCACTCTTTAGTAGGCAGGCAATGCTTATTCCGGCCGTCTGCACTGATCAGGTAATTGTTGCACCGGATCATATCATAAAGATCAAGGCTGTTATTGCCTTTACTGCCGTGATGGGTTACTTTCACCCAGTCGCAGACCAGTGGATTTGTCTTAGAATAACCGAGTTTCTTCAGACTCCTGATAATACTACCCGGCAACGAATCTGCAAGCCATAGGATCTTTTTTCCGCCCGCATCCATGAGTAGGGAAATACTGCTTCCATTCTCTACAGAATCATCCTCATTCCATTCTTCGGGATCGAACTCTCCCAGCGGTATATGATAGTCAAACTGCCGGGCGGCCTCTTCGGGTTCAGGCTCAATCCGCTGCAGCGACCTAACCCTACCCGGTGCATACTTATCGCGAAGTTTGCCAAGCTGAGTCGGTTGCGGTGCCAGCATCGTAAGCTTTAACCCAAACAGATCCTGAACCGGAAACTTGCTGGTGATATCAGACTGAGGGATCTTGCCGTGATCTGATAAGTAACCTGTTAAGCCGTCACCCTGCTCTATACTGCTCAGTGTTTGCAGGGGTGACGTTTGCCGACCATTAATTTGCAGCCCCGCAGGCCTTGGCGGGTTATAAATCCAACTGTCTACAATGTCGGGCAATTCACCCGTTTTTATTGCCTTCAGGTAAGCAACTGCTCCTCCTATATGATCATCATGAATATGGGATATAAGCCACATGTCAATCCGATCGCCCCGGGTCTTTATCTTGCTTATCTCCTGGCGGAGAATAAGCTCAAAAGTCCTTTCATAACCGCTGTCAATGAAGATATTATGACGTTTACCATCATTCCCCCGGAAGTGAACCCGTGCAGCATCCCCGCATTCGGCGCGATAGAAATACACATTCATCTCGATGATATTGAACCCCGGCTGGTTGCTGACTATAAGATTTACTTAATATACAAATATATTTGCATTGTACGTTGGTAAGCTATCGGCTATCAGCTTGTGACTTCATCTTTGAGAAGTATCTGGCAAAGTATTGGCTACAGGTGCTTGACACCTTACATTGGTACCTGTTACCTGATACCCGATACCTGACACCTGATACCCGATACCCGATACCTGATACCTGTTACCTGATACCTGACACCTGATACCCGATACCTGACACCCGATACCTGATACCCGATACCTGATACCTGATACCCGATACCTGATACCTGATACCTGATACCAATGAATTATGTAGATCTGATCCTAGTCCTGGTTATATGTATTTCCTCATATTCTGGCTGGAAACACGGCTTTATATACTCCGTCACTGAATTGCTTAACTGGACCGGCAGCCTCGCGATTGCATTCCTTTTATATCCCTATCTATCGGCTTTTCTCGAGACCATCATTCATATAAAAAGCTTTTGGACTACCCCACTGTTATTCATCGCTGCCATTATACTCGCCAGGCTTATGCTCGCCGTAGTTCTTGATCATCTGCTGGAAAAGGTTCCGGACTCAGCTCATCAACATCAGACAAACCGTTTTTTAGGAATAATACCGGGTGCCGTCAACGGGATGATTTTTGCTTCGCTCCTGGCGATCGTTATTTCAGGAATTCCCTTAGGGAATAACTTTTCGGAGGAAGCCCAGAATAGCTCCGTTGTTTACAGACTCACTTCACGTACAAAGTGGCTGGAAGATAAGGCCCGCCCGGTCTTCAGCAATATGATTAATGACTCGGGAACCATTTTTACTATCCACCCGGAAACCAATAAATTAATTAAGCTGCCTTTCAAGATAAACACGTCGAAAACGAGGCCGGACCTGGAAGCCCGGATGCTTGTGCTTATCAACCACGAAAGAATGAAACGGAAGCTGAAACCCCTGAAAGCCGATATCTCACTCAGGGAGGTAGCCCGTGAGCATTCGGTTGATATGTTTAGGCGCGGCTATTTCTCGCATAATACCCCTGAAGGTATGGACCCATTTGACCGGATCCGAATTGCGCATATATCTTTCACGACGGCCGGCGAAAACCTGGCCTTATCTCCCAATCTGAAAACTGCCCATAATGGACTGATGGAATCGCCGGGGCACAGAGCGAACATTCTCCACAGGGATTTCGGCAGGATTGGAATCGGGATCATCGATGGCGGCGTTAATGGAATAATGGTCACCCAAAACTTCAGGAACTGAGACTTTTAATTCCATTTCCCGTAGAATTTCGCTGCTAATATCCACCCTCTTTCATCATATAAATTCGAACGCCGGGGTATTTATGCCCTGTTTGTAACCGCAACTACGTTTAGCTTAACTGAAGAGATAGCTGGAATAGCGATCATAATGAACTATTTAACCATGGCTTCAAAAAATATAATATCAAAAACAGCCTCCACATCTATTTAAAGTGGGTTTTTAAATATTAAATTGTGTTTCATCAAACCTCTATTCTATGAAACACTTAAAACCACTAACAACAGTTATTGCAACATTATTGATCATTATCACAAGTTGTAAAAAAGACAGCGCGCCCCTTTCCAATGCTGACAGTAAGCTTGCCGGAAAACCCCAAACAGAAATGGCACTGAATAAACAGGCAAGACTCCGGAAACTTCGTTCTACTTTACCGGCCACATACCGGGAGCGACTACAGAAAAGTGTAGATAAATTACTATTAACACATCCGCAGTACAGGAACGTTGCGAGGCAGGCTTTGGCGATCGAGCCCACCGAGTGTAGTGATGCCACACCTATTCGTCAATGGTTAAATGTCGAGCTGACAGATTGGGATGATGATGTGATCTTCTTTGCTCTTGTGACGGGCATACTTGACATCCCGTTTCTCCATACCCTCTATTTTGAGAATAGCCCGGCGAATCAATATTTCGGAGTTAATGGAGAATATACCCACACGATCGAAAAAACCTTCAAGGATTTAAAGCGCTTCTCAAATATTCAGACCAACGGAATGATCATAGTTGGCATGCATGGAAAAATGCTTTTGGACAGAGAAAAGGTCATCCAGTTCGATAGGTTCTATTATGGAGACAGCCAGGAGGATGCGGCGTTCTGGGCTGATCTGATCACCTCGCTTGTAAATGAGTTCCCGCAATACAGAAACGGCGATCATCCTATTTTTACCTTTAATGCTTTTGCTGTTCCCCGCACTGAAGTAGGAGGTCCTGTCGGTACCATACCAAATAAAATTGCAATGGGAGACGGAATCATGGATGGTTATGCCAGAATTGGTTTCGGCGACGTCGCGCCTCAGGCAATTCTTGCACATGAATTTGCGCACCAGGTGCAATTTCAACTCGGACTATATGATGGTGAGGGTAGTCCGGAAGGAACCCGCAGTAACGAATTATTGGCTGATGCCTACTCTGCTTACTACCTGTCGCACGCACGTGGCGCCAGTATGCAATGGAAAAGAGTTCAGCAATTTCTCCAGGTATTCCTGAATATAGGCGATTGTTCATTTGACAGTTCTAACCACCACGGCACACCCGCTGAAAGAATGGCCGCAGCCAAATGGGGTTACAGTATTGCAAATAACGCTCAGAAACAAGGGCACATTCTGACAAGCCAGCAGTTTGTTGCACTGTTCAATAAGCAACTGCCGGTACTGGTAGCCCGATGATATCAATTTGTTAATGTGCTAATTTGTCAATGTGCTAATTTGCTAATGAGACAATGAGGTTGGGTTCACGCGAAGAGCGCAGAGGATATTAAACTTTGCGCTCTTTGCGTAAATCTTCCCTGCTTTGCGTGAAAGGTCAATGTGGTTTGGTCCACGCAAAGAGCGCAAAGAAAAACCGCGAAGACCGCAAAGGATAATTAAGCTTTGTGTCCTTAGCGTAAATCTTCCCTGCTTTGCGTGAAACAGATAAAGTAGTTGGCTTCGCAACATTTACGGTCTCAGCTCTAAAATCTCAAATCTCAAATCTAGAATCTATTCGTCCCTATGCGGAGGAACCTGCGGCGAGATAGCATGCAGGTTGACATGCTTCTCCGCAATCTTGTTAAGAGCGTGGTCCAGATCTTTTTCCTCAACCAGCATATGATGCAGCCTGGCGGCAATATGTTCCTTTCCTAAGATCCTTGCATAAGAGCTCAGCGTGCCGTAGCCCGTTATTTTGTAGTGACACACTGTCTGCAGGAACACAATGATCGCGGCGTTGGCCGTATCACGATCTTCAATACGTCCCATCAGTTCATTGAAGTCCAGCGTCAGGCCGTTGATGCCAAATGAAGATCGTTGCGGGATGAGTACTGAAGAGAATTCATGTATCATTTGCTTCAGTTCTTCAATGTGTCTCCGGCACAGCATATCGGTTTCATAAAGAACTTTTTGCAAGCCCGTTGAACTCTCCGGATAAACTTCATTCTCGAGGGAATTAAGAATTATTTTCTCCGTTTCCTGGATGCCGGGCAGATACCAGGCCATCAGCTGTTCCAAAGTATGAATGTGTTCCATGACAATGAGGATCAAGCGGTGAAATGTGCCGGTTAAGAACTGAAGCCACCGGAACTCTTAAACGATGTTCCTGAAGCATCTTTCTTAGCGGCAAAGATCACACAAACTTTGTTCCATGAATAAATTAATGACTGACTGTCAGATATTTATAAGAAACTGTCTCACATTCCCACAGAGGGAGGCCGACACAAAGCGGAAACGAATTATGGTCCTTCGTTGTGCGACCACCTTCGGGGTCGGGATCAAAATCAAACATGCTTTCTACAAACCTTCGATACCTTCGGCATCGGACAGTTAAATAAAATTGCCCTACTAACCTCACATCGTAAATGATCCTGAAGGGATCACAGGTTTCTAGAAAAATCCGGCACCGGTAAACACGACCCTGAAGGGGTCGAAGAATCGCTCCAACCCATCTTAGATCTTCTGATTTATATGTTTAATGTGCGACCGTCTTTGGGCTCTGGGAAACGGAGCAAACTACCTCTACAAACCTTCGATACCTTCGGCATCGTTATCGTGTTTAGTCCTCTTTAAGCAAAGTGACACAGTTTGCTTCCAGCTTTTTTAGTCGCGCATCAAGACCCGCGAAGCCAGCCTTATTGTTCACCGAGTCATAGCAGTTTTTAATGGAAGCCAGTACCTGCTCATTCGGATCGCAGGCCATAGCCCTTTCCAGAAAAGGAATAGCTTTTCTCATGTTTGCACTGTATTCGCTGATGTATTTATCACGAGCAGCCTTATCCTTTTCCGCATTCAGCTTCGGTACCACTTTATTGGCCTTCGATATATACAAATACCCTAAAGCCATGTGGGAGACATAGTAGTTGGGTTCCAGCTTTAGTGTTTTCTCATAAAAGAGAATAGCCTGATCGGTATTCTTCATATTCTCGTGCAAGCCCGCCAGCTTGTAATAAAATATCGCCTGTCTTTTTTCTGATAGGGAAGAAACTTCCGGCAGGATCTTTTCTGCCAGCATAACCGCAGCAGACTCCCTGCCCTCAGTCAGGGCACCTCCAAATTCATAGTAATTGTCTATTAGATCCTGCGTGAAAGCGACCGAACCTAAGAAAATCAGAATCAGTGTAAATGTGTATTTCATAGCTTGCTAAGGGTGTAATTTCAAAACAAAGATGCCGGGGTATGCAACGAATATACATTATAAAGACACGGTTACCCCCACGAGCTGCATGTAAATATTTCGCGACGTTCAGTTTTAAGCCAGCGGTGTGATGACTATTTAATAACAATCTGTTAACCATATCCTGACCGGGTCAGGATATAGTGAGCATATAGTTAGTATATAGTTAGCATATAGTTATCTCCAATCCAGATCTTAAAATTTTGAAAAATAAAAGCGTTAATCCTGATTAGTAGAAGATGATGGGAACGTCGGGAATATGGCCTATCTCCTGGTTTACCTGGAAACAAAAAAGGTGTCCGTATATAACGAACACCTTCATGAGTATTATTAAAAACCAGTATTATTTTGCAGGTGTGATGACAATCTTCCTGAACTCAACAGGTCCATGGTCACCCTGGATGTAGATTGGTCCCGGTTCGCCTTCGTTGCTGTCGAGGGCACCGCCCGTGATTCCCGGAATCTCCTGGTTACTGATCACTGTTTTGCCATTAACTACTACGGTGACCATGCGCCCGATCAGAGTAATGTCGTAGGTCTGCCACTGGTCCGGACCTTTGGAAGCGATTTCTGAGGGGGTTAAAAAACCGTAGACACCACTGAATAGTACGCTGGCGGGATGAGCATCCTTCGGGGCATCTTCAATCTGAACTTCATAACGGCCGCGAAGGTAGAGCCCACTGTTGCTGCCTTTCGGATATTTGAATTCTGCGTGCAGTTTAAAATCTGTGAACTTCTGGGTTGATACCAGGTTCGCACCGGATTTAGGACTGGTCAGAATGCCATCCTTCACGATCCATTGGTTTTCACCAGCTGCTTTCCAGCCGCTAAGGTCCTTCCCGTTGAACAATTGAACGGGCTGTGCCCATTGTGGTGCAGCAGTTCTGTTCAGGTATGGTGCCTTAACACCTGTCCAGCTGTATTTCTTACCATCACTGGTCTTAATGGTTCCATTGATCTTATCGCCCTCAAATTCACCTTCAATAACGAAATCTTCGTTACCACCCTCCCACTGCGGAGGAATAGTGAAGTCAAACTTCCCGTCTTTGAAATTGACTTTAGCGACCGGGCGTGCACTTCCGGATACACCGACAAAGTAACCTACCAGGGTACGGTTACCGGAAAGCTTTACCTCCAGCCACGATGGTGCCGGTTTTCCGTTTTGATCCAGGGTGAGGTCCCAGCGGCCGATCAGCTGCTGCCCCGGTACCTCCGCCTGGACATTTGAAACTTTAGAATTCTTAGCTGCAAACAAGGGATCAACAGATCCGAAACTAACAAGGGCGCTTAAGCCCAGTAACAGGAATTTTTTACGCATAGTATTTAAATTGTTGATGTGATATATCTTTTAAATGCTGGCTTGCAGGTTTTCTCCTATCTGCAAACAAAAACGTAAGATAGAACATATTCGGTTTTAGAGCAAAAGGGAAATGTGATTACAGAAGCGTCGGCCTATGCAAACTTTTCACATAAAAACGCGAATGTCCAATTTAAGATATGAAGGACCAGTTTTTTCCGGTCAATAAAATAAAAATGAGGGAGCAAAGAACAGTATGAGTAAATTCAGGACTCGAACCTGCACTTACATCCTGTAAGTTAACCAAACGAAGTATCTCATACTTACGGCATCCTTCATAAAATGGCTACAAGCAGCAGGTGTGAGATCTGAGCTACTCTGACTTGCATCATGGTGAGACTTGAACTCACGGCCTCCCTTTATGGGCGCTCTAACCGAAGTATCACCTGCTTACGGCACATTAGAATAAAAAGAAGAGCAAAAAACAGCAAACGTCTAAATTAGCGTGACAGGCGAAGTATCGCTTGCTTACGGCATCTTCTATTTTTAAAGGGCAACAATCCATACACGAATCCCTAAAGATCTTTTGCTCTACCAGCTGAGCTAATCCGATGAACGGATACCGGGTTCGAACCGGCGACACGAAGTAACGCATATGTACGGCACCTTACTTTATTTTAGAGCAAGAGAACCAGGTTTGGAAAATTATCCCTTCTCAGGAAGAAGTATCTGACCTATGGCATCTAAATCTTTTAATATGTTAATATTAAGGAGCAACAGGCGATACAGGACGGGGGAACCGCTTTGAGGACTCGAACCTCCATTATGCTTTCACATAATGTCCCTCCCCCTAATGAGCGAAGTATCCCGTTTCTACGGCATCCTTAAGTCTTTTAAACACCGGATGAATCGTTGCCATCCGGTGTAAACTATAGTTCTATTTTCTCAATTTCCTCAATTGTTGTACGACCCTTTTCAAGAGCGTCAAGTACACCAAATACTTTGTCGCTCCAGCCTGCAATTAAAAACACATCGTTTTTTAACAATTGCAAAGGAGCCTTTCCGTAACCTTGCAGGTCGAACAGGTACAGTCTTGCCTCAGGAGCAACTTCTGCCTTATAACGGGACCATAAGGAATGTATATTGCTTTGGTCCTTGCTATTCCATAACTGGCAATCTGTAAACATCATCACTTTATCCATCCGTTGCTTCCTGTTTAACAGATCCTTTATAACGAGGAAACCATTCGTTGAGTAACCAACTTCTCCCTCCCTTTTATAAAATTCCTGAACATTGTTTAGAATATTGCCTTTAGGAACGGTGACAATCTTCCATGTATCCCCAAACATACCAACCTCCACGTTTCTGCATTTAGACTGAAGAAGCATTGCAAGCATCAATCCGATGTCATAGAGCAGTATTTTCGATTTCGGTGAAACCGGAGTTTGCATAGAGCCGGAAACATCACAGGCAAGCAATACTCTTGTTTTTATGCCAAAGCCCTGGATATTTACCGCACTAGCAGCAGCAGCTTTCTCAAGTGCCTCCAGGATTTCACCTGTACAACCTCTATTAACTGTAAAAAGCGCACTTATCTTAGTAAGTACCGACTTCAACGATACCTCGTTATTAGCAACTAAGATCTCCCGATAAGCAGCAAGATACCTGAACGGGAACTGCTTTGCTCTAGTAACCTGCTCAGCTGATGAAAGCGTTTCACAAACCTTTTCAATATGAGAGGGCGATACACCGGCATGCAGTATGTTGCGAAGATTCCTGAGCATAGCCATATAACCTATTTTGCCGCTGTCAATCAGTCCTTCCCATTTGGACTTAAAAGCTAAAGCGCGTGCTTCTTCATCTTTAAAATCGCTTTGGCCTAGTGCCGACAATTCAGTTTCCCACGTATAAGGCGTTTGCAAAGTGTCATCGGCAATTTTGTCAAATATTTCCTGCTGGGCCTTATTCTTTGCCTTTGGATGGATCAAAAACAGAGCATCCCTGAGTTTGACAGTACCCGCCCTATTATATTTTGCGAACTGGTACTCATCGAAGCTGTTAAATGCAACTGACAAACCTTTCTGCAGTTGTTTCGAAAGCCGGTTGAGTTTTTTTGTACCCGTCCGTTGGTTTAATAATTCGTAACAAGCAAGCAGTTCTGTTATTTCATCCGCCCGGGCAATTACCTTCTCAATCATTTGAGAAACTAAGCTGTCGCCTGAATGAACTTTGGCAAGTTCTGTAACCAATACTAAAGGCACAGAACGCATGTACATTTTATGCCTGGCATATATGGCAAGCTTTGCAACAAAAACAGGATCATTCTTAGCTGTAAGCTCCTTTAAGCGCGTAAACCGGTCTTCATTTTTCTCATAAAATGAATCGCTTAACGACCAAGTTACTACTAAAGTGTAAAGTTCCATTGCAGGGCTAATCTCAAAGGCTTTCTCGCCTTCATGATTTCTTACTTGTGTTCGCTTTTTGCTGAGTAAATTAAACCTCATGACTTACCTCCTTTTTAATTCTCCTCAAAGTTGGGGAGCGTATGCGCAGTCTTTCTGCGCAGTAAAAAATTATTTTTTTAATCTTCAGGCCTCTCCTTTGGATCAGCCATCTTTACTATCCTTGGTTGAAATGAAGCCAACACATCAACTAAATCCGTCTGTGCAGCCATTACAGCATGTATGTCCTTGTATACCATCGGGGCTTCATCCAGATCAGATCCAATTAAGGTGACCCGTTTATCCAAAAGCTCAGCTTCTACCAAGTCCTTATGTAGAGTTTTAAAGGCCGCCGTTCTGCTCATCAATCTACCTGCGCCATGAGAGGCTGAGTTAATTGAACTTTCTTCACCCTTACCTCTCACCAGAAATCCTGGTGTACTCATTGAGCCGGGAATGATCCCAAGAACTCCTTTACCTGCAGGAGTTGCCCCTTTACGATGCACCATAACTTCTGTCCCATTAGCCAGTTTTTCCTTCCATGCAAAATTGTGGTGATTCTCGATACGCATTACCGGTGGCAGGTTCAGTGCATTGGCTATCTTATTATGTATCTCATGATGATTAGCCGAAGCATATTCACCCGCCAGGTTCATTGCGATCCAATATTCTTGTCCTTCCTCGGTGTTCATATCCAGCCAAGCTAAGTGTTTTGCTTCCTGAGGAAGTTTTGTTTTCTTCATAGCTATTTCTGAATAATAATTGGCTATGCTTCCTCCAAATCCACGGGAACCTGAGTGCGATAATAAAGCGAGATAAGTCCCGGCAGGGATTCCCTCCAATGCACCGGCAGTCACTGTTAACTCGCCCCATTCCACAAAATGGTTCCCGGTTCCTGAAGTACCCAATTGCGTATAAGCCTTATTCTTCAACGAACGGATGACTTTGGTAGCATTCCAGTCCGCGTGATCAAATAAAGAGGTATCATAGTGGCTTTTTACAACTCCCCCCATACCGAAAACAGTATGTTCACCTAATAAGCTTTTAAGCTTGTCCTTATCTGTATCCACCACGGTGGCTGGAAGGTCAAATATGCTCAGACACATACGGCAGGCAATATCAACCCCTACTGCATAGGGTATAATGGTATCTATCGTTGTTGCTAAAACACCTCCGATCGGCAATCCGTATCCATGATGTGCATCTGGCATAAGGGCTCCGGCCACCGCAATAGGCAATTTCATTGCAGTGTTCATCTGTCCCAGAGCCCCCGCCTCAATATTCTCTTTTCCAAAAACCGGGAATTCTATTAATTCCTCTCTTAATGCATGGTTACTGCGTTGCTGCTTTATAAACTTTCCGTCTTTACGCAGTTCAAGTACTCTTTCCGCAAGGTTCCTGAACTTACCACCCTTCTTCATAGCATAAGGCATCGGATCCTCTACTAAAGACTCAAGATGGGCAAGAATGATTTCCTTGGTCATCACCTGGTGTTTTAACAGACCATTAGCAACGCGGCTAAAGTTTACAAGTAGTTCTAAATCTGTTACTCCTAAGGCGCTGATTTCTCCGTTGCTGATTTTTTCTTTTTCCATGACTTATTTCTTGTTGACGATTCAAAACAACTGTGCTCCTGCGCAATCTTTTTGCGCAGCAAAAAAAAATATCTATTTTTCTAAAAAATTATTTCCATGCCTGTAAACCGCAATGCCCTTGTCCGATTTCGAACTATCGACAACTGCCTGAAAAACAGGTACAAGAAGTGGGCACTGGAAGACCTGATTGATGCATGTTCGGATGCTTTATACGAATATGAAGGTATTGACAAAGGGGTTAGCAGGCGAACAGTGCAGGCGGACATTGAGTTGATGCGTAGTAATAAACTTGGCTACGAGGCCCCAATCATCGTAGTGGACAAAAAATATTATACCTATTCTGACAAGAATTACAGTATCACCAATATTCCTCTAACCAACCAGGATATGCAAGTATTGAGCGAAGTGGCCGGGTTATTAAAACAGTTCAAGGGCTTTAATCATTTCGCAGATGTAAATGAAATGGTCACCAAACTGGAAGACAAGATCTATGTACAGAAAACTTCAGGCACTTCGGTAATAGATTTTGAAAAGAATGATAACCTGAAAGGACTTGAGTTCATCGAAATCATCCGGAAAGCTATTATTTCAAGGACAGTGCTGTGCATCAGTTATCAATCATTTAAAGCCAGGCATGCAAGTACTTTTTGCATAAGTCCCTATTTGCTTAAAGAATATCGTAATCGCTGGTTTGTACTTTGCCTGTCGCATCAACGGAATAAGCCATTATTAACCCTGGCCCTAGATAGGATAGTCGCCGTGGAAGAAGCTGCGAAAGAAGAGTATCTTGAAAATACCCTGGTGGATCTAAGTACCTATTATTCAGATGTTCTTGGAGTAACCAAATCGCTTAACCAGAAACACTGCCAGGTGGTGTTTAGGGTCGATCATGAAAACGCACCGTATGTTATTACAAAGCCCTTACATCATACTCAAAAACTGCTAGCGGAAAATGCAAATGGAAAGGTTTTCAGTATCCGGGTGATCCTGAATTTTGAACTGGAACGGGAGCTTCTGGGTTTTGGCTGTAAATTAAAAGTTTTGGGTCCACGCATCTTAGTGAAAAGGATCAGAGAGAATTTAGCTAAGGCATCGGAGTCTTATACTTCCGATGAAGGTGAAGGAGGCAGGAGGATAAATCAAAGTTGAAAAGATAATCTTAATCCATCTCTCCTGCCTTAGAACGTCGGCGGTAATTTGCAATCTGGAATGCAATTTTAACGCAGCTCCATCAATCTTCTAATTTAACTTCTGTAAGGTAGCCTGTCGGATAATAGTATATCCGTTATCAAAAACAATAGATAACTGGTTTTGGAACAAAGAGAAAGTTAGGACTATTTGTAATTGAGGTCGACACCTACGATAAAAAGCATAAAAGGCGTTATCCGAACGACGTTTCAAAATACATCAACGCCTTTAGATAAACAGGGAGACTATAAAATACTACCGCTAATACTACCTTGACCGACGTGGTTGTTGCAACTTCAGTGCTTTTCTCTAAATTTATCCGCGGTGAACTATTGGTGTAATAGCCCGTCAGTTTGGCAAGCCTTCAGCATACTAGTTTGATAAAAAGACATAATGAAAAAAATTTTAACAAGCCTATTTCTTCTACAGTCATTAATTACATTGGGACAAGACACTACATTTTACGACAATGACTGGAACAAAGTAAAGGCAATACAACACGCAACATATTATCAAATTGTTTTGGGTAACCAGGCAGACACAAATCGTGCAACGGAGAAAGTTTATTTCAGATCAGGACAAATTAAAAGACAAGTAGATTTTTCTGTTTATAAAGACCGCAAACAAGATGGAAAATTTAAAGAATGGTTTGAAAGCGGACAAATTCGCAAGGACATTGATTATAAGGAAGATAAAAAAAACGGACAACTCCTTACATATTGGGAAAACGGAAAACTTAAACGGGTCGACAAATATAAAGATGATAAGTTAATTGAAGGAAAGTGCATGAATTCCGATGGAACCGAGACAACTCATTTTGAGTATCAAATAGCACCGGAATTTCCCGGCGGGAGGAACAAATTATTCCAATATTTAGGAAAAGAAATGAAGTATCCTAAACAATCAAGAAAGAATAAAGATGAAGGCCTTGTTCTTGTGAATTTTATTGTAAACAAAGATGGTGAAATTTCAAACATTAAAATAGTTCAAAGTGTCACTGCCGAACTGGCTGAGGAAGCCCTACGTATCGTAAAAGAAATGCCAAGATGGGAACCCGGAATGGAAGACGGCGAAGCAGTGAAAGTTTCCTATGTTTTACCAATACGGGTTAGACTGATATAATCACAGCCGAAAGTCGTTTGACAAAGAAACAGTACAGTACCTAATAAAGCTTTGTTCGTACTATAAATCTCCCCGGAGGAGATGGATTATTTCTTTGAAATCCGCTCTCAGGTGGCCGCCCGCATCAAAACCATATTGGGATCTAGAGGTGGCTTCTTTTGGTGAAGCGATTCTGACAAACTGCTAAAGCGGCACACCAATATCCGGTATGTGCTCTGCTCGATCAATATTTTAGTTTCGATAATACAAGCCGTCATGACTTTGTAATAGAAAACCTCCATCTGATTTTCGGAAATAAGAAACAATTGTTTTCGGAAAATCGAGCTCTACCCGGCCCCAACCATTATTTAAACTGTAAATGCCCGGCTTTGGCGTGCTGCTCACCAGGTAAAAAACATCATTATTATAAAATTGAATATCACTAACTGATTGTGTTGAACCGTTCCATTCATAGTAACGTTTGGACGTACCTTTTAAAGTTGTGGGCGAAAGCTGCGCTATGGTAGCATCACCTGAACCAATAAACAGATTGCCGTCAGGGCCTATCGCAAAGCCCGATGGCCCCGAACTATAATAGTTATTATCCAATTGCAATGACTGCCATGTTTTGCCCATATCTTTGGATTTGAAGAAGGTATCCCAATCATCAAAAAGATACAAGGTACCATCCGGGTGCTGATTGAAAAACATGAAGCGCTGTGAATTACGTGAAACCAGGAGTTTTTGCCAAAAGCCACCGTTGTCTTGTGTAAGGTAAGGTCCGTCAAAATAAAAGCTCACCATTAGTACATCATCTTTAACCATAAAGGCAGTCGGGTCGCGCATATCCAGAATTCCGTTATTGATCGCCTGCCAGTTCCTAAGGTCTTTCGAAAAGAAAATACCATCATTTTTTGTTAGAACATACATCCACCCCTTACTATTGAACTGCACGCCCCTGACTTCTGACCATTTAGGTACGCCTGCGACTTTTGTCCAGTTTATCCCATTATCTGTTGAGCTGTACAGCTCTCTGGACGCAAGGTAGAGTGTTTTGTTATCATGAGTAATTATATTCGAATTATAGATATCTGGCACCCCGCAACCGCATGACCGACCCCAGCCGGATGGTTTTGTGCCCGATGCCTGTACATACACTGAATCTTCCGGAATAGCTGTTATTTCATTTGTCGAATAGGAAAGTGAATAGGCATATACATAAGCTTTTAATTTTTGTACCGGATTATCACACCCCAACCGCCACCTCACTCTCAGTTTTCCATTGGGTGCAACATTTATCGGGTTATCATGCCCGTAATCAGCAATAGTACCATTACCTTGGATCATGCCAAATCGAATATAGTATTGACCTACAGTCTTGCCAGCCGGAACACTGATTGCGAGTTCAAGGTCATTTGGCAAGTCATCGCCGTAGATACCTTGTTGTTTGTCTCCTGTTAGGAGCGCTATCTTAGCTTTTGGTTCGGAAGACACGTCAGGGTTTCCTTCTGTATTATCAGATTTCTGGCACCCAGTGAATATTGTAAATACTGTTAAAGTTAAAAGGGATTTTATTGCGGATATATATTTTGACATGCTTATCGTTGGGTCAAATCATACGTTAAAATGGATGATCCCTGGAGTCCAAAAATGGTTTTCTCATCTTTAATTACAACTTTTCGTAAATTGCCGGCGCCGTAATTATCCTTTAAAATTAATTTCCAGCTCAGACCAGCATCATGCGATTCAGCAATTTCCCCTCCGGCGCTGACAAGGAATCCGTGTCCGTTTTTAAAGAAATGAATAGCTATTATTGACAAGCGAATACCAGTCGATATCTTATCCCAATGCCCGCCACCGTCTGTGGTGCGGATCAGTGTGCCCAGTTGTCCGCCGGCAAACCCAAGTGAACTATTTACGAAGTATATTTTATTTAAATCATTGTTCAGTTGCAACGGTTGTTGTTTCCATGTTTTTCCGGCATCCGTTGTTCTGGCTAAAAAGCCAACCGTACCGCATGTGAACAGTGTGTCCTTACCAATATGAATCAGATCATTCAGGCGATTTAAAACGTTAAAACTTCCAGACCTGTCCCAGGTTTGACCACCGTCAGTCGTCTTTGCAATATTCCCCCGCCATCCTACGGTATAAATAATATCCCGGCTTTGCAAATAGTAGGCGGAAGAACTTTGGTGCCCAATAATTGAAGGTGTCCATTTGTCCGGCCGGAAGAAGGTTTTCCCACCGTCATAAGTAAAGGCTGGATAGTTGTTTGTTAAGCTTACAAGCGCGGTATCCCGCCCGGTGAAAGCTATTATATAGGCATGGCTGTCATCCACCGCAGGATCACCCTGGATCCACGATTTTCCACCATCGTTGGTTCTCACAATTCCTGAACCTTCACCCACAGCTACACCATTCATCTCATCCGTAAAATACAAGTCATACATAGTAGTAAAACTTCCCCGGCTACTTTGGTAAACACTTTTCCAGGGTCGAAGAAACGCGGCTTTCAGACTGACTGACTTAGCTTCATTGCAGTTTTCCCTAGCCATTTGATCATCGGTGCAACTAGCGGACACATAAAACTTCACTGTTGGAACGTCCTCCAGGGATGAAGGGTGCCACAAAGCTTTAATGATCATATGGTCGTTATATCTGACCTGGCTGTGAACAATAAAACTACTATTGTCAGTGCTCTTTAATGCATAGTAACGGAGTGGGGACCTATCTTCCGAGGCATTCAACTGAACCCGAATGACGATCGTATCCAGGGGGGCACCTCTGTGAGCAAGCTGATTATTTCCACTTAGTATTTCAATATCCTTAATTTCACGAGGAACGGGGTCAGGAGTAAGGGTTTCTTTTTTTTCACATCCTGAAATAAGGGAAGTGAACAGGAAGAGTGTCAGGCATCTATTTATTATTGTCATAAAAGTTAAAAATCGGCCAAACATAGTAATTAAATCTCTCGCTCTTACTACCTAACAGCGAGCATTAAAAGGATGGATGCAAGACTGACTTTGCTAAATGCCCGGAGCCATTTATCCAACACAATGGATAACTGGTTTTGGAACACTGGGATAATTTGGCTATTTTTTCTCTATTAGTTGATTTCGAGCATTTTGCTCTATAATGCTGTATGTAGAATCCGTTACTATCCCCTGATTCGATCAGATAACTAATTACAATTAGAACCTAATTATGAGAAAGCTAATTGCGGCAATGAACATGACCCTGGACGGGTTTTGCGACCACACGGCGGGCATCGCCGATGATGAACTACATGAGCACTATAGTGAACTATTGAATAAGGCAGGCAGTATACTCTACGGAAGGATAACCTATCAATTGATGGAAGATGCCTGGCCGGCTATCGTAAAAAACCCTACCGGTAATAAGGCAATTGATGAGTTTGCGGTGATCATGGACAATGCGCATAAGATTGTTTTCTCCCGCACGCTGAAAGAGGTTCATTGGAGAAATACGACCTTGAAAAATAAGATTGTTAGGAACGAGATCTTAGAACTAAAGGAGTCCCGCAATGGCGGGAGTAAAGACCTTTATGTTGGCAGTCCAAATTTAATAGTAGCCTTAGGGAACCTTGGCTTAATTGATGAATACCAGCTTTGCTTCCACCCGGTTGTTATAGGAAGCGGCTTACCTTTATTTAAGAACATCAGGGACAGAATTGATCTTAAACTCCTGAAGACTAAAACATTCGGTTCTGGTGCCGTACTTGGCTATTATGAGCCGACAGAAAAGAGAGTATAGTAAGAACGTTAGTTTGATTTCGCAATTCAGGGTTCAGGCTGGATATCATTACCAAACGTGCTAAAGACCCTGACCCTCCATGTTTGCCTGAACCAGTTCCTTCAGTTGCCTTAAATTTTTGCAATAATTTATTTCCTTACGGGATATTACTTCCCTGACCGACTGATTTGTGGAAAGATATACAGCCGGCAGATCGCCCTGATGACCATATTTCAGTTCAAATTGATCCCGATACATAAAAACAGTTTCTAACGGCAGCGATTCAATGAACGATCTCCATTCTTCCTTTACTGTAAAATTACCGTAAGTCAGCGCACACAAAGTGCAGGCATAGGTCGAAGGTGACACTATCTTGTGAGCAAAATCCGTCAGTCGGCTGAACAGGCTGCCATTGGCGTTATAGACGAAGATCAGTTGTGGATCATTCATGCAATGCTCCTTTAGCAGGCCCTTATAATCCCTGTTTCAACGCCGCTTCCAGCACGGTGTCTTTATCTTTCCGGAGATCAAGCAAGTTTGGCTTCACCGCGATATCCGGTTGAATGCCCACACCAACAAATTCCTTACCATCGGGATAGGTGTCGCGCTTCGTACATATCCGGCCGAAGCCGCCGCCCGGAAGATCAAACATAAGCGGCTGACCGGTACTGCCGCCCGAAGCTTCGCCGATCACCTTACCGCGGTCCATTACATCAAAGGCTATCAGGAAATCTTCAGCTGCAGAATAGGTCCGCGGACTGCTCAATACCGCCACCGGTTTGGTATAAAGCAGTTTTCCATTCGCGGGTGCCTGATTGTTATTGCCGCCTGTACGCCCTTCGGCGTTACCCCAGGCACGGTATGACGGTCTGTAAACGCGGGTATACCAGCTGCTCGTTTGAAATGGCTTATCGGTCAGCGTGGCTAATACTTTATAGCCAACGTTGCTGTTTCCGCCGCCGTTGTTTCGCAAATCAAATATGATCCCGTCCGCTTTAGAGATCTCATCAAAATGGGCCAGGTACTGATCCGCCGCCTCGTTGTTGCCAAAGGAGTTCAGTTCGACGTGTGCGATATTACCCTTCAGCCAGGTAAGGCGGAACGGCGGAACAGCCGGCATCATCTTCTTGATATCATCAAATTTGACCCGCTTCAGCGACACTTCGAAAGCTTTTCCCCTGGCGTCCCGAAAGCCGGTCCTCACACTCTCAGAAAGAGGCCCGCGCAGCAATCCGTATTCATAAATGCGCACATCCATATCCTGCGGAGTCGAGGCGCTCTGGTAAGGGCGAATATTCCTTTCCGCATAATCACGAACGGCCGAACCATTGATACTCAGGAGCTCCGTTCCCGGGATAATACCCTGTTGTTTAAGTGCCTCATCATACACCTGGATGACAAGCACCTTTCCATCCACCAGGCGGGTACGCAAGGGAGGCTGTGCCCAAAACTCGTCCTTCAGCTCATTGCCGGGATAGACGTTCGTGTGACCGTCGCCGAGAAGGGCAACCATCTTCATGAGCGCACGATAGTAGTCGGCGGTACTTTTGATCGCTGTCACCTCGTTGAGTGTGGCAACATACACGGAATCCCAGTTCAATTGAGGTACCAGATCAAAATTCACAAAGTTATACTTCGCCTCCGACCATAGTTTCGACACACCGGCGACTTTCTCAGCTTCCGTCAGCTCTGCTTTATAGGGGATCTTCATCGCCGGACTATCCCAAAGTTTCTTTGCCCCCAACTCATTTACTTTCGACTTTTCCACGAGAGATTTCCAGCGTTGATCATCATGCAGCGAAGCCAGATCGGTATCCTGCTGCAGGTGTCCCGCATTAGTCCAGCCCTTACTGATCGCTCCGCTAAGAAAAGTAAACGCCGATTCCTTGTCTCCTGCCAGCGCAAACGAACAGGCCGCATTGTAGTAGTCGCCCGCATTGTCCGAGCCGCTACCAATGGCCCGCTTATACAGCGAAGCACTTTCGGCATAAGCCTTCTTTTGGTAGGCATTGTTAGCTTCCTGGAATAACGATTCGGCAGTCTGGGCCGAAGTGAAAAGGCTGCTGCTAAGCAGCGCAATAAAGAGTATAGCTCGCTTCATTATTACTTTATGTTTATCTGAATATCCTGTATTCCAGCGGCAATCGCAAAGATTTCAAGCCATTAGTCTACCGAATGTTTGTATAAGATCGCAAAAAGTGTAAAATAGTTGCAAGCAGATCTTTTTTCACCGGTTCAATAAGACTGTTCATTGATGACTCTGCAAAGTACGGCCAGCTACTAGTACATACTAGCGGCTATTGAGTTGCATGCTTAATGAATGATCAAGATGGATTAACGTTTTTAATTAAACAAAAACAGCAAAGGAAATTAAGGCTGTTAATAAAATGAGGATCCAATACACGGTTTTGTTTCCAAAATTCAGGGTCCAACCAAGATTAGATCTCTTTTCTACAAATACGTCCGGGTTATTTGGATTGTAATAAAAGATCCCCCACTTCCAAAAATGTGTGTTTTGATTTTCGAATTTATTCACGAATAAATATATGCAAATAAAGGTTGTTTGCTGCGTTGTGTGAGTCAGAGGAATTGACGGACATTATTCAACTTTTATTATCGTCGCCTGCCGCGCTATTATGCTCCATTTGCTATTGGTATACTGCCAGACGTTCGTAAATCGCCTGGTTACGAGCTTGCCGGCATTCGGCTGTTTGCCCTGGGGCCTGATCATTTCTTCACCCATGACTACCGCTACATTATCACTGAAGGTGATCTTTTCAATTTTTCTTTCGAATGAGAGATATTTCAGGCCTCCGGCACGTAACAGGGCTTTCGTTCCCTCTACTGTACCTACGGAATTAGCCGGGGAATTTATCACCATCTTCGGCGACCATAATTTATTAAACAATGCCGCGGAATCTGTATGCATGACCGCTTCTCTTTCAAGATCCTCCAGCCGCCTGATCTCCGCCTCCAGAGGATCCTGGGCTAGTACAATGCTTGAAAGGCTTGGTATGCAAAGGGAGATCGTCAGGATGATTGAGAATGTTTTCATGCTTCTGATTTTAAGGCCTACTGCCCGATGAACTTCAGGTTTTCATAAATATTTGTATCAGCTTAGATCAGTAGGCGGAGATTATTATGAGAGTAGCGCATACGGCGGGAATTCCAGTTGAATGAGGTAATTCCCGTTTACACAAAAATTCTTACCGTTTACCCTATTTACTCAATTAATATCATGCCCTGGTGTATCTTACCAGAAATCACCGAATAATATTTATGCTAATCTCTAAGATACTTAAAGATCATATATTAACCCTCAGCCAGCTACTTTTATCTATCACTTTATCCTGCCTCAGCGTTTCGAACTGTATTGCTCAAAATAATAATGCGCTGAAATTTTTAGATAGCATCGCAATTCCCCTGCAGCTAGGCCCGGATGCCAGTTTGATCAACCCCGCCTTGTATGAGTCCTGCTTTAAGAATAAAGACCTTATCGCCCTGGGTGAGTCTACGCATGGCACTAAAGAATTTAATAGCTATAAGGCCGAAATAATCAGGCATCTGATCACCAACGACAAGCTAAAAACAATAATTTTTGAGACTGAATACTGTAACGTAAAAAAACTAAATGACTTTCTGCTTAACGGCAAAAGTGATAGCCTGTTATATGCTATGTCGGGACTCTATGGCATTTATAAGACACAAGAGGTATATGAAATGCTGACGTGGATAAAGAATTATAACAGATCTGTCGAGAGTGCTCAAAGGATTCAAATTAAGGGAGCGGACATGCAGGACCCCTATGCCATAACGAAAAGTATCCTGGAGAATGTAAAAGACCTGAACCTGTTAAAGCCTGCAAGCTTTGACCGATTGAATAAACTTCATAAACTATATGCGCCTGCAAAGGAAATTAAGCATTCGAAAGAGGACTTTGCTGCCTACAAAGAGATGATAAATGATCTATATCATTTGGTTAATCAGGACAAAAGCATTGAAAGCAGGCAATATGTCAGATTACTGGAACAGACCATAGGGTTGAGAGAGACTTCAAATTTTAGTCAGTATAGAGAATTGCGTGATAAATTTTTGGCAGAAAATGTCATCTATCTATATCAGCAAAAGCCTGTGGACAGCAAAATTGTTCTATGGGCACATAACGGACACATTGCCCATGCAGAGGTGGGAAAGACCCATAGAATGGGATATCATCTACAGAAACGACTTGGTGATAATTATTATGCAATGGCGTTTGCATTTGATGAAGGGGCATCACGAATTTATGACTTTGAAGGTTCTCCCAGAGGATATAAAAATTTCAATTATTCTTCCTCTGTTAAGTCTAATTCATTAGAATTTGCTCTTCAAAAAATTAAACACCCTGTTTTTGTGCTAAATCTTGATGACGTGCAGGAAAACCCATCAGCAAATGAATACCTGAGTAAAGCAAGATATATGCGGGTGATAGGAGCTGCTTATCTTGAACCAGACTCTAAAAATTACTTTTGGTTTCCTGTTTTCGAGAGCTTTGATGGTATTTTTTTCTTTCAGAAAGCGAGCGCGGCTGAGGGGATCAAAGATAAATCGTAAAATGACCAGGTTTACAAACCAGTGTAAGCCGAGTGTTCATTCAGGGAGTGCCAGAGGTCTTTAAAGAAATCGGGCTGATTGTACGGAAACCCGGATTATGCCCCATTTATCACCGATGCTAAATGCAGTAACGCCATTGCGATAAATGCCCGGGAAACTTGCTTTTGATTCCATATATCCTTATCCGGTAAATATTCATTAAGCTTGTTCTCTACCTGCGTGGACGACTCGGCTGTCAAGCCGACACCGGCATAGCCTGTATTTGCTGTGGCAAAGCCCCGGGCCAATATTACTGCCTCAGGGAAATCCGCTTTTCTCAACCATTCATTTTTCTGCGGGTCATACTGGTAAAAGTCCTTTAGGAAATCAACGAACGTGAAGCCGTGTTCACCGGCAAAAACAGCCATTCTTGCCCACGATCCTGGAGTATCGCTTATTGCCGGAGGCTGAGTTTCTGAAATTTCTGTTAACGGATCATTAGTTCGCAGGCCCGCCAGACGCGGGCTAAAGAGACCAAGAACACAAGTATCTTTTCATATAAATGATTTAAATGATAAGATGATAACCTCCAGCGAATAAGAACATGAGACTGTATAGGATGGGAAATAGGTCTATTCTATTTTAATTTAATAATACCCTTTGATTCAATTAATCTGAGATTGGTGACCCTGTATAAAAATGGTATCTATTTTTCACGATTTGTGTACCGGGCAACCAAGCCCCACAACCAAAATTTCATGTTATCACTATATTAGGCCGTGCGATGAAAATACGTCGGGGGCGTATCCCTTATTCGTTTATGAGGTCGATCGTGTGTTACCGAGGATAGATATTATGCGATTAAAAAATAAAAAAACGAAAAATAAGGCATAACTTAATGTCTAATAATAGAATATTAAATGGTAATCGTATGAAAAAGTTATTATTAACTGTTGGAACCATAGTGGGCCTTATTGTAGTAGTAAAAGCACTTGCAAGGGAAGGAAGTCACCGTGTAGGGAACGAGATGTTCGGCGGTCGGGTCGGAAACGGATTCACAGGAACGAAGGATCCATATAAAACAAGCGGTTCGGCCGGTGAAAAAGGAAACGGTTACAGAGAAGAAAAAAGTGGTACTCGAATTGAAAACGAGCTAATAGAAGGGGGAGGTCCCGGAAATGGTATTGCCGAGAATGAAAGAACCGGTGGTAGGACTTCTTGAAGGACCTGGACCAGAAATGGCTAGCTTTAATGTATAATATTATTTTTTATTTTGCTTTATAACCCTGGATTGAAACTCTTTATATCGTTGTTCATATTTCGTTCGTTCCTCGGAGTCAAAACTTACTAATTTAAGTGCTGAAGCCATTACTTTCACAGCTTGCTCTTCGTTCCCATTGGTCGCCAAGCATTCGGCCAAAGTGTCCAGGAAATTAGGATCTTGGTAATTAACAAGCTTGTTACTCATGATACTTAATTTAAGTGCCTCTTTAATCTTATTTCTATCTTCTCTGAGCCTAGTAACAAGAAACCATGCAAATTCATTTAGATATTCCGCGTATTCTGAGATGCTTCGAGCGGCAAAAGGATCTCGGTCAATTGCCTTCCTGAACCATTTCTCTGCCTCACCTAAATTATCCAGTTTGTCATAATTCTTAGCTATATTCAATTCAGGCCAGCCATCTTTTCGGCCATGGCTCAAACTTATGTTGTAATGATCTATTGCTTCTTTAAGATTTCCCTTGGCGGTAAGTATATTTCCTATTGTATTTTCTAGGATGGCTTTCCCTCCTCCTTTAGCAAGGCCCATGGTTGCATAACTCAGAGCCGAGTCGGGATAGGACGCTCTAATGAGCACATCTGCCCAAAAACTATAAGAACGCTCTGGAGTGACATTCGTCAGTGCCATATATAAAGCGACTGGAGACATCGATTTCCCCAAAACAATGTCTCTATTATTCTCTAAAAACTCCAAGGTATAGGGGTGCAATTTTTGAGGCAGCAGACTATCAATATTCAAATCTGATCCAAAAGTTGGATGTGAGAAAAGCATTGACAATTTAAATTGTTTAGCGGAAATATTAAGAAGTCCCGAAACAGAGGTATTTCGTCCGTTCCTTCCTAAATAATTGATCGCTTTTTTTAGCACACCTGTATCTGAATCGGTCCAACTAGATATGTCTAACCCTTTTAAAAAGTTTGCAGATTGAATATCACCAGTCAAGGCAAGGACAGCAACTGCATTTTGCCGGAGGGAAATCTCATTTGAGCGCAACCAGTCTTCAGCCCACCTGTTCTGAATTCCGGAAAGCAGCAGCCAATCAGCTTTGACTGCGTCATAGAAAAGCTTTGTGTACTCCTTATCAGACAAATTTTGATTAATGAACGCGGTTGTTGCCTTTTCTAGATAGGGATTATCAAGAAAAGCAATATCCCAATAATTCGGTGCCGGAGTATATGTACTTTTTCTGATAGAACCCTGATTCCTTGCTGAATCTAAAAAACTATTAAACTTGGGAATACAACTGGACCAAATAAGGTCTACGTTTTCAATAATGGCCTGACCTAAGATTCCTTGTTTCAAACTTTCATCGGAAAACGTCCCCTTTTTTAGATACCCAGCTATATATTTTATCATTTTTTCCTGCCGCAACCAACCCGGAGGATGATCTTGCAAAAATATCTGTTTTATACCAGACGCCTGTTTCACTTTTGTCGCTTCACGGCTTGCAAGGGAACGGAAATAATCAACCTCTTCTATTTTCGGCTTTGGCTTACAATACCCACTATCAATAAAAAATTTAGTATTTTCAATAATGTCTGCACATGCAAAGAAAAATAACGGAGCATAAAGTTTATATATAAAACGGCTTTCCTCTACTTTCCCAAAACTTTCTGATGCTAATTGGTTTCTTAGAACTTCAATCATTAATACTAGCCCCATCGAATCAGCTTCCAGCTCTTGATGCCACGATCTTAATCCAACCACAGATTCATAATCTCCACCGTCACTTTTCAGCCCTAACCTCAGCTTTCTTTTGTCCTGAATCTGGTGATCTTTAATAAGGTGTCCATATTCATGACAAACAGCGAAAAGCTCTATAGCCATTGCAAAGGTGATAAGGGGAGCATCAAACTTTGGATCTATTGGTTGAGTAGACGGATCTGCATGTTGGGTAAACTCTAGAAGCGCATTTGTAAAATTACGCTTTAAGCTGGGGCTCAACAGAATGGCCCTCTTTGCAGCTTTCAAAGAGGCATCAATTTCGATAAAATTTGACTTATTACTGGAAACTACTCCTATGGTCGGTAAAGTGATTTTTGTCATCTGGTAGGCGAACATGAACAGCTGTCGATTAAAGCCAATAACACTTCCACGCATGTCTACGTTGCCTGCAGCTGTATCTGGAGGATATGTGTAAGCATTAATTTCTGATGTGGGTAGTGAACCGTATTTCGGAATTATTTTTAGGGGAAGTCGTAATCGTATTCTTGCTTTTTCAACTTCACTCATGAAATAGCTTATTAATGAATATACATAAGGATCTTCATAGCAAGTAGGTAATTTTCTTGACATTTCATCTGACAAGTGCTTTTTCCCTTCTGGAGACATTAACCCTTCTAATGAAGGTATTGAATTCTGGCGACCATCAAGGGCGCGGATTACACTATTAAAAATGCGTGCTTGCTCCTTTTGGCTTAGGTTTAGGAGTTTATTAAAAAGCATTTTCCCGGATCGGACATTACAAAAAGCACTTAGCTGCTCTTTTTCAAAAAACCTGTAAGTAGGATCCTCGGTGCATGAACTGTCTATCTCACAAGGGTCACGCAGCTCCAACTTATTGATGTCCTGCCCCAAACCCTCGCTGTACCATCCGTTAAGAACAATTAACAATGGTAACAGTATTGCATTTCGGAGCATTAGGCAAAGATTTAGATAGGTGAGTAAAATATTATATTATTGAACTAATTCAATAAGTCCTACCACAGGATCTTCTTCCACCTTTACAGTTGTTAATCGAACTCTAAATTTTTCTGTGTTATTTAGCTGAATGCTACCTTGCCCAGAAACTGTAGAAAATTCACCCGCGATGTAAACCTCTTTGGGGAGCTTGATAGTAAGCTGCGAATTTGATGTATAGCTAAATTCTATCTTTAAACCTTTATCGCCACCTAACTGCACGGTTGCGCCATTCGAATATTTCGTTTTTAGTTCCTCAAGTACAGCGGGATCATAATCCAAAGTTACTACCAGCCCAGTAAGACGATAGGCTTTCGTTATCAGTAACCTGTCTCGATTATTTAGTAAATCTTTTACAAAGATATTTGTAGAGTCTCGTTGGAGGACAGATTTTAAGGCCTGTTCAAATGGCAGTTCCTTTATAACATCCAACGCTAAATTATCTAGTGATATTGTAGCTCTCCTAGCGCGCCTTAAAGAAGCGCTAACCTCGTCCACCTTAAAGAATTGAGCAACAATAGGCAAACTTATGCTGGATGTCCAAGCTATGTTTTTCGTCGATGAGCACTGCTCCATCTTGATGCCGGGTTTGATAATTTTTGAATGGACACTATCTGGAACCATGTCGGCTAATTCAAACCGCGGGTTATACCCTCCGTTATCAGTTCGTCTCCAGACGCTACCAATACCAATTGAATTAGAAGGCCCAAAAAACAAAGCGTCCTTTGCGAAAATTTCATTCTTGGAACAACTTTTTAAAGCATTCTTCCAAGCTTTCTTGAGATCCTGAGAAAATGAAAAAGCGGGAAGATGGAGTATAATAATTATTAGTAAATTTCGTGTATTCATTTTTGAAGCTTTTATTTAAAACTACGCAAGCATTAAAAGCGTACCAATAGCTATAAGTAGTTATTTTTACCATTATATCACTAACGAGAAAGTGTCCGTAATTACAGGCTATGATTTTAAGATCACCGTTTATCTAGACTTCTTTACCTAGATGCCATGCGGGGAGGAGCCTGTGTGTACCTGTAACAGCATTCTATACTGATTCGCTGGGCCACTATTGCAGCGGTATTTAATGCTCCTATCGTTTTCCTCAACAAAAATAATTATCGCTAAATTAGTCGATGCCATGTATTTGCTCATCCTTATCTCTGGTCACAGTTGGAAATAAAACGTGTTTCAGACCCGTGAAAAGTATCCAATTAAATCAATAACTGAACAGAATGAATCCGAAGGTTGATTTTTATTTTAAGGAAGGAAAGTGGCAGGAAGAACTGAGACAATTGAGAATGATCGTTCTGGACTGCGGGCTGACCGAAGAATTGAAGTGGGGTGTCCCCTGTTATACCTTTCAGAAAAGTAACATCGTTTTAATACATGTATTTAAAGAGTATTGTGCCCTCTTGTTTTTCAAAGGTGCCCTGTTAAAGAATACGCATGGCATCCTGATCCAGCAGACGAAGAATGTGCAGGCGGCGAGGCAGGTTCGCTTTACCAATGCTCAGGAAATTTTGAAGCTGGAGCCTGTCCTGAAGGCACATATCCGGGATGCTATTGAAGTTGAACAGGCCGGTTTGAAAGTGCCTCTTAAAAAGACGTCAGACTTTGCAATTCCCGGGGAATTTCAAAAGAAACTAAATGAAATCCCGGCTTTGAAAAATGCTTTCCATGCATTGACTCCCGGGCGGCAAAGAGCCTATATTTTTTATTTTTCCCAACCCAAGCAATCCAAAACGCGGGAGTCAAGGGTTGAGAAATATATGCAGCAGATGCTTGAGGGAAAAGGGTTAGATGATTAATCGAATTGGCAATTCCGGCTTGTTTTACTATGCCGGATACGAGATAAAAATAGCTTATGAACATGATTGATAGCAAAAAAGAAGGTTTGTCACCGGAGCAGGGCGAAGAACTGCTCGGATTATTAAAGGCCCGTTTTGAGAAAAACAGTCAGCGCCATAAGGGTCTTGAATGGGCTGAAGTAATAGCCAGGCTGAATTCCGGGCAAACTGCTGAAAAACTCTGGGCGCTCAATGAGATGGAAATCACCGGCGGTGAACCGGATGTTGTGGGCTTTGATAAAAGTACGGGCGAATTCATTTTTTACGATTGTTCGCCTGAAAGTCCGAAGGGCCGCAGGAGTCTTTGTTACGATGCGGATGCCCTGGAGTCGAGGAAGGAATATAAACCGGAAAACAGCGCTCTTGCCATGGCAGCCGACATGGGCATTGAGCTGTTGACGGAAGAACAATACCGGAAATTGCAGGAACTTGGAAAATTCGATCTGAAAACGTCGAGCTGGGTACAGACACCCGCCCATATAAGGGAACTCGGCGGTGCTTTCTTTTGTGATCGCCGCTACAATCATGTCTTCCTGTATCATAATGGTGCGGAATCTTACTATGCCGCCAGGGGATTCCGGGGCTCGTTAAGGGTTTAATTTTAATCCCCCTGCTTTTCACTTGAAACTGATACTCTGAGGAAGGATGGAAAACATTGACATCAAAAAAGTAACTCTAAGCGACATTGACCAATTGAAGAAAATTAGCAGGCAGACTTTTCTCGAGACATTCGCAGCCGGTAACACGGAAGAGAATATGAGAAAATATCTCGAAGAAGGGTTATCTACAGAAAAACTGGCTGCCGAACTGAGTGATCCGGATTCAGAATTTTATTTCGGACTTATTCACAAAGATGTAATTGCTTACTTGAAACTGAACTTCGGACAATCACAAACAGAGTTGAAAGACGACAAAGCAATTGAAATTGAAAGGATTTATGTGTTAAGAGAATTTCATGGGAAAAAAGTTGGCCAATTGCTCTATGAGAAAGCCATACAAATTGCCAGGCAGAAAAATGCGGACTATATCTGGTTAGGTGTCTGGGAAGAAAATCCAAGGGCAATCAATTTTTATCAGAAGAATGGCTTCATTGAGTTCGATCAGCACATCTTTAAATTAGGCGATGACGAGCAGACGGACATTATGATGAAATTACAATTGAGAGACTAAGAAATAAAGGTTTAACCATTGATGGCGGAATACCGCCTGATAAAAATGGAATTAAGATAACGAACAACAGATCAGTCAGCAGGAACTAACACGGATTCTTGTTTTTCAGCATCCTTACGTAAGGATTCGCTGAGGCAAAAAGGTTTGAAGATAATCTTGTTGCATTCATGGATCTTGTTGAAGCCGCAAAACATTATCCTTGCATAAAAAAAGCATACGCGGAATTCCTGGGCGAGAAAACGGATTCTGTTACAGAAAGGGTAAGTAAAAGAATATCAAGAAAAACCATGCAATGACTGGTCAAAGACCGGTCATTCGCTCGGCGCTTTCAGGATACCTTGCTCCCTTAATAATTATCTTAGAGGCCGCAATTTCAATTTCACTTAAGTCTGCTGGTGTAAGTTCAAGGGCTGCTGCGTTGATGTTCTCTTCCAGCCGGTTGAGTTTTGTTGTCCCGGGAATAGGTATGATCCAGCTTTTTTGAGCAAGCAACCATGCCAGGGCGATCTGCCCGGATGTCGCACTTTTTCGTTCGGCAATCGAATTGAGCAGATCGACCAGGGCCTGGTTTGCCCTACGATTCTCCGGGCTAAAGCGCGGTACCGAATTCCGAAAATCCGTACTGTCGAGTGTCGTGTTTTCGTCAATCTTTCCGGTAAGAAATCCTTTACCCAGCGGGCTGAATGGAACAAAACCGATTCCGAGTTCTTCCAATACAGGTATTATTTCTCTTTCGGGTTCTCTGTACCATAGCGAATATTCGCTCTGCAGAGCTGTGACGGGTTGAACAGCATGCGCCCGGCGAATCGTGTTTGCCCCGGCTTCAGAAAGTCCCAAATGTTTAACCTTCCCTTCCTGGATCAAATCTTTAACAGCCCCGGCAACATCTTCTATGGGGACACCAGGATCAACACGATGCTGATAATATAGACCGATTGCATCAACCCTCAGCCTTTTTAATGAACCTTCAACTACTTTCCTGATGTGCTCGGGCCGACTGTTTATCACAGACCACCTGTCTGTATCGTTAGGACCAGGTGCCCAACCGAACTTGGTCGCAATCACGACCTGGCCCTTAAATGGCGCGAGGGCCTCACCCACAAGCTCTTCATTCTGCCCATAAACTTCAGCGGTATCAAAGAATGTTACGCCTCGTTCCACCGCAGCACGGAGAAGGACGATCATCTCGTTTTTATCCTTTGGCGGCCCATATGACCAGCTCATCCCCATACAACCAAGGCCAAGAGCAGATACTTCCAGACCACTGTTTCCAAGTTTTCGTTTTCCGATTGCTTTCATCTTTCCTATTTTTCCTTAAACATCATTAACTTTTTGACATGCCGGCGTAATTCCCCTTATTGAATCCTTGCCTCTCTGATAACATTGATCGCATTTGAGACCCGCGGAAAACCCAGGTAGGGATAGCAATGAACCATCGCTGACAGTAGTTTTTCCTTGCTGTTCCCGACTTTCAGATTGCCAACGGCGTGAGAAGCCATTTGCCGTTCAGTTCCTCCCAATGCCGCTAAGGCGCAGTAGATCGTTAGTTCCCGCGTTTTAATATCCAGGCCGTCTCTCGTGTAGAAATCTCCAAAACAGGTTTCTGTTAATATTCGGGGAATTGCTTCAGCAAACTCGCCCGGCAGATCTTTCATGTTTTGTTTCATTCCTTCGCCATAAAGCGGGAATTGTTTCTCTTTCCCTTTTTCGAATCTTTCGTTCTCCTGCACCGTCCCTTTATTTTCCAAAGGAAGCTTGATCCCCCTGCTTTTAAATACGCTGTTAATTGTATCCAGGGCATTTAAAACTTTAGGAAAGCCTATGAACGGGGCACATTGGTATACAACCTCCCGGATCTCGATCGGAGATACCCCGATGTTGAGCGCTGCATTGGTATGTGCTTTCAATTGCGGTAATGTTTGATTGGTCGTAAGGACGGTTATCGTTATGAGTTCCCGGGTTTTATCGTCCAGATCTCCGATATAGAAAACTTCACCAAAAATGAAGTTTTGGAGGATGTTCATTAATTCAGGATCTGTTTTACTGGCCGTCATTTTCGCCGCAAACAGTTCCTGATATTTTTTTTTGGCCTTTTCAATTCTGTTTGTATCGGCGCCTTGTGCCCTTAGTTCCAGGATAGAAACGGCCACTATGGTGATTGCTAGGAGAATACCTTTCATTGTTCTTTTTATTGAAACGTTTTATAAAATGGCAACATAAACTTCTGTCAGTTAGAAATTCCTTACTAGCAACACGATCAAAAGTATTTGTTTGGCAATGAAACTGCAGAATACGTCTTTAAGCCTACTGTGATTCATAATTAATCCTTTAAACTCGCCTGACCGGCTATTAATTTAAAGAACGGTACTCGATAGGCGACAGGCCAACCTGTTGCTTAAAGAGCCTCGTAAAATGCTGGGGATATTTAAATCCCAGTTCAAAAGCGACACCGCTTATCGACTTACTAATATCTAAAACCTTTTCTTTAGCCAGGTCGATCACCCTGTCCTGTATATATTCCTGAGCAGATTTTCCAGTCTCCTTTTTCACAAGGTCGCCGAAATACTTTGCTGATAGGTTAAACTGGCCGGCACAATAGGCTACGGTAGGAAAGCCTATGGTTCCTGGCTTATCAGACTGAAAAAATTCATCCAGCAAACTCTCAAACTGGCTTAAAACATCTTTATGAATATTGTCCCGGGTAATAAATTGCCTGTCGTAGAACCGGACACAGTAATTGAAAAACAATTCAATATTGCTCGCGATCAAGGTCTTGCTATGCTTATCAATGGCATGTTCTAATTCATACCTGATCTTGCTGAAACACTCCAGGACGAGCTGCCTTTCATTATCAGAAAGGTGCAACGCTTCGTTTGCATCGTAGGAAAAAAAGCCATAGTCTTGGATATGCTTTCCGAGATGTGTTCCTCTGATAAGATCAGGGTGGAATAAAAGAACCCATCCGGACGGTTGTATTGTTTTTCCGTTCTCGTCAAATCCGAATACTTGTCCCGGCGCTATAAAAAGCAGCGTCCCGTCTTCATAATCGTAATGACTGCGACCATACCGAAGTTCTTCGCACTTCAGGTCTTTTAAGAAGATGATGTATAGTTCCGAAATATTTCGTGACGCGTGTATCGCCTTCGACTTCGATTGATCAAGCACACTTACCAATGGATGAAGAGTCTTTTGTCCTCTCTCGAAATTGAATTGCGCCACGCTTTCTAATCTTATTACCTTATCCATAATACTTAATCACCTCATTCAAATTTACTACAAGAATTCGCAGTGTTTCGCTTTTGCATCTCTGATCAGGAATAATGGTATGTAATACAGGAATACATATAACAGCCTGACAAGCAATTACAAAGACCTTTGTGATATGATGGAAGTACCCACTCGACTGTGGACAAAGTATTTTCACTCAGTAAGGATTCTAACCGATTTAAATTAAAACGGATATGAGAGCAAAAGTTTTTGGACTGGCATTAATCGCGGTCTTACTTTCTATGAACCTGCAGGCACAAACAACTGCTGACACTGTCGTTAAAAAGAAGTACCAGGCTAAAGCTCCGAAGACACAGCCTTTTGGCAAGAAAGCATTTGAAAAGTCTGATCATACGACATTACGCTGGTTAGGAATGGCCGGCTATTTTATTAACAGCCGTGGCACTACCCTGATGGTTGACCCGCTGCTCAAAGGCTTTGATATGCCCATCATGATTGACTTCCCGATAGCCACGGAGGACGTTCCCCGCCTGGATGCCGTATTGGTTACCCATGCCGATAATGATCATTACAGCGTCCCGACGAATCACGACATGAAACCTGTAACCCGGGCGTTTCATTCAACTATTTATGTCGATTCACTGATGAAAAATGAAGGATTTCCCTCGTTCGGTCATATTATAGGCGAGAAGTTTAAAGTCGGGCCGGTAAGTATCAGGCTTACACCGGCAGACCATGCCTATCAAAACGCTTATCCGGGAATGAGTAAGCGGCATTTCAAGAACGAAGATGCATGCGGATTCTGGATAGAAACACCCGACGGCACCATCTGGGCGCCGGGGGATTCCCGGTTAATGCAGGAACACCTGCAGTTCCCAAGCCCCGATGCAATTCTCTTTGATTTTTCCGATAGTGAATGGCATTTCACACTGGCAGGCGCAGTTAAAATTGCAAATGCTTATCCTGACACACCGCTGCTGCTTAATCATTGGGGTTCGGTTGATGCTCCTGATTTTACACCTTTTAACGCCGATCCGGAACAGTTGAAAAAACTGGTAGTTAATCCGGATCGCATTCATGTACTGGCACCTGGAGAGGCATATAAATTGAAGCGCTTAAAGGTGGATAAGTAACGATTCGTGAATCACGATAAAATATTTTGTTCACTAATCTGGTAAAGCAAAAGTGATGATTGCAGATCTTCTCAAAATCTATTGTTGACGGCTTACGGATTAGTTTTATAAAAAACGTTATTGAAGAATGACTGCATTTCAGCGGCATACCTGACACCGTATTTTGTAAAAGTAGCTCTTGTCTGGGCATCAGGTTTCCAGTCGAAGAAGGCATGGCCCGCACCTTCTACCTGCACATAATTGACTGTTTGACCTGCAGTCTTCACGACATCTACATAACGCTGCACTACCTCATGCCGTATTATCGGGTCTTCTGTGCCTCTTACTATGAAGTGCGGAATTGTGCGTTCATTGGCATTGGGAACATGTTTGACTGGCGAAACTGCGTCCCAGTATTCTTCATTGGTCTGTTCAATGAACATTTTGAAGTCACGTGCATCAGATGGACCGTAACTTGGAGCTACGGCTTTGACTGCAGCGGTGATTTCGTTTCTGACCTGCTCAACCGATTTCCCTTTAGGCATATAGGTCGGGTGAAACTGATAAACGCCAGTGCGCTCTCCGAAACCACCGTCTCCGATAAGCGGGCTAAGGACTGCAGCAGATTCCGACAAATGTCCGCCGGCGCTATCCCCGGTAACTGCGATGCGCGTTGGGTCACCGCCATAACGGGCAGCATTTTCCTGGATATGGGCAATGGCACCAAATACATCCTCGATCAGCTTATGCATATAAGTCGGGCTGGCCTCTCCATCAAGCTTGTTTATCCACCGGTAGTCTATACTGAAGACCACATAACGGTTCCCTTTTACCAGTTCACGGGCAAGGCCGCGCATAATATCCTCATTATTGGTCGACCAGCCGCCACCGTGAATGATAACGATGCATGGCAGTTTCTTTGCTCCCTTCGGAGAAAACACATCATACTTCAAAGGCTTGATCCCTGGCTTTGCATAAACAACATCCAGTGTTTCCTTTATATTCTCTACAAGCGATTTCTCCACGAAGGTTGCTCCTATCGACATGTCTTTGCTGACATTGATTTTCGACGACAACGAAAAACTTTCCTGGCTCATTGTTCCCCACATGCCGCCTTTAACAGTGTGGTAAATAGCGTCTAAGCTATAGCCGGATGAAGGCCTTGCTGTAACATTCAAAACAGTGCCTGCAGGAACTTTGCCATCGGCAGGAATTTTTGGATCTATCGAATAAAATCCATTTTCTGAGGGAACAAGTGTTACCGTAAATGTTTCAGCCGGCTCAGGCGCGGCAATTGCATTGAGGTTTGTAGCTAGTGAAACGATCGTCAAGAGTATAATTCGCGATAACAGCTTATTGGTAGATCTCATCATGGGCAGGGTTTATTCATGAATGTAAGACAATTATTCAAAACTATTTGATCTTAAAATGGAGCGCTTCAATTCAATCCTATGGCCTCGTTTGAAATTAGCTTATTTTGCAACTCTATTAAGAATTAACGAGGCCAGGACCTGCGTTTTGATGAGTAATAGAAATGAATCAAAAGAATAACACATGAGCCAAAACAATACTGACATCTTTGAAAGAATGCTCGCGGGTGGGATAGTCCGGAATGATGATCCTCAAATGACCAAAGCCTGGAAAGTTGTTTCCCGGACAATAAGGTTATCAGCGGCTCTGAATGTCTCGACAGACACCGGCCAGATCCGCGATCGTTTAAGTGAAATAATCGGCAGCCAGATCGACAGAAGCACCATCATATTTGTTCCTTTCTATACCAATTTCGGACGACACATCCGGTTCGGTAAGAACGTGTTCGTGAATCATGCCTGCAGCTTCCTGGATATGGGCGGCATCACGATTGAGGATGATGTGCAGATAGGACCTAAGGTTAACCTGATAACTGAGAATCACCCCATAGAGCCTTCGGAACGAAAACATCTGGATCTACGCGCTATCGTGATAAGACGGAATGCCTGGATTGGTGCCGGGGCAACTATATTACCCGGTGTGACTGTCGGCGAAAACGCGATTGTGGCCGCAGGGGCAGTGGTCAACAGGGATGTTCCCGCTAATACAATTGTAGGTGGTGTTCCCGCTAAAATTATCCGGGGGATTGAGAATGAAAATTTAGAAGAATAGACAACACTTTTATAGAAACTTAAGTTATTCGTTTGATTGCTTTATTATGAAGTCCGTTATCTTCTCCAGCTTATTAATTTTTTTGAGCTATTAACTCACTAATCATTACTTCAGCGATCTCTTTCCTTAAACTACTTTGATCTTTTTCTAAAACTATTACAGACACAGCCAGGTCCAGTTCAGGAACGTAATAAACCATACTACCCCAAAGGCCTCCATGCCCATAAGCTATTTTACCATTTATGGTAGTCTGCCAAATTCCAAATCTATAATCAGTATCCGATTCCTGTTCCGTGTTCACCTTAGTCAGTAAAGTACTGATCGTTTGAGGATTATGAAACACTCCTTTATTGAATAATTTATAAAAGAAACAAGCCAGATCTTTTGAGGTCGAGGCAAGGCCACCACCACCATACAAATCGAATGATTTATCCAGTCCGTAACTATCCATTCCCCATTTGCTTATATATTGATACGCCAACGGACTAATACCTTTGGGAGCATTTTCCAGCGAAGCAAACCATGTTTGGTGTAATCCGTTCTTGCTAAAATCTATCCATTTTCTTATTGCGGTATAATAACTTAGATCGGTTACTTCTTCAATTATCTCACTTAATAAAAGGAAGTTTGTATCAGAGTAATAATACTTTTCACCAGCTTCTCATAATTTATCCATACTCAAAACTGCCAATTCAATCTGTTCCTGTCTGGTCCATTTATAGGTAGGGTTAAAGCGAATTTTATCCCGAAATCCCTGGGATTCCGCATAATTATTTATACCACTTGTATGTGATAGCAAGTGAATTAATTGTATCGAACTTATATCATAACCCTTATTCTGCAAAAGTAATTTGGTTTCCTTTGATAAATACTCATTGATAGAAGCCGTTAACGATAGCTGATTCTCTTCTGCAAGCCTGAGGATGGTGGCTGCAACAAAGGTTTTTGTATTACTGGCAATCAGTACGGGCTGGTTGATTTGGATCTTTGTTTTTTCTTGTTTGTTAGAGTATCCGACAGCCCCGCTCCAGGATATTTTTTTATTGGGGCATTCAATATGGACCAACACTCCAACCGTTTCTGAATTTGCCCGATAAATAGAATCCAACTTTTCGTTAAAAGGTTTTTCGTCCGGCAATTTATCAGATTGAACAGATGAGGTTTTTACCTTGCAGGAGACAACGAATATCGATATCAGGAATAAAGTAAAAAGGGCTTTCATTTAAATTTTTGTTGCTGCTATCAAGTAAATATGCCAGGTATGCCCTGTTTGAGCGTATATACTTAGCCTTGTTACACGGTTAAGAGTATAAATATTCTTTGCCCTCATCAAACTTGTTAATTAAAAAGCTGTACTTAACTTACTGCGCTGCTTTGCAGGAGAAAAGACGCATAGCGATTTAGAAATTAAATAACCGGATATTAGATTATGGCTTCAGGATTTTTTGCTCTACTAGATGATATTTCAGCTTTGGTAAAAGTAAGCGCAGCTAGTTTGGATGATGTGCCTGCCCAGGTAGCAAAAACCACGGGAAAAGTTTCGGGTATTGTGATTGACGATACGGCGGTTACCCCCAAGTATGTTGTGGGCCTCGATCCATCCCGCGAACTGTCGATCATTTTCCAGATCGCCAAAAAATCCATGATCAATAAACTGCTATTCCTGAGTCCGGGGGCCTTGTTGCTTGGCTTTTTTGCTCCCTGGGCTATCACCCCTATTTTAATGTTCGGTGGCGCGTACCTATGTTTTGAAGGTTACGAAAAGGTGCATTCCATGTTTAGCAAACACCACGACGTTCCGGTTGAAAATGAGAACGTAATAGTCATTACCCCTGAAGAACTGGAAAAGGAACGGGTTACGGGCGCTGTGCGAACAGATATTATTTTATCGGCAGAAATTATGGCCATTGCTTATAGCCAGGTAACTGACGAGCCACTGCTCAACCAGGTGGTGGTGATGCTGGCGGTCGCGGTTTTTATTACGATAGCCGTGTACGGCTTTGTTGGCCTTATCGTCAAAGCAGACGATATCGGCGTGCACATGGCGCAGGATAAATACCACCCTGCTATGCAGAAGTTTGGCCGGGGCATCGTAATATCTATGCCGCCCTTTCTGCGTATCCTGAGTTACGTCGGTACGGCTGCCATGCTTTGGGTAGGAGCCGAGATCATTGCCCACGGCATTCCCTTTACCAGTCATCTGCTACATGATATGGAAGAAGCCTTAGCCAAAACACCCGCGATTGCCTGGCTGGCCAAGGTACTGACTTGTGCTGTCGGCGGATTGATGGTAGGTTTTTTGGTAGAGAAATTGGTGATATTGGTGAAGCGGGTCTTTTTTAAAAAAAAGTGATTTTTATTGAGCGAAAAAGCCCTTGATACATGCATTCTTCTGCTAACGAAAACTGCTTAGTTTGATTTATGAAAATCTAGACACAGGGAAATGAGACAAAAAATATACGAGATCATTTTTGAACATGATACGAAAGCGGAAAAGCTTTTTAACGTAGTTCTTCTCTGGCTTATTTTAGTCAGTGTTTTTGTGGTTATGATCGAAAGCATTCCCGAAGTTAAAGCCGTTTATTTCCGCCAGTTTTATACTATTGAATGGATCTTTACCATCCTCTTTACCTTCGAATACGCAGCAAGGATATGGAGTTCGCCAAAACGACTCGAATATGTTTTTAGTTTTTGGGGCATTGTAGATCTTTTATCTATTCTTCCCACTTATTTAGCACTGCTTTTCCCCGGCTATCACTATTTGTTAATTATCAGGATCTTCCGTTTACTGAGGGTTTTCAGAATACTGAAGCTGGTTCGGTTTAACAGGGAAGCGCAGGTGCTATTTCACGCATTACGCAGGAGCTCGCACAAAGTGGGCGTCTTCCTGATGACTGTACTTTCGGTGGTCACAGTGCTGGGCACGTTGATGTACGTCATTGAAGGAGGCGAAAATGGATTTACAAGTATCCCCGCGAGTATTTACTGGGCCGTGGTTACCGTAACCACTGTTGGCTTTGGCGATATTGTACCTCAAACCGTACTAGGAAAATTTTTATCTTCCATTTCCATGATTATTGGCTATTCAATTATCGCCGTTCCTACCGGGATCATCACTGTCGAACTTTCAAAGAACCTGGCAAACCCTAAACATTGTGATGAATGCGGTTACAACAACTCTGCGGAAGCTAACTATTGCAACCAATGCGGCAATATGTTAGGCAATTAAAAATTAACAGGGCGGATTAATTCATCCAGCCAATAGGTCACGCCGCGCCTTACCTTATAAAGACCATCGGATCATTCTTCAGCATCATTCCCTGCTTATCCCCCTGTCCTTTGCATGATATTGTCATCCAACCTCAGGTCAATCATCAGGGAGTTAGGATCAATACCGCCTCGTTCAGGCTTTCGCGGTACCCTCACTTTTATGATTTGCTCGCCCGAGCGGATGCGGTGCATCTGCAGGTAGAGCGGCTCGTTTAAATCCTTATCTTCCTCATAAAGGCCGACTTCCAGCCAATCATTCATCGGCACTTCATGTTCAGTACCCCTACTATCAACGACCACCTTTTGAGCCTGTACCTTCAGCGTTACCTCCCAATGCCCTCGTTTAGACTGTTCTGCCGTAAGCTGCTTTGTTTTGAGGCGCCAGTACGTATTCTTCTTAAACAGGTCGTTTAACAGGTAATTTAAAGAGTCAGGGGTAACTTTTTCAATCTCCTGGTAAAGATCAAGGGTGGTCGGCAGCGGGAGCAGTCCTGCGCTGTGTTTTTGGAGCAGAGACCGAAGCGCCCCATTGACCTTTTCTTTACCGATGTACTTACTGAGGGCATACATGGCTAGCCCCCCCTTTCGGTAGTATAAAAAGGATTCATTTGCCCTGATTAAGGAAGGTGTCGCGAGTGAGCGCGGCATTTCATAGTAGGAATGCAGATAGCTCACATATCGCTGCAAATGACCCTCTCCATAGTTCTTCTCCAGAACCTGCATGCCGGCAAATACGGAGAGACCCTCAATCAAAACACCCGCTCCTTCCACGTTTGCCGGGCTTAGCCTGGCGAGTCCCCACCACTGGTGCGCAACTTCATGAGCTAAAATATAATAGGGAAGATCAAAGCCGTTCGGACTGTCGTCGGGTTTCATCAGGGAATAAGTTTCTCCATAATAGATCATGCCCGCATCCGCACTTGCTCCGCCCCCGTTACCAGCGCGCTCTACTACCGTGAAGTACTTGTAGGGATATGGTCCAAACTGCCCGGTATAATACTTCAGCGAAGCTTTTACGCTGCCTAGCATCCGGTCTATATTTACGGTATGGCCCGGGTGATAGTAGATCCTGATCGCAACGACCTGTCCCGACGAGTCGGGATCATTCCACTTGCTTTCCCGCACGGCGTACTTCGCTGATAAAATGGAGTACTCGCCCCCTATAGGAGCATCAGTTTTGTAGTGGAAGTATCGCCTGTTCCTTTCGGTCCAGGTTTTCTGCAAAGTACCCGGCCCAACGGCAACTTCATCTTTTGCTGTACCGACAACGGCTTCAAAGGTAAGCTGATCGGTACTGACCGGCTTTTTTCGTGCTTCCGGATCATCAAGAGAAGGTATCTCAGGGCGTGCAGCAAGCTTATACTTTTTCCGGATGACCGCATCATTGAGCTCCCGGTGGGCTTGGTAGCCAATGGCTGGCATCAGGTCGTAATTTGAGAACGATGTCCCGTTCTTTACCACCAATGCATTTGTGCCCTTATGATTGAATCCTTGCTGTTTATAGCGGACAACAAAGTTTAATTGCAGGGAGTCTCCGGGTTGAAGTGCATGCTTTAATGCATAGATATAATGACCGAGTATTTTATCTGTCACTACCCCGGCAGCTGGCCGGTTAAACCTGACGTCAGCAGGCGCTATCCCCGAAACACTCCCGATATGTATAGAATCTATGGGTACTGTATGCTTATTTACAAGGGTATAAGCTGCCCGGATCTCTACTTCCTGCCGCTCAGGGTAGATCTCGACGTGCAGCTTTGTAGCCGCCAGCTGGGGTTGCGGGGTATTTCTGTACCTGCCGTATTGCTCCTCATATTCGGCCTTCCGTTCATTGATGCCGGAGCCGGTCTGGTACTCGTTCAGCACATTCGTATTATAGAAAATAAAGCTCCCCAGCGTAAGTACAAGCCCTGAGGCTATGATTGCAAGCCAAATCGTTGAACGAGTGAAACGTCGCTTTGCCAACTGGAGACGGTACTTCAAACTTTGTTCTCTTCCCCGTGCCCAAAGCAATCTTGCTGCCACTGCAAGCAGCATAGCCCAGGCAATCCAATAAGCTTTAAACCAGAGCCACGGTCCTATTGTCGTTCCGAATCCGCGCATATCAGTGTACCACCATCCCGGGTCTGCTCCAAAAATGAGCATACTGTGCTCTACCTTGAAGGTCGAAGGAAAGGCAATAAAGCTGAAAACTAAAAGCATCAGAAGGTGAGCTATCGATTTTTGATTTACAACTACGTGTACCACCAAAGCAAGAAGAGCAAAAAGCAGGTAGTTTACGAGCTGAAGTCCAAAGAGAGTCTGCACATACAGGCCGATCTCCAGTTTATCGTAGTCCATGCCTAACTGCATCGCTACACCTCCTGCCATCAGCAGAGCCATCCATACAACTAGGATAAGCGCTAATCCCAGGAACTTACCTGTGAAGAGTACCCAATCCGGCACCGGGCTTGCATCAGTCAGATCACTCACGCGCGCATCCTGTTCACTCCAGACCAGCTCGCCAACAAAGTACATGATGAGCAGCGGGATAACAACCCATTGGCTACCGATGTTACCTACCGAAGGAGTCAGAAAGGCGACCACCTGCTGGGTAGTTGGCAGCAACGGAATGCCAAACTGAGTCATAATCCGGGAACCAAACACCGCGGAAACGATAGCAGTAACAGCAACCAGCGTCAGGCCTACCGGGTTACGGGCTATCTTTCCAATAGATCTCCACGCAATTCTAAGCGTCTGGCTGAACCAGGTTGCAAAGCCGAAACTTCTCTGAACCTGCGGAATAGAGATTGCCCTTGATCTGATTACCACAGTATCAGCCGTCGTTTGAGCCTGTACTATTGACCGCCGTTTAAATCGAGTCCACCAGCTTTTCGTCACCGGGTTTGCAAAATTGAAACGGAGGTAGGTCAGCCACAAGCACACGATGGCAACACTCAGCCACAAAACCCGATTCCAGAGAAACATCCCTTCCATCGTAATCAGTCGTGTGTTTTTCTCTGTTGGCGTCCATGTTCCCAGTTCGCTGCTTACGATCCCGGTAACCCCTACCGGATCCAGTAATTTTACCAGGTCCCAGTTTCCGAAGAGCTTTGCCACCGTAACAGCGATAACCTGCGCAACGATGGCTAACAGCAGGCTGGCCAGATAACTGCTCATCACCTGGCGACTAAACGTTGCAAAGCCGAATTGCAGGGCTGTTGCTATAAAGACATTCGGTAATGCAATCAGGAAGTAGACATTCAGGTAAGGCAATGCCGTGAAAGGCCCGAATTCACCCTGGTCCATACCTGGCAGGTAAAAGGAAAGCAGCACACCTAAGGGCAGCGCAAGTATCAACAGGGCATTCACAGCCAGGGCTGCAAGAAATCGCCCGCCCAGGTAGCTAAGTTTGCTAACCGGAGTAATGTATGTAAGAGGATGCATACGCGTCTTCACGTCGCGTGCGGCTGCTTCGCCGGCTATGGCAGCACCCATGACCAGCCAGATCAGCCCGCCAATGACCGTAATGGCTGTAATGTGGAATGTATTGTTGGCGATTACCCCGTCCCCCGGTGTAGTGAGCAGGTCCATAACAAATGTAAATGTCAGAAGGACTGCCAGATAAAGCCAGGTGGAGATATTCCCTACGTGATAGGCGAACTCAAAGCGAAAGATTGTCCAGAGCTTCATATTGCAGTCTCCGCTTTATAGTTTCCGGTATGTCCTGCCATGGTGCTGAAGTATACATCTTCCAGATCAGCAGCCACCAATTCAAAGCCCTTGCCGGGATGCTCTTCGCTGTAGATATGGACTACTGTTCGGCCGCTTAGCAGTTTGTAAGAGATTATTTTATACTCCTGCTCCAACGCTGGCAATTCACTTTTCTCAACAATGCGGCGCCAGATCAGTCCCTGCAGTCCCTCCACTGCTTTCAAGGGCTCAGCTTCCTGCAGTATTTGTCCTTTGCTGATGATCGCCATCCGGGTACAAAGCTCGCTCACATCTTCTACTATGTGGGTAGATAAAATCACAACGCTGTTTTCTCCCAACTCGCTTAAGAGGTTGAGAAATCGCACCCGCTCTGCCGGGTCCAGGCCTGCCGTGGGTTCATCCACGATCAATAACTTTGGATTGCCCAACAGTGCCACGGCCACACCAAAACGCTGCTTCATACCACCCGAAAAGCCGCCCAGCTTCTGTCTGCGCTTTTCCCAAAGGTTGGTTTGTTTTAGTAAGGATTCTACCACTTCTTTCCGGGAAGTTCGGTTGGTAATGCCTTTGAGCACGGCGAAGTAATCCAGCAGATCTTCCGCTTTCGCATTCGGGTAAAGCCCGAACTCCTGGGGCAGGTAACCCAACGTCTGGCGCACCTCCTCTTTCTGATTTAGTACATCAAGTACTGAGCCTGTCGAAGTACCCAGGTGAATACTTCCATGATCCGGTTCCTGCAAGGTTGCCAGGATCCGCATCAGTGTAGATTTGCCGGCACCGTTAGGTCCCAGCAGGCCGTACATACCACTTGGAATGGTTAGCGTAACATCCTTGAGAGCCTGAACCCCATTCGGATATATTTTGGAAATGTTGTTAATCTTTAGCATAGCTTAATTTGAATAGCGATGCTAATGTAGTATACGGTACTGTGTATTACAAGCTATTGTATAAACTAATCGACCGGACCCTATTTTCGATCGACCAAACGGGGTAAATGATAGTGAAAGTGGGTTGAGGTACTTGCAGAAGTTTGGCCGTGGCGGAACCCAGCAAGCGTTAAAACTTCCAAAAGCCTTCATAGCACTGTCCCGCGCTGGAGGTGGATCCCGATCCTTTATCGGGAGCCGGAGGTGGTTCTGAAATCTTTAACGCAACAAGGAATCTTTAGAACTAAAACTTCATCCAAGTGTATTGCCTAAAATTCTTAATTTCAAGCCATGAGAAATATACTGATAGCCCTGCTCTTCGTCATTTCCTTAACCGGATGCATGGAGGGAAAATACACCGATAACCGCCCGGCGGAACAGGCCCGGTTCATCAGCATTGTTCGCGAATGGAGGAATACGGTAAATACCGCTGAGAAGAATGAGGGTTTGCGCCGGCAACTCCTTGAAAATGGGGTTGATTCAGTAAAAGCACACATCAAAGATAGTCTGCAACTTCAATTCAAAGCATGGGAAGCACGGGTGCTCGATATTGCACCGGACCCCGCTGAACCCGATTATATCGTGGCGTCTTTTGGAATGAACCTGGATACCGGCCACATGACTGAAAACACCCGCTACCAGTCTGTTGTGTTTACAAGTCGTACCTCAAATTCACAACCGGCTTACGCAGCCCTGAAATCATTAACTGTCGGCGACATCGCCCGCATCGATGGCAAGTTCAAAACCCTCCAAAAAACCATCAACGTCGACAGCTACAATGATCTTTCCAAATCAAAAAATGTGCTGGATAACCCGGAATTCAGGGTAGACATTAAAAAAGTGGAGAAGCTTTAATTTATCCGGTATGAAAGAACGATCTTGAAACTCACATGTGACCGGTTGCTATCAAAAGGGAAAGCTTTCCAGAACCGGATTTAAGCAAACCATTATGAATCCGGGAAACCAGGTCAGCATCGGCCAGGTAATTCTGTGCTAAGCACCCTACAACAACAGTAAACCATTCTCCTTTAATTCTGTAAAGGTGTCGCTATTCAGGAAATGTTGAAAATTCCCAGCTCCGGAGTCATTAAAAGATTGTTCTATATCTGCAAAAGAAGATACTGCACTAGAATTTACCAAAAGCAAGGGCAGGGTTTCAATAAGCCATCGCCCCCATTCTTCCCTGGTGTGTATAACAATGGCGTCTTTTTTATTGTGAAAAGTTAGGGCGGCCATGTTTACAGGATTCTTCTTTCCTTTTTTTACGTAATATTTGACAGCGGGTGTGCTTCCTAACCAAACAAATTTGGTGCTTGGTTTAATGATCTTGGGTTCAGGAAAAGCCAGCGCCTGTTCGATATACTTTGGAGATACGGTGGTACGCGGCACTTTAAAGTCAAACCATTTATCCAGGCTAAAATCAAAACATATACCGTGCATGTAGTTAAATAGCGACTTACGCAAACCTTCACTAAATGCCTCGTGCCTGGCGCCGCTTTGATCAATATGCTCTAAATCATTGTTCGCAAAAGTTCCCATTTGCTGACTCACCCGTTTTACGCCAAACTGATCGGGGTTCAAGCCAACGGGACTGTGAGCGGTCATGGCGAACTGGTGCCAAAAGCCAGATTGCACAATACCATTCATAAAAAGCTGCCGGACAACTTCTAAAGAATCAATAGTTTCCTGGGCAGTTTGAGTAGGAAAACCGTACATCAAATAGGCATGCACCATGATGCCGGCCTGGGTTAAGTTCTCGGTAACTTTAGCTACCTGGGCAACGGTTACCCCTTTATCAATCAATTTCAGCAACCGATCGGAAGCTACTTCCAGTCCCCCGGAAATAGCGATGCAGCCCGATTCCATTAAGAGCCTGGCCAGATCCAGGGTAAAGCTTTTTTCAAACCGAATATTTGTCCACCATACGATGGTTAAATTCCGGCTGATGATTTCCAAAGCCAGATCCCGCAGTAAAGCGGGAGGAGCAGCTTCATCCACAAAATGAAATCCGTTCTGACCTGTTTGTTTGATGATTTCTTCAATACGATCGCAAAGCAAAGCGGCCGTGACAGGTTCATATCGTTTTATATAATCTAAGGATATATCGCAAAAAGTACATTTACCCCAATAGCAACCATGCGCCAGGGTTAACTTATTCCATCTGCCATCGCTCCACAAACGATGCATCGGGTTAGCCAGTTCAATAACAGACAGGTATTTATCTAAAAGCAAGTCGGAATAATCCGGAGTGCCTACATCCCGTTGTGCATAGTCAAATTCATTCGAACCGTTGAAATACCTAACCACGCCGTTTTCTAAGGCGAACGTTCTTTTTAAATAGGCTTTGCTGCGTTCGCCTCTTAGATGTTCAATGAGGTGAAAAACAGGTGCCTCCCCATCATCAAGCGTAATAAAATCGAGGTAATTAAAAACTCGTACTTCCTGCAACGACCTGAGTTCGGTATTTGCGTAGCCTCCCCCTAATGCGATTTTTATGGAGGGATGATTCCGTTTGATCCATTGTCCGCACTTAAAAGCACTGTATAAGTTGCCCGGAAAAGGGGCAGAGAGTCCAACCAGATCCGGTTTTACCTGCTCAATTTTTTCTTTTAAAATATCGGTTAAAATGCGGTCGATAAAGCTGTCCGGTTGATTCAGAGCCATATCCAGTTCATCAAATGTAGACGCGGACCTTCCCAGCCTTTCTGCATAGCGGCTAAAGCCAAAATGCGGATCGATGGCCTCTATAATCAGATCAGAAATATCTTCCAGGTAAAGAGTGGCCAGATGCTTCGCCTTATCCCGGGTACCCATGGTGCCAAAGGCCCATTCCAAATCATCCAGCTGCGTAAATCTCGATGCCTCCGGCAGGTAATTACCCTGGCAGATCAGGTGTGCTAAGGTTGGGTTATTGTCCTGCAAAAAGTCAATAACGGCATCTATTGTTCTAATATATTCTTTCTGAAGATGAACAATTCTCCGGCTATTGTCGGACAGGGAACCCTGCTTTTTTGCTACTTCAAAAAACAGGTTGGTTAACCCGGCAGATGAAAACAAGGCTAAAATAACCTCTATACCCAAATCCATCTGATACGAGGGGATGTTTTTTGTGTTCAGAAACCCCTTTAAATAAGCTGTAGCAGGATAGGGCGTATTTAACTGGGTAAACGGAGGAGTAATAAAAAGGATGTTCGGACTCAATTTAACAGATTTATGGAAATGCCATGCAAAGCTACCCTAAATTTATTTTGAATAGATTCAAGGGTTTGTAATTAAAGATTTGCAGACGTTTAGCTAAAGCGGCTGTGAAAATGGAATAAATTCAGCTATTGATTGTTCGAACCGACGCGATTACTTTCCGATACAGAAAGTAATATTATGTTACTAATCAACATTTTACATTCTTAAAATTACAAATATCAAAGAAAGATTCGTCAGAAAGGGAAGGAAAAGCTAATGAAAGAGAAACTAATAAGTTACACTTTGCTGTCGTTCACCCTTGAGTCACATGTCTTGTTATAACACGTTTTTCTAAACTATAAACGACCGTCCATATTTATAGGTTATTTAAAAGTCCGATTATTAAATTGCCTGTATTATAACTCGCGACATGGAATTTGAAGAACAGCTAAATTATTTCGTAAATAACCTGGATATACCGGAAGAAGAAAATAGCGGCGGCCAGGGAGTGTTATCGGTAAACCGACTTCAAACCGACATCGAACAAATAAAAACCCGCTAACTTTTATTAGTCAGCGGGTTTAACTGTTAATCCGTAGCCGAAGATACATATCTCGAACCGTTTTATTGAGGATTTAAAGAAGTTGGCGAGCTTTGCCCGGTAAGGAAAAGACTGAACTGATCCCAAGTTCTGCATCGTACAAACGTGATCTCTCAAAAGATGGCGCCCTGCCATTCGAGATTTATCCAGCGTGGGCTACGAAAAAGGTACTTTTGATGGCCTTTTGGTTCTATGTCCAATTTTTGACTCTCATACGAAATATTTACGGTAGCCTGCGATTCGCACCTCCCCGGCTCGTCAAGTTATCTCCCAGGTCAGTACGCGCCTCTTCAGCCAGAGCCTCCAGTTGCTTTAAGATATCCGGAAACATTTCCTTGACATCATAGCGTTCACCCGGATCGCGGCGCAGATCAAATAAAGCGAGGTTATGTTGTTCACCCTCTCCATACGGGCCGGGGAACCCATCTTTGCCTGGAAGCACATCTTCATATGAACGATATTTATGAGGAAGGATAAGCTTCCAATGTCCTTTTCGCACCGCTTCAAGATCGTTCTGATTATAATAATAATAAAATGGGCGGTCAGAGAGAGTGGCTAACTCCTTGCCTGTTAATGCGTCCAGTACATTGAGGCCGTCAATCTTCTTTTGAGGCAGGGGCGCCCGGGTAATAGCCGATAAGGTAGGCAGGATATCAATAGTACTCATAAACGCGTTTGAAACAGATCCTGCCTTTATCTTTGCAGGCCACCGTATGATTCCCGGAATATGTGTCCCGCCCTCCCAACTGGTTCCTTTTCCTTCCCTCAGACCTGCCGTCGAACCGCCATGGTTTCCAAAATTAAGCCATGGGCCATTATCGCTGGTGAAGACTATAATCGTATTATCGTTAATCTTCAATTTGTTGAGCGTTTTCATAATCTGACCAACCGACCAATCGATCTCGAGCATTACATCACCATACATTCCCGTGCCGCTTTTGCCAAGGAACGCAGCTGATGCCCGAATTGGAACGTGTGGCATCGAGTGTGCCAGATAAAGGAAAAAAGGTGTCTTTCTGTTTTCTTTAATGAATTTTACGGCACGATCGGTATATGTCCCGATAAGTTTTGATTGATCATCGAGGGTTTGCACTATTCTTGCGGTATCCGGCAAATTTTGGCCGGCTCGGATATCCAGCAAAGGCAATGGCGGATAGCTTCCGTATCTCGGCTGGCCCGGTACAGCAGTTGTACCATCGAAATTTACCGCCCACATATCATTGGAATATGGGAGGCCGAGATATTCATCAAATCCCTGCACAGTGGGCAAGTAAGCCGGCTTATTGCCCAGGTGCCACTTTCCTACCATACCCGTTTTATATCCCTTTACCTTTAGCATGTCTGCGATCGTAATTTCGTTGGGGTTAAGCCCTAGCGCATCATTTGGCCCAAAGGCTCCATGCATCCCTACGCGGTTTGGGTAGCAACCGGTTAGCAATGCTGCGCGGGAAGCGGTACATGTACCTTGCGGGGAATGGAAATTGGTAAGGCGCATCCCCTCTGAGGCAAGCTTGTCTATGTTGCTGGTTTTATAACCGACAGCGCCGTAGCAGCTTAGGTCGCCTAAGCCCATATCATCCATGAAAACGATAATGACATTTGGTTGCGCTGTTACCTGCGCGAGGGTTAGTTTATCTGAAGCCAAAATTACTAAGGCCGTGAGAATGATCTTGAAATTCATACTTGTTTTCATATAATGCTTTTATAATGAAATTATATGGCAGAAGACGCAGGGTATTTATAACCCCACTTCTACCACCTTAGGGCAGTTCCCAGTTGTCTGTCCGGAACGACGATGCCGGCAATCCATAATTGTTATAAAGGTCCCCAACTACAAAATTTTTATAAGCATAACGCACCGCGACAGGAAGCTTTACACTGCTGCTTTCCACCTGTATACCTTTCGCGGTAATTGTCGCTTTTGCCGGATGAAATACTTTATCGGCGCCTGCTATTTCAAAGTTGACGCTATTCGTATTTTTAAAGTACAGTCCCTGGTCAGCGTGTTCGAATGTCAGCACCGCTTTATTACCTGAGACAGTCATGTCTTTATACTCCGGGCCTTCGAAGGGCAGACCCATTACTCCATAGGTCTTGGCCAGGGCGATATAAGCCAACCGTTCAGCTACTACCTTTTTCTCGGGCGGATGGATGGTTTGATTGGATCCCAGATCGAGAGTGATAACGATGCCGGAATTGGGGTCCTGCCGCATCGCAATCAATTGCTGTTCCCTTACCACTGCTCCAGCAGTCTCCGGATCGCCTGGGTAGAGCCACGGAGCGATCTGAACGGAGTAGAACGGCAGTGGCGTATCATTCCATACCTTGCGCCAGTGACTGATCATTGATATTAATTGCTGAGCATATAAGTTTGGAGCAGCACGATCCGCCTCCCCCTGGTACCATAAAAAACCCTTAATACTGTATTGGGTGAGTGGCGCAATCATAGCATTGTATAAAACCTCAGGTTTCTTACCATTCAACTCAGTACGGGCCTCGGGCAAAGCTTTGAGGCTTTCTTTGCTCATCCAGGAACGCACCGGTGTCCCGCCTACTGCCGAGACGATGAGACCTACCGGAACTTTCAGATACTTTTGTAAAAGCTGGGCATACCAAAATCCTACCGCGCTGAACTCCATAGCATTCTGCGGGTTGGAGATTTTCCATTGGCCCGAAACATTCTGTACAGGATTATCAGCAGAGGCTGTAGTAACTGTGAATACACGGATCTGATCATTATTAGACGACAGTAAAGCTTCGTGCAGGTCATTAACAGGCTGGTTAAGATTTCCTTTCAGCCTCATGGCCATGTTTGACTGTCCAGAACAGATCCAAACCTCTCCAACGAGAATGTTTTCAAGTATTGTTACTTCGCCGTCGTCAAAAGTGATACGATAAGGGCCGCCGGCTGCAGGAGTATTCACAGCCAGCTTCCAGTTTCCTTTGTCATCTGCCGTTGCTGTGTATTTTCGGGAATCCCATGACGGCTGCACAGTTACCCGTGCTGAGTTTTTCGCTTTACCCCATAAATTCGCAGTACTGTTCCGTTGGAGTACCATATTCTGGCTAATTACAGCAGGAAGCTCAACCTTGGCAAGTGCCTGGCTCGAAATAATAAGGAGGATTGCAATTTTTATGGCTGTCCGTATCATATGTATACTATTTAGCGACCGGTATTGTCATTGTGGTCTTTAAGCTCTCGCTTGGGCTAACCAGGATATTAGTGACGTCGACCTGAAACTGCACTTGTTCAGGATACTGCCACATTGCCCGGAGCATAACTGTTGTTTCCTTGTGAGCAGGCAGCTCCACTTGTCCGAGAGGATATTTTTCCATCGCATATCCTCCCCTCAGAGCCACCCTAAAAGGCATATCACTGTTGTTCATCAGTTTTACGAGCAGTACCGGTTCTTCTTTTTTCCTTAGTGAGCGCACGGTTTTAGCAATAACGGCTGCCTTAAAGAAAGCTTCAGCCTCAGTCTGTCTGGCTATAAGGTAGTCTTCGAAATACAGCGCAGTACGTCTTGCGATAAGGGCTTCTTTGATAGCTGCCTCGCTGCTCTCAGTAGCAAAGACAAGGGTCATGGGGCGGTGCGTGTCTTTAAATCGGTGATAAGTGTCGAGGTGTTCGTCGGTATTGCAGAGCATGGTCAAATTGTGTTTAATAGCCAGTTGATGCGCCCTCACATTGTAGCCCCCGCTATTGACGACCTCAATTCCGGCCATGATCTTTTTATCGAGCAATTCTTTATTGAAACTGGTTAACACAGCTGTATCGCGAACATCCCAGGCCGGCATGTTTCCAGGGTGATTGAAGACCACGAAAGCTCCCTGCTTGTTAGCTGCCAGGAAAGGTGCCATCAGCTGATCATGGTTCGCATTATCCTTCATTACGTATACTTTCTGTGCACTTTTAACAAAGTCAAACGGGAGATTGGCATCTTTCAGGAATAAAACGTTGTTGTGATATGGCGGAACCCTCGGCGAGATTTCAGCACCATTAATAACCAGAATATTTTTACCCTTTGCGTATGCGGAGGCGATCTGAAATGAACGGTTACGATCTTGTTTAAGGTCGTCGGACTCCTTCAGAAAGTCCATATGCTCAGTCAGCGATATCACATCCAGTCCATCGCGGATTGCCTCATCTATCCGAAAGGTGGGCCATACCTTGCCATCAGAGAAAACGGAATGTATGTGAAAATCGGCTTTCAGAGTCTTATACCCCGGAATATCCGGCATGACTACTGACCTTTTTTTTGGCCCTTCATCCTCCTGGGCTAAGCTGACATGGCCGCTGATCAGGAGTAGTGCAAGGATTGTAAAGAAGTATTTCATAAAAAATAAATAGTTTGTATTCATTGGATTATTATAAAAATGAGGCGCACCGGCAATTAATCCAATGCAGCCTCATTATACCTGCTCATCTGCTATGTTGTCTAATTGGGCACCACTGCAGTTAAACAGATCTTCAAATCAGAAAAGGATCAATAACCCGGATTCTGTGTAAGTTTCTTATTGAGAGCCAGATCCTGCGTTGGCAGAGGCTCCAGGTAGTATTTATCCAGCCAGCCAGCAGGCATACCGAAATATTCAACATATCCCTGCGTTCCTCCGCCATTTATCTTCAGGCGGTTGCCATAGTCAGCATTCCGGGCCCATACACCCAAAGGCTGTTTGTTGAGATAGGTTCCTTTTTTCCATCGCTTCAGGTCATTGAGCCTGAATCCTTCGCCCATCAGCTCTACCCGGCGCTCCCGGCGGATCTCCCATAAAATAGGGTCCACAGCCGCATCGCGGCGGGTATCAAAGGAGGCATTAACCTGTGATAACACCAGGTTTGGCATAGAAACGCGCGCCCTCAACTTATTGATGGTCGCATCGGCAACGGCCTGATTGAACGAGCCAAGCTCGTACGTCACCTCCGCATAGTTCAGCAGAACTTCTTCAATGCGGAATAAGGGTGCATCATTGGTGGAGCAATTGGCGTTATCCAGCGGGATCCGGTTGTAAAATTTCCAGAACAGATAACCCAGCTCCGTGATCATCTGAGTCTGACCGGCATTAAAAACGCGGAAGTGCGGCGATTGACTGATTATCGTACCGGTATCCCAATTTTTACTCCACTGAGAAACTGGCAGCGCTTTGTTAACTCCACCGATATTCTTCATCAGATTGATATACTCGGCATCTGCCGGGTTAGCTGTATTCGTCCAGGTAGGCTGCTTGGGTATCGTAACCTTATAGGGTGGAACTACGGAATAATACAGTCTCCTGTCGCGGTTACGGAACTCGTTATACATGCCTATGTCTCCGGCATAGACTTCACTGGTAGATACCGGCTTACCATCACTGCACAGGTAACTTTCCACAGCGTCCTTGGTCAGGTCCCAGAACCAGCTCGTACTGCCTATAAATCGTGGTGATGCATGGTTAGCGAGGTTGGGAGCATACTGTTTGAACAGGATGATCCCGGGTTTTCCGTCGAGATCCTCAGAGTTAAACACGTCATCATAATTTGTGATGAGCGCCGGGTAGACAGCCATGAGCTTCTCAGAAGCTATTTTTGATGCCTGCAGGTAGGTATTGGCGTCATTCAGCCCATGATTTTTTCTCCAGGTACCTTCAAATAATCCAAATCGGGAGATAAGAGCCCTGACAACATTGGTGTTAATAGTGTTTTTACCATCACCGGCTGGTTTGATATTGGCTTCAGCATAGATCAGATTATCCAGCATGTTCTTCGCAACGATGTCCCTCGGTGTCCTCGGTCCAAAAAGAACGCTGGTGGAAGTATCGCTCAATGCATGTTCTACCCACGGCACATCGCCAAACGCAGAGATCAGATCGTAATAACGCAGGGCCCGGAAGAAATAACCTACACTCCGCCAGTGCTTCTTATCGGTGTCAGACATTTTGGATCCGTCGATATTATCGAGCATCACATTTACTCTTCTTACATATGAGAAATTCCATTCTGATGGTACCTGGCTAAGCGTATTGTTTCCGTTGGCTTGAATAAATTTAGTTTGGTAAGCGTATTCGCTTTGCTGACCGGCCCGAGTTTCATTCATGTTATCAGTCACATAATCGCCCCTCATGGCCGGCGGATTGGAAGCGCCATTTCCATAACCGCTGAAATAGTCGTACAGGCCCCACGTATAGGTCTTGAAGTTGTTATTGTCAATGAATGCGGTTTCGGGCACCAGCTTGTCCTGAGGCAGTTTGTTCAGGAAATCCTTCTGGCAGGAAGCAAGCACGAGTGCCAGAATTATAATTAGATATCTTTTCATCATCGTGATTTTAATTAAAAGGAAAGGTTTACCCCCATGGAGGCTTGCCGCATAAACGGATACTCATATCCCTGCACGCCAGCCCTGGTGATGTCTGAATCCAGGCCGTTAGGCATATGGTCGAACACAAAGGCATTTTCAACACTTATGAAAGCCTGGAAGCGCTCTGCGTAAAGCTTCTTGCTTAATGACGCCGGCAGCGTATAGCCTAATGTCAGGTTCCTTACTCGAAGGTGGGCCCCGTTCAGCAGGAACCGGCTCTGCAGGTCCTGGTTAGCGGGCTGGTTTCCTCCTGCCTGATCATAGGTCCTGCCCCAGAACGCATTCGGATTGGTTGGCGTCCAGTAATCAAGCTGGTCGGAATAGATCGTGCCGAATGCGTAATAATTCGGGAAAGTAAGCCCATTTGCACGCCACTGGTCCTGTTTAGCAGCTCCGGTAACCACAAACGAAAAATCGAGGCCTTTCCAGGTTAATCCGCCATTAACGCCAAAGCGATAGCGCGGGGTGCTGTTGCCAATCACCCGCTTGTCTCCCGGATTTGTTAGCGTCTTTGCTCCTTCATTTATAATGCCATTGCCATCGTAATCAACAAACATTACATCTCCCGGGTTAGGGAGCTGGCCCTCTTTTTTTACTATCCCGGGTTTTAAGGTACCACCGGTGAGATTGGCTGATAAAGTTCCGGCGACGAAATCATCGACTGTGTAAAGCCTGTTTGTAGTGTAGCCCCATATCTCGCCTAATTCCTGTCCCACATAATATTGGGAAAGAATTCCTGCTTCATTTTTAATTTTAGTGATCTTCGAACGGAAGTCAGAAACATTTGCGCCAAACCGGTATGATACCTTTCCGATCTTATCCTGCCAGTTAAGCTGCACCTCCATACCGTTTGACCGCAGCTCCGCCACATTCTGTAAGGGTGCAATTGTACCCAGTGCAGCCGGTAATTGGATGCCCTCGTACAGCATGTCTTTTGTATCGCGCCTGAACCAATCGAGATTTGCTGTGAAGCGGTTGTTCAATAGACCAAGATCAAGCCCGATATTCAGCGTCTGAACAGTAGCCCAGGTAAAGTCGCTGCTGATCAGGCCAGGGGCCGAAAGTGTAGTTACCTGTTTGTTGTCATTCAGCCAGTTAGCATAGGATGCATCCATGGTAGCAAGGAACGCATATGGACTGATCGCCTGGTTACCCACGGTTCCGAAAGAAGCCCGTGGCTTAAATTCATTCAGCCAGTTGCCGACACCGTCCATAAATTTCTCTTTGGTAACCGACCAGCCGGCAGAAACTGAAGGGAAGAAGCCGGTGCGATGATTCTCCGGGAAATTAGAGGAAGCATCATACCTGCCGGTCAGACCTAGCAGATATTTGCCGTCAAAATCATAATTAATCCGGCCAAACAGCCCCATAACAGCAAATTCGCTGTAATTATCGAGAACAACCGGAGCGCCGGTTGCCTGGGATATTGATGGAAAGTCAGCGCTGATCACGCCATTTCGCTCCGAGCGCTGCAATTCAAAGGAATTCTCTTCCTGGTTATATCCTGTCAGCACAGAGAGATTATGCCGGCTAAATGCCTTCTCATAGTTCGCGAAAAGATTAAGCGAACGATAGTCGGTCACTTCGTTAGTCTTTCTGAAAAGCCCTGCACCCAGAGTTTCAACCTGGCGGGTACGTGCATCCGCTGAGGTCACTGCTTTATCGTACACGGTAGTGATTCCCCGGAGGTTGTCATAAGTATATTCACCCGTTACCCGTAAACCGGCAAGAGGCTTAAATATTGCACGTCCGGAAAGGCGGGTATCATCCAGCCGGTTTGTTGTTGGTGACCGTAATGCAACAATGTTTCGCGGGGTGCCGTTAATGACCTTTTCGCCATTCACTACCACGCTGTCGTCCATAGGGATGTAAGGAGCAAAAACCGCTGCAGGCCCAAAGCCATCATTTGCAGGATACGATTTATTAGAATTATAGTAAGACGCATCGAGTTGGGCAGTGAACCATTCTTTGATATCCGTACTGACCACAGAGCGCAGATTATATCGTTTGTAGTAGTCCTGCTTACTGTCTGGCACGATGATCCCGTTATCTCTGACTGTACCTGCTGATATCCGGTATGTTGTTTTCTCAGAACCGCCGTTAACCGAAAAGTTATGGAGGAACTGGTGCGAGTTATCGCCTAATACATTCCTGATCGCGTCAGTTTCCGCCAGGGGATAATTGATGCCGCCCACCGTAGTAAATCCTTGCGGATATTTAGATGGATTAGCATTATATTCATTAACCTCCTTCAACCAGGTATCTACATTCTGCCCGGTGAAATAGTTCACCGAGCCCATATCTTTATAAGACTGGATAGTCTGCAGGACAGATGCTTTTTCCGGCAGATTCATTGGAGAGGCGATTGTCAGGTTATTGCTGTAATTGAATCGCGTCTGCTGGTTTTTTGCACCTTTTTTAGTGGTGACTAATACCACACCGAATGCGGAGCGCGCACCATAAATAGCTGCCGATCCGGCGTCTTTCAATACGGTAATGCTCTCGATATCATTTGGGTCGATGAGGTTAAGGGGGCCGTTAAAAGGAACATTGTCTACAACAATAAAAGGGCCCTGAGTTCTGATCCCGCTTCCGCCACTGCTGTTGATATCAGTTGCACCTCGTATGTTCAAGGTCGCTGCAACTCCAGGTTCCCCGGATCCAATTGTAATATTTAGTCCCGGAACCGTACCCTGAAGCAAAGATCCCGTGGTAGTAACCGGCCTGTTGCCCAAAACCTTGTCCACTTCAACGGTGTTCACCGCACCTGTTACATTCGCTTTTTTCTGGGTGCCGTATCCAACAACCACCACTTCGTTTAGTGAGCCGATCTCTTCCTTCATCACAACGGTGATATTACTGCGCCCGCTCACCACTATCTCCTGTGTACTGAAGCCGATAAACGAGAATACCAGGGTAACATTTTCATCGGCTACCGTGAGGGTGAATGCCCCGTTAGTGTCACTTGCCACAGCATTGGAACTGCCCTTGACTTTTACACTTACACCGGGAAGAGTTACCCCCTTATCGTCGGTGATCTTGCCGGTAATGGTTACCGGGGGTGTAAACTGGTCAACTGATTTTGATACTACTGCCGGATTTTTCTTAAGAATCACCACTGACTTATCTTCGATCGTGTAATCAAGCGGCTGATCTTTAAAGATCTGCGTCAGCACATCCCGAAGCTCGGCATCCTTCACGCTGATACTCACCAGCTTGGCATCCTTTAACGCGGAGGTGGTAAAAAGGAAATCGTATCCGCTCTGGACCTGGATCTCGTTAAAGATCTTGTTCAGGGGAGCATTCCTTTGTGATAATGCTATTTTCTGTGCGAAAGAGCTAGCGCTGACCTGTAAAATAGCTGCGACCCAAAACAGCGTTATTAACTTCATAATCAACAAGATTTTACGTGCGCCGCCTGGCGGCTGCACAACGGTTTTAGAATAAAAACTGTACATTTGTGAAAGCTTGGTTTTGTGGTGAATGCCTCATCATTGTCGAGATGGGAGAGGTATTATAGTTTATAATTCGATTATTTACACATCCAGGACATTAGTCATCCCGACTCCAATCGGGGTGACTTTTTTGTTGGATTGCGGGAGTTAGTAGAGCTACTTCATTACGGTGATCCTCCTTCGCTCAGTCTTAAAATGAATGGCTTTAGTTTTTTCAAGCATCTTCAATACCTGGCTTAAATTTTTAGAACGAGAGATCACGCCGTTAAAACGTTCAGCTGACTTCTCGCCGTCAAAGCGGAAGTCGACATCGTACCAGCGAGAAAGCTTGAGGACAACATCATCAATTTTCGCGTCGTTGAACCGGAAGTAGCCATTTTTCCAGGCCATGGTCTCTTCGATATCCGCTGCTTTAACCTGCAGGCTGTTTTCTGCAAGTACTGATTGCTGCCCCGGCTGTATGACTTTCTGAATCCCCGACGCAGTTACTCTTACAGAACCTTTCAGTAGAGTAGTTTTAGTACTTTGCTCATCCGCATAGGAGCTGACGTTGAAATGGGTTCCCAGCACCTCGACCGTCTGACCGGCGGTGCTCACCAGGAATGGTTTCGATTTATCACTGGCCACCTCAAAATAGGCTTCGCCCTGAAGCTCGACCCGGCGTTCCGTTTTCGCGAAGGCTGCAGGATACTTTAAAGAAGAAGCGGCGTTTAGCCAGACATTTGAACCGTCCGGCAGGAGCACCTGGTACTGTCCGCCTTTGGGTGTCTCGATCGTATTAAATTTGAGTTCACTGGTGGAGCTGGAAGAAGCTGAAACGGTATACACAAGCTGCCCATCTGAGGCTTTAGTCACTACAATCCCGGACTCGCGCACGAGCTCACCATTTTTTGCCTCCGTCAGGCTGATTTTACGCCCGTCTGCAAGGGTTAATATCGCATTATTACCTCCCGGAAGGATCTCTTCTTTTACCGGTTTGGCTATATATTCAGATTCAGGCCTGTCTTGCTCCTTCAGGCAGAAATAGAGGCCGAAAGAAAGCACAGCGAGGACAAGAGCGGCAGCAGCAACCCGAGACCATAAAGATATGCGTTCCATTTTCGGCTCATCCACCCGGAGCCTCGCCCATATGTCCGAAGCGTCTTCGATACGCTCTGACACCAGGTATTCATTTCCGTCAGTTTCCTGATGCTGCAAATACCAGCTCTCCAGGAGAGCTCTTTCCTCTTCCGTGATCTTGCCGGATCTGTATCTTGTTAATAAGTCTTTTACTTCTTTTTTTTCCATGGCAGTACCAGAGGTCTGCTTTCCCTGATACTAGTAAGACAAGGAGCGCGGAGCGAACAGGTAATGAAAATGAAAAAAATTATTTTGGGTGGATGATCCAGAGCAGGTAAACGAAAATGCCGAGCTTAACTCGCAGGATATGTAGGGCATTCGTGACATGTTTACTAACAGTTTGTTCGGATATCTGCAGTTTTTCGGCAATCTCCTTATGACTAAGATGTTCTTTACGGCTTAATTCAAATACTGTCCTCATTTTGGGAGTGAGCGCAGCAATTTCCTTTTCAATAAGCTCCCCAAATTGCTTTTCCCTTATCAGATGATCCGTTATGGTTTGTCCCTGCTCGGAGAATTTAAGCAAAGATTCCAGGTACTTGCCCTGCACCCCCTTATGAGCAATCTGGTTTAATATAGTATTACGAATTGATGTATATAGAAATCCGGATACATTCGTGTTCAATTGAAGGCTTTCCCGCATCGACCATAACATTGTGAAAACTTCCTGCACCATATCTTTTGCTAGCTCCCGATCGCGAGTTTTATTATACGCATGGTTTAGCAATACAAAAATATAACGGTCATAAATCTCTGTAAAAGCAGCCCTATCGCCTTCCTTTAGCAGAGACGCCAATTCTAAATCGCTAAGAATATTGTACTTTGACATGCCTGGTTTTAGCTAATCAAATTTAGGCAATACGTTGACTGCTCCTGAGGGTACGCTTGAGAGGAATCCCTCAAACGCGGTACACATCTTTAAAATGAATAAGGGAACACTAACTAGTGCCGGGGATAAAAGAATGTATCCTACAATTACATTGATCTTAATCATTGGTTTTTACTTCTTGGTATAATTGGGTGAACTGCCGTAGGCTTCCCCAATGTTAAGACATTTAGTAATGAAACAAAATTTTTAATTGGAAATGTCAATTCCCTCAGCCAACAAGTTATAATCTATCAATGTTGGCGAAGGAGTACTGACTCATGGGTTTCAACTGTAAAAAAGGTAATTGAAAGGATATGAAATAGTCGTCACCCTACGCCGAAAACATCGGAGATCATTAGGTTATATCTATCTAATATATATGGAATGCTGGTTTGGTGTTATTTGGTTCCGATGGAGAAATTAACCCTTACGAGTAGATACATACTCAGATGTATCCAATTTAATAGGCCGGAATCTGTTTGAAGAAGACACTAAGAAAATAAAAAAGTGGCCAAAAAAGTCCCCAAAATAGGTATTACTCCTTTTGACCAGATTTGTTATATGTTTATTTATCGAGGTTACTTGCCGATACAAAACTTACTAAAAATATTCTCCAGCAGATCATCAGTCGTCACTTCCCCGGTAATTTCACCCAGGTAGTAAAGTGCTTGCTTGATATCCATGGATAAGAAATCAGAAGTTACGCTGCCGTCGACGTTTTCAAGTACGCGGGCAAGGGCTTCGCTGGTCTTCTGGAGACTTTCCAGGTGCCGGATATTGCTTACCAGCACATCATCTGTATTTATCCTGGCAAGGTTTACCTTGCGAAGGATCTCCTCCTTCAATTCATCGATCCCCTCCTTGTTCTTCGCGGAAAGAAAGTTTGGATTGAAGTGGGCGAACTCCAGTTGTTTCTGTGGTGATAATATATCTGATTTATTAACGACAGTCACAAAAGGAATGTCAAGTTTCTCTAACTCCTCCAACTGCTCCTCCACTTCAGCCCGGGCTTGCTCTGGATCGACCAGGTAAATGATCAGCTTAGCGGCTTTCATCTTCGCGTAAGTACGTTCCACCCCCTGCGCTTCGACAATATCCGCAGTAGTACGTATTCCGGCCGTATCGATAAAGCGGAAGGTGATCCCGTGAATGTTGATCTCATCTTCAATGGTATCACGGGTGGTACCAGCAATTTCTGAAACGATGGCCCGCTCTTCATTCAGAAGAGCATTCAGCAAGGTTGATTTTCCTACGTTCGGTTTACCGGCAATGACTACCGGAACTCCATTCTTCATAACGTTCCCCTGTTCAAAGGAACTGATCAGCCGCTGCAGGACATGATTGATCTTGTAGATCAGCGCTTTCAGGTCATCCCGGTTGGCGAATTCAACATCCTCCTCTGCAAAGTCAAGTTCAAGTTCGATCATTGATGCAAAATGAATGAGCTGCTCCCGCAGGTTCTTCAATTCATTGGAGAACCCGCCACGCATCTGCTGCATAGCCATCTGGTGGGATGCCTGGGAGTTGGATGCGATCAGGTCGGCAACCGCTTCTGCCTGGGAAAGATCCAGGCCGCCGTTCAGAAATGCGCGAAGCGTAAACTCCCCCGGTTTAGCGGGTCGCGCTCCATGTTTCATGGCGAGCTTGAGAATGCGCTCTATAATAAAGGTTGAATTATGACAGGAGATCTCCACAACATCTTCCTTTGTGTAAGAACTCGGTGCAATAAAGAGGGATACAAGTACTTCATCGATCACGATTTCTCCGTCCCTGATAGTTCCGAAGTGGATCGTATGGCTTTTCTGTTTGCTTAGATCCTTTCCCCTGAATATCGTGTTCGTAACAGGTACAGCCTGCGGACCGGAAAGACGAATCACCCCAATAGCGCCACTACCAGCAGGCGTGGCCAGGGCAATTATCGTATCAGTATGGTAGATGTGATCGGCACTTGTGTTCATGAGGCAAAGGTACAATTTGCTAATTTGCTAATATGCTAATATGTTAATGAGATAATATGTTAGTGTGATAGTTTGCTAGTATGATAATTTGTCGATTGCCGACATTGTATCATTATAAATCACCATTCCATATCGTCCCATTCACTATCAGATTAGCATACTAACTAATTACCGTATTTGCATATTAACCCATTACCGTATTAGCATATTATAAACCAGTTCCGACACCCTGCTCATCACTGCTATACCTTCCTTTTCATCTTTCAGGTCTTTGGACAGGAGAACCAGCACATACTTACGTCCGTCGGGCATGTAGACAATACCTGCATCGTGCTGAATGCCGGTGATACTCCCGGTTTTATGTGCGACCTTAACATCCTTCGGGAGCCTTGCCGGAATCATTTCATTGAACTCCTGCTTTAGCAGGATATCTATCATGGGTTTGGTGCTTTCAATGCCGGCGATCTTTCCGTTTGCCAGGGCTGAGTAAATCAGCATCTGGTCATACGCATTGGTCGTATTATTCATGCCTTTTTCGTAAGCCTTTATATCTTCCACACCGCGAAGCACCTGGATGTCATTGGCACCGATATCGCGCATTGTCCGCGTGATATTCTTTGCGCCTGCCAGTTCAATGATCATATTGGTTGCAAGGTTGCTGCTCCTGATGATCATCCGGTACAACAGGCCGTAAATATCCATTTTGCTGCCTTTCAGTTTGTACAGATCCTGATCACTGTCACTATCCTGATCCAGTATATATTCCGAACCGTCGGCTATGCTTTTAAAGTTTTGATGAATGGTCACAGAATCTGAAAGGTTAAACTTACCAGCCGCAGCCTGCTTATAGACTTCGATCATGACCGGTGTCTTCATTGTACTGGCAGCATGGAAGGTTTCCCGTTCGTTGATTAATATTTCTTCCCCTGTTTGGAGGTCTTTCAAAGCGAGGGCAAACGTACCCTGTACCGACAAAAACTCCCGGCTTATCTTTTCCTTAATGGTGGTATCAGGACTTGCGGCGGTGAACATAAGGGCGGTGAGGATGATGGAACTAAGCATAAGGTAATTTGCTAATGTGATAATGTGCTAATATGCTAATTAGTTAATTTGCTAGCGTGCTACTAACATACTAACATACTAACACATTACCCACTCTACCACATTATCGTATTAGCACGTTAGCACATTATCTCATTGAATAAGTCAGACTCACACCATGCACCTTGTCACTGGTAAACGGTGTCATTGATAAACCACTGTTGTTTGATTTTTTATGCAAATGGGGAACGAGTATTCCCACACCCGCTCCAATACCGTAGCCCAGGAGGTTGTCTGTCAGGAAGTGTTGTCCGGCCCGCAGTCGCATGTAAGCTACTGCCGCAGGCACTGCAGCGGCAGCTGCCCATACATAGGGTCTGGCTTTGGAATCAGGATTAAAGTCACTGAAAACCTTTGCGGCAAAGAATGTGGCGGAAGCTGTTGCGGCAGTGTGGCCTGCAAAGAAAGAGCGCTGCGAGTCGCTGTCCATGCGGTGACTCATCTCAACGCCCGTATTGTATACATAGGGTCGGCTCCGTTCCACCGCGCCTGCTGTGATCGAGAAGAGTGCACCCGTTATTGACATGGTTTCAACGAAGAGTGTCATTACCTGCCCGGCGTGATTGCGTTCATTTTTGTTGAGCAGCATAATTACCGGAACGGCTGCGAAGGAGCCGTAAAACGGAATATAACTATTGTCATCCGCCTTTTCGTTGTAGTAACCCGCAGAAAAGCGATCAAGAACAAATACGTCCTCCTTTGACAGGGTGTTTATATCAGCCTCGGTCAGATCCTTTTTATCCTTGATCATGTTTAAACCCAGGGTACTTAACCCGATGCCGCCGGCAATTGCTATACCATCGGTTTTCCAGCTGGTTTTGTAAGGCGATTCGGACTGGGCAAGCAATTTTGTACTGAGAAGCAGGAATGCTAATAAGAGAGTTTTCGTTTTCATAAAGGGGATCGTTCAGGTTTTTCCCTGAGCATAACAAATGCTTTGCCATTCTCCTGAAACTGCTTCCTTATGATCACATGACCTTTTTCTTCTTTTCCTCCCTGAGCATCTGACCGAAATCATATCCCCGATCCATGGCATTAACCGTCATGGCTATACGCTTAGCTCGGGTAGGATCTGTTTTTGCCGAGTTGATCCAGTTAAAATAGTAATGCTGATGTGATCTGGGCTGCTTAAGAAAATTCTCTATTAGGTGAGGCTGGTCATTAAGGCACTCCTCCAGATCGGCCGGCATGTCGATTGTAAAATCTGAATGCTCCTCCAGGCTTATCTTGAGCAGGTCACCATCCTTTTTACGAAGTTTACGACGAAGTTCCCCTTTCAGGGCGATGATGTAATCGCCTTCCCCCATGGGCACCATTGCAAGACCAGATACGGGAATATTATCAAGGAAACCTTTAACGCGGTAACTTGTCCTGGTTCCCGCTTTTATCTGGAGCGCGAGGTTCTCAGGAATGTAGATATACGTCCACCCGGTCTTCTCACCCTTGTCTCCAAACTTTTCTATCAGCACCTCAAAAGTGATCATTCCTTGCCTTTAATTCCTTGTAAGCGTCATAACCGCCTTCCAGGTGATAAACTTTCCGGAATCCCATTGTTTTCATTATCTCTATGGCTTTGCCAGAGCGATTACCCGTACGGCAATACACAAAATACGGTTTGTCCTTAGGCAATTCAGAAAGCTTTTCCTGGAAATCAGGGTTCTTAAAATCAAGACTGATAGCTCCGGGAAGCTGTCCTAAAGCTGTCTCCTCAGGTGTCCGGACGTCAAGCACAACCACATCCTTTTTTGCCATGATCTTGTCGGCTTTAGCGGGAGTAATAATAACTTGTTTTGTTTTCTGCTGTCCATAGGATACGGCGGTCCCGGTTATAAGAAAGGTGACAAAAAGAAGAAGAATTGCTTTCATGGCCGTAAATTATGATTTAAAATCATTAGTCGAAATTACGAAATAGGATTCAGGTATTGGGTATCAGGTAACAGGTATCAGGTATCAGGTATCAGGTAGCAGGTAGCAGGTAGCAGGTAGCAGGTGATAGGTGATAGGTGATAGGTATCAGGTAAAAGGTATGAGGTAACAGGTATCAGGTAGCACACTAGCATATTACCATACTAGCACATTAGCACACTAGCACATTAAATCACCCCTTCCACTCCAAGGCCAAAAAGGGCAAAGTCGTATTTTACAGGATCCAGGGGATCAAACTCACGAAGATTTCGGGTAAGCTCGAGAGCAGTTTGCCAGTCGGTCTGTCTTCTGGAGATTAGGTTCAGCTTTCGGGCTACCCGTTCTACATGCACATCACAGGGACAGATAAGCATAGCCGGAGTTAATCTTTCCCAGATACCAAAATCAACACCGTTCGTGTCTTTACGCACCATCCATCGGAGAAACATATTTAGTCGCTTGCAGGTTGACTTTTGCAGCGGTGATGAAATATGCTTGATCGTTCGTTGCGGAAAGTCAGGCAAACTGAAAAAATAGGTACGAAAATGATTCAGGGCCTGTTCTATACTTAAGGGCTCTTCTGAAAGTTCTGACGCATAACAAGTGGGGGAAGCATTCGATGTTACCGAACTGGATTTACCTTCATCAATAAATTCCTTTCTAAACACCTGGGCTTTCTTCAGACCCGTTACCGCCGGCAGAAAGGCATCTTCCAGGGAATCGTACTCGTTATAATGATGTTCAAGGAAACTGATGAAATACAAAAGATCGGTATCATTGAATGTACGATGCTTAAAATCGAGCAGGTTCTGAAGATCTGTGTCCTGGTGATTTATGATGAAATCATAGGGTGCTCCGTCCATCCTCTCAATCAGTTCCGTGCATTTGTTGATAATCGTCTTTCGTTGTCCCCACGCCAGTATGGAAGCAAAGAAACCCATGATCTCAATATCCTGGGGCTGCGAAAACAAATGCGGGATAACTATCGGATCATTCTTGATAAAATCCGGCCGGTTATACTGTTCGACCTTTGAATCCAGGAAAGCTTTAAGGTTGGAAAATTCGGAAAGGGAATTGAACGCCATCAGGAATAAAGATAAAAGAGCAAGGAACAAAGATAGAACTGTTCAAGGAATAAGGATGAAAGAACAAAGAGCAAAGACGGAACGCTATAGAGAATAAAGATAAAAGAGCAAAGAACAAAGATACAGCGGTTTTTGGTCGTTGCTCTTTATTCCTTGTGCCTTATCCAAAGTCATAATTCGCAATTCTTAATTCGTAATTCGTAATTCTTAATTCATTACTCCTTGTTCCTTGCTCTTTGCTCCTTAATCCGTTACGCCAGCGCTTGCTTTATGTCTTCGAGAAGGTCTTCAATATCCTCCACTCCTACACTTAAGCGTAGCAGGCTGTCAATCACACCTACCTTTTCGCGTTCTTCCTTTGGAATGGATCCATGGGTCATAGTCGTAGGATGATTCACCAGGGACTCCACGCCACCTAATGATTCGGCCAGTGAGAACACCTTAAATGAGGACGCTACACGGAAGGTTTCCTGCAGGTCGGCATCTTTGATCGTGAATGAGATCATCCCTCCAAAGTCACGCATTTGTTTCTTTGCGATTTCGTGATTAGGATGATCTGTAAAGCCCGGCCAGTAGATCTTATCAACTTTAGGAAGAGTCTTCAGGAATTGGGCTATCTGGCGGCCATTCTCACAATGCGCTTTCATGCGCAGGTGCAGGGTCTTTAATCCGCGAAGTACCAGGAAGCTGTCCTGAGGACCGGGAGTAGCGCCACAGGCATTGTAGATAAACCATAACCTCTTGTAAAGATCTTCATCATTTAGCATCAGCGCACCCATTACCACATCCGAGTGACCACCAAGATACTTCGTTACCGAATGCATCACGATGTCAGCTCCAAGGTCAATGGGATTCTGCAGGTAGGGAGATGCGAATGTGTTATCCACTGCCAGCAACACATTCTTTGACTTTGCTATTTCAGCAACCGCAGCAATATCAACGATCTGCATGGTCGGGTTGGTTGGTGTTTCAATCCATATCAGTTTGGTCTTTTCGTTAGTATAGTTACGAATAGCGTTTGCATCGTTCAAGTCAATAAAATGGAATTTGATGCCGTAATTCGAATATATCTTTGTGAACATCCGGTATGAACCGCCATACAGATCGTTTCCCGTGATCACTTCATCGCCTGGTGAAAGCAGCTTCATCACCGCATCTGTAGCACCCATACCGCTCGAGAAAGCAAGTCCGTATTTGGCATTCTCCAGCGCTGCCAGGCAATCCTCCAAAGCCTTACGCGTCGGATTAGTTCCCCGTGAGTATTCAAACCCCTTATTGTCACCCGGAGACTTCTGCCAGTAAGTGGAAGTCTGGTATATAGGAGTCATTATCGCTCCGGTGGTCGGGTCAGGATGCTGACCGGCGTGTATAGCTTTAGTTCCGAATTTCATGATTTAAAATTTGCCTGCTAAAATACAGGTATTGGCAAAAGAAACATAAAAGTAATTTGAATGAGGGTTAACCTTAGGGCGGTTTTAACGTAAGAAAGCTAACCAATAAGCCCTAGATGAACAGAGCCTTTTCATTATCCATACTTTTACTCTCCTGCTTTTCATTGTTGATCGTATCATGTGAAAAAGAAACTACCGGATCATTGACTCCGGATACCTCTGTTGGAGAAAGTGCTTTTGCAACAGAAATTTCGACAAACATATTCCTTGAGCTGAATGGCTTTCTAAGTGAGAGCCGGGGCCTGTTCACTTTTTCAAAGGATGCGTTTCAGGTTAGGGAGGCCGGAGCCAGTATCAGTTCATGCATCAATGTCAGTATTACCCCTGCAGACAGCTGGCCTAAAACAATGACAATTGATTTCGGTGAGGGATGTACCACAGGTAATGTTACCCGGAAGGGAAAAATGATTGCGGTTTTTTATGAACGTTTTCAAAATCCCGGCGCACACATCACTTTAAGCTTTGAAAATTTCCAGATTGGTGATCATAAGATCGAGGGCACACAGATAATCACAAATAATGGCCTAAATGCTGCAGGCATTGCAAACTTTACCCATGAGATCCCCTCGTTAAAGATAATTTCACCTGATAAGACAATCTACTTTTCATCCCATCATAACATAGCGTGGATAGAAGGATCGGGAACGCTTGCACCGGCTGATGATGTATTTTCTATAAGCGGCACTGCAAGCGGCGTGAACTCTGCCGGTCAGGAGTTCTCAGCGGCGATCTTAGCATCATTGATACGGAAAGTTGCCTGTAGCTATATCGTTTCAGGCAGCACTTTAATCAAATCAGGAGGTAGCGAAATGACTATCGACTACGGTTCGGGAGATTGCGACGACAAAGCCCTGATCAACAATGCAGGCGAGGTTAAACAGATCTCGCTTTCAAAAAGATAGTTCAGATCATTCAAGAGGTAAAACAGCCTGTAAACATTCTTTTCTTCAATATTTAAGCATAAAATTCCTGAGCCCTTCCTTCGCTTAAGCCTCAACTTTTTTTCGTAGAATTGTTATACATCAATTCAGGCCTGTTCAAAAGTTAAGGAAAGCCGATGAATAAGTACGATGCAATTATCATAGGCTCAGGGCAGGCAGGAACTCCTCTTGCTAAAAAGCTTGCCCTGGCGGGTTACAAGACCGCGTTGATCGAGAAACGGCAGATAGGCGGCACCTGCATCAATACAGGCTGCACTCCCACCAAAACGATGATCTCTTCTGCCCGACTGGCTTACCTTGCCCGGGAGAGTCAGCTCCTCGGAATCAGGACCGGGACTGTTTCTGTGGATTTCAAAAAAGTCGTTACCCGCAAGGATAAAATTGTTGAACAATTCAGGGGTAGTGCCACAAGAAACCTTGAAAATGTTGAAGGTCTGGATATTTTTTACGGGGAAGCTTCTTTCACCTCAGATAAGACAATCAAAATCCAGGCTACCGGCAAGAGGAACATACTCCTGGAATCGCCGAAAATTTTCATCAATGCCGGCGCAAAACCGACTGTACCCAATATTAAGGGGATCGATATGGTCGGCTATCTCACCTCTGAGACTATTCTCGACCTGAAACAAATACCCAAACATTTACTGATCATCGGCGGCAGCTACATAGGCCTGGAATTCGGACAGATGTTTCAGCGTTTTGGAAGCAAGGTCACGGTCGTTGAACAAGAGCCGGATTTTCTTTCCCGGGAGGACGAGGATGTAGCTGCTGAGCTCAGAAAGATCCTGGAAGCTGAAGGGATGACCGTGCTAACCGCGACAGAAACCCTGGGTATTAAGAAAAATTCAAATGGAAATATTACCGCCACACTAAAAAATAACGAAAAGCGAAGGTCTCTAACTTGTTCTCATGTACTGCTTGCAGTCGGCCGGACACCAGACACAAAGTCACTCAGACTTGACCTTGCCGAAGTAGAAACTGATAATAGGGGTTTTATAAAAGTCAATAATAAGCTTCAGACCAATGTAAGGGGAATTTTCGCCCTAGGCGATATCAAGGGCGGGCCGGCCTTCACACATATATCCTATAACGACCACCTGGTGATCGTGAAGAACCTACTGGACAAAAAACGAGTCAGCATCAAAAACAGGATGGTCCCTTACTGCATGTTCACAGACCCTCAGCTGGGCCGCATCGGGATAACCGAAAAGGAAGCAAAAAAGCAGGGCCTTAAATACCAGGTGGCTGTGTTGCGGATGGAAAAAGCGGCGCGGGCAATAGAAACGGGCGATACACGAGGACTGATGAAGGCAATTGTGGATAAAAAGACAAAACTTATACTCGGGGCAGCGATTATAGGGACCGAAGGGGGTGAAATAATGACCGTCCTGCAAATGGCCATGATGGGCGGAATCACCTACCCGGAAATCCGAAATGGCATTTTCGCCCATCCGACGTATTCTGAATCTCTCAATAACCTTTTCATGACACTTGACAGCCGATGATAAATGTTCAGGGCATAAGTAAATATTATAATTCTGTAAAAGCTGTAAACAAGGTCAGTTTCGAGGTAAAGAAGGGTCAGACATTGATCCTGTTAGGTCCGAGTGGTTGCGGGAAGACAACTACCCTCCGAATGCTGAACCGCCTGATAGAACCCTCTGAAGGGATAATAAAACTGGACGGAAAAGATATTTCAAACCAGCAACCGGAAATACTGCGCCGGGGAATAGGTTATGTGCTGCAGCACACCGGACTCTTCCCTCATTATACTGTTGCAGAAAATATCGCGATCGTTCCCAAACTGCTTAATTGGGATAAGCAGAAAATCGAAAAAAGATCGGCGGAACTCCTTGAAAAACTGGAACTGGAACCGGGCAAATATTTACATTCCTACCCCGGTGCGTTAAGCGGGGGTCAGCAGCAGCGTGTCGGACTGGCAAGGGCGCTGATGGCAAATCCCCCGGTTCTGCTGATGGATGAACCGCTGGGCGCGCTGGACCCCATTACGCGAAGTAATATCCGGCAGGAATTTAACCGACTGGATGAATTAAGGGAAAAGACCATTGTGATGGTCACCCATGATATCGCCGAGGCATTTGAACTTGGAGACAATATATGCCTGATGAACCATGGCATTATCCAGCAGATTGGCACCCCCTACCAGCTTTTATTCGAACCTCAGAATAGCTTTGTTAAAGATTTTTTCAACGAACAGCGGCTGCAACTGGAACTGACGGTGCTGTCCATCGCAGATGTATGGGGCCATTTATCAGAACAAAAGCATTCTGAATCGACTATGGTCTCAAAAGGTGAAAATCTCTGGGAGGTGCTGGATTCCCTGCAGCGATCCGGCTCTAACCGCGTCAGGGTGAACAATCCGGCTTCGGGCGAACAAAAAGTTATCGGGTACAGGGAACTGATGACAGCATACAGCGACTTTAAAAACAGCGTGCATGAATGATCAGCAAAGTTTGTGGTCCTTTATCCTTGAGCAGCAGGACAAACTGGCTGAACAGACGCTGACGCACATTGGTCTGACCTTTGTATCACTGCTGATCGCTGTTTTAGCAGGCATCCCCCTGGGTATCCTGATATCACGCAAAGTCAAATGGTCCGGGCCCATCCTGGGTTTCGCAGGAATTCTGCAAACTATTCCCAGCATTGCCCTTCTTGGCGTCATGATCCCGCTCCTGGGCATTGGACCAAAACCTGCTATCGTTGCCCTGTTCCTTTATGCCCTGCTTCCGATAATCAGAAATACCTACACGGGGATCAGGGAAGTGGATAAATCTGTAATTGACGCTGCCCGGGGAATGGGCATGAGTGAGTGGCAGATATTATTAAAAGTTGAACTCCCTCTTGCCATGCCTGTAATACTTGCGGGTATACGCACCGCGACGGTTATCAACGTGGGGGTAGCCACCCTGGCAGCTTACATTGCCGCGGGGGGATTAGGGGAATTTATCTTCGGCGGGATCGCCCTCAATAATTCCAATATGATCCTGGCAGGCGCTATCCCAGCCGCGCTGCTCGCCATCTTGTTTGATTACCTGCTATCCCGACTTCAAAAGCTTAACGTGCGGAAGTTAAAACCTGCATTGCTGCCGCTTGCTGTTCTATTGCTGGTATTCTCAAGCCTCTATATTGCTCCCTCGGTAAAAGCGGGAAGCCTGCTCGCCGGATTCACCCCGGAATTCATGGGCCGACAGGATGGCTATCTCGGGCTCAGGGAGAAATACAATTTAGATATACGCACAGTCGTGATCAGCGATGCGGTGATGTATAAGGCCGCATTCGAAAAGGATCTCGATGTCATCAGCGGTTATTCCACTGACGGGCGTCTGAAAGCTTTCGACCTTGTTGTCTTGCACGATGATAAGGGAATCTTTCCCCCTTATTATGCGGCCCCCATAATAAAGAAAAGTGCGTTGGAGAAATTTCCTGAGCTGCAACCAGTGCTGAACCTGCTCGCAGGAAGGATCAATGATTCCATAATGACCGATTTGAACTACCGGGTTGATTATCTGAAGCAAAGCCCGGGAAAGGTTGCAAAGGAATTTTTAGAAAGAAACGGTCTTTATAAACAGCCACGCCAGGCAGGCAGCGATGCGGTCAGGATCGGATCAAAGATCTTTGGTGAACAATATATCCTGGCTAACATGTATAGCATGCTGATAAGAGGTAACACAGATCTTGGTGTAGAATCAAAAACGGGGCTTGGAGGAACGAAGATCTGCTTCGATGCGCTGATCAATGACCAGATAGACCTCTACCCCGAATATTCCGGTACCGGATTGCTGGTCATTCTGCAAACGCCGCCAAAAATTGTTGCCGGTTTAAAAACCAAAGAGGAGGTTTTTACATATGTTAAAGAGGAGTTCTCTAAAAAATTTTTAATAGATTGGTTAGAGCCAATCGGGTTTAATAATGCCTACGCCCTCATGATGCGACGAAAACAATCGGAAGCTTTAAGGGTTAAGAACATTTCCGACCTGGCAAACTACATAAAAACACATTGACACCATGTTACTGCAGCAGTATCGAGAGGTAAGAAAACATACAGAAATGATATGTTCCGGCCTTCTAACCGAAGACTACGTGGTTCAACCCATCGTCGATGTTAGTCCGCCCAAATGGCACCTCGGCCATACGACCTGGTTTTTCGAAACCTTCTTTTTAAAACCGTTTGGAGAGAATTACCAGGAGTTCGACCCCGATTACAACTTTGTATTCAACAGCTACTATGAAACGGTTGGGGCAAGGGTGATTCGGACCGACCGGGGAAATTTAAGCCGTCCCGGTGTGGAAGATGTTTACCGGTACCGACAATACGTGGACAAGGCAATGGAAGATTTTCTCAACAGAAAATCCCTTAACGATAATGAAACCGAAATCCTGATCCTGGGTTTAAACCATGAGCAGCAGCACCAGGAACTTCTGTGCACTGACATAAAGTATATCCTTGGCAATAACCCGCTGTTCCCTTCCTACACCACATTAAGTTCTTTGCAAATGGTTGCGGAAAGTTCGGGCGATAACGGTATTGGCCCGGAAAGCTTTAGTCCATTCGTCAGCAGCGAATTAATCAGGATATCCGAAGGAATTTATGAAGTAGGATTCTCAGGAGCAGGTTTCTGCTTCGATAATGAACTTAAAAGGCATAAAGTCTATCTGCAGAATTATAGCATCAGCCCTGCACTCGTTACAAATAAAGAATATATGGAATTCATTTCGGCGGGCGGTTATTCTGATTTCAGGTACTGGCATGCGGATGGCTGGGAATGGGTAAAAACAAACCAGGTAAGATCGCCCATGTACTGGCATGAGATAGATGGTGAATGGCTTAATTACACCTATGAAGGACTGATCCCGGTTCAGGAAAATGAACCTTTATGCCATGTCTCCTTTTACGAAGCAGCGGCATACGCTTCATGGAAAGGGATGCGGCTACCTACAGAATTTGAGTGGGAAGTCGCGGCCGATAAATTCAATTGGGGACAGCGCTGGGAATGGACAGAAAGCGCATACCTGCCGTATCCGGGGTTTACCAAGGCTCCGGGTGCTATCGGCGAATACAATGGCAAGTTTATGGTCAACCAAATGGTGCTCCGGGGAGCTTCAGAGGTCACCTCGCCGCAGCATAGCCGCTGTACCTACAGAAACTTCTTTCAACCGCCGCTGCGCTGGCAATTTACAGGCATAAGGCTCGCAAAATAACATGAACTCTGAAACAACATTCATCAGCAGGCATTCCGATAAGGAAACATTGGTCAGGGCAAAGTTTTTACAGGATGTTTTAAAAGGGCTCAGCAGTTCGCCGAAATACCTGGAGTCGAAATATTTCTATGACAATAATGGAGACCGCATTTTTCAGCAGATCATGCGCTGCCCGGAATACTACCCTACCGATTGTGAACTGGAAATACTTTCAGGTCAAACCGCTGAAATACTTCACCTGATCCGTGAAAGGCAAGAAACCTTTGACCTGGTCGAGCTCGGGGCGGGCGATGCATTAAAATCATCTTACCTTCTTAAATATCTGATCGGCCAGGGAGTAAGTTTCACCTACTACCCTATTGATATTTCATCAAACGTGATTGAAAGCCTGACTCACAGGCTGCCTGCGGAAATTCCGGGACTTGTTGTGAAGGGCCTGAACGGCGAATATTTCAACATGCTTGAACAAGCGGCAATGCAGTCGTCAAACCCGAAGTTAGTTCTGTTTCTCGGCTCCAATATCGGGAATATGTTCCCGGATGATGCTCTCAAATTTTGTATCCGGCTAAGGGAAAGCCTGGCGCCAGGTGATCTTTTGCTGGTAGGCTTTGACCTGAAGAAAGATCCGAATACAGTTCTGGCGGCATATAATGACAAACAGGGCTATACGAAGGAATTTAATCTAAACCTCCTAACGCGCATCAACAGGGAGCTGGACGGTGATTTCGATGTCTCCGCATTTCAGCATTATCCCACCTACAATCCGGAAAGCGGTGCCTGCGAGAGCTACCTGGTGAGCAGCAGGAAGCAACAGGTACATATTGATGGCCAAATGATAAATTTTGAAGCAACTGAAACGATTCACATGGAAATCTCCCAGAAGTATACCCCGGCCGAGGCGGACCAACTGGCTAAAGACGCGGGTTTCGTGCCGCTTGAGTCCTATGTGGATTCTAAAGGATGGTTCCTGGACACCATATGGCAGTGCTGAAATTGCTAATGGTTTTTGTGAGTCAACCAGGTGTTTGGAAGCCACATTCCTTAGGTCTGCTAAAGGTTAGTCCACTAATTTGGTGGAATAACCTTAACATGACCTAAACAAAAGTGCTCTGAGGTTAATGGGTAAGGAGATTTAAACCGGTTAAACCTGCATAAAAAAAACCTGGGCTATTGCCCAGGTCCCTCATATATATGTTCCGGTTAAACCACCGCTCTTAACGGTGCTTCCGATCATCTTAATTAGTAAGCTCTGGCAAACAGAACTCTTTGCGTGGACGGCTTGCCGGTAACAATACAAACGCCTTCCTCCTGCTTATTATCCAGAGGAATGCAGCGAATAGTTGCCTTTGTCTCTTCCTTAATCTTCTTTTCGGTTTCTACCGTGCCATCCCAATGAGCAAAAATAAAGCCTCCCTTTTCATCAAGGATCTGCTTGAACTCATCATAACAATTGGCTTCACGGATATTTTCGTTCCTGAAATTAAGCGCTTTGTTGTAGATCGATAATTGAATTTCTTCCAAAAGCTTCTCAATATATTCATCGAGGTTTTCACGACTGATCGTCTGCTTTTCCCTGGTGTCGCGCCGGGCAATTTCGATAGTGCCGTTCTCCAGATCACGCCCACCCATTGCTAAACGAACAGGAACACCCTTCAACTCATATTCCGCAAATTTAAAGCCTGGGCGTTGTGTATCACGATCATCATATTTCACAGAAATATTTCTGGACTTCAATTTTGAAATCAGTTCATTAGCCACCGCGGAGATCTTTTCAAATTCCTCATCCGAACGGTGGATGGGAACTATCACAACCTGTATTGGTGCCAGTTTAGGAGGTAATACAAGTCCTGAATCATCAGAATGTGCCATGATCAATGCACCAACCAAACGGGTGGAAACACCCCAGCTGGTTGCCCAAACATGATCGAGTTTTCCTTCCTTATTGGTAAACTTTACATCGAAGGCCTTAGCAAAATTCTGTCCGAGGAAGTGCGATGTTCCCGCCTGCAGGGCTTTCCCGTCCTGCATCAGCGCTTCTATGCAATATGTATCGAGCGCACCTGCAAAACGCTCTGTTTCGGTTTTTTTCCCCCTGATCACCGGAACTGCCATTACATTCTCAGCAAAGTCAGCGTAAACGTCGAGCATGCGCTCGGTCTCTTCAATTGCCTCCTGTTTCGTGGCGTGGGCCGTATGGCCTTCCTGCCATAAAAATTCGGTAGTACGCAGGAATAAACGGGTACGCATTTCCCACCTTACTACGTTTGACCATTGGTTAACAAGGATCGGCAGATCGCGATAAGACTGAATCCAGCCCCTGTAAGTGTTCCAGATTATTGTCTCGGATGTGGGACGAACGATCAGTTCTTCTTCAAGTTTCGCATCTTCATCAACAATGATGTTGCCATTGCCATCGTTTTTAAGACGATAATGCGTAACTACCGCACACTCGGTTGCAAAACCTTCAACGTGGGAAGCTTCTTTAGAAAAAAATGACTTAGGTATGAATAAAGGGAAATAAGCGTTACTGTGACCGGTTTCCTTAAATCTTTTATCCAGAAAAGCCTGCATACCTTCCCAAATGGAATATCCATAAGGTTTAATTACCATACAACCTCTTACTGCCGAATGCTCGGCAAGATCGGCTTTGGTAACAAGTTCATTATACCACTGTGAATAATCCTCATTTCTGCTGGTCAGGCCCTTGCTCATATGTATTAATCTGGAATGAAATTTGTAATTTTAAAGCATTAATTCTTAGCAGGCAAAGTTATAAAACTCGTACAGAATAATTATTTTATTATGCATGCAACCATTTAACAAAAAGGCAGTCTAAGAATTAACAACGAATTATCGGTCTATTAAAATTCAACCGCCATGATAAAGAGACTATTACCTTCCTTTGCTATTGCAGGTATATTTCTGTTGGGTGCCTGTTCGACAAGCAAACTGGCCCAGCAAGAGGATGAGGTTGATGATGCTTATTATACAGAAGCCCAGGCCAGGGAGTATGAAAGAACCCATGCAAAAGCCGAAGAAAAAATAGCGGATTCTGATTATGTAACCGATGAAGAACTTTACGGCGACAATAACAGTGGCGGTGATTATTACGACCGTTATGATTATGACCGCGACTACTCCGCCCGTATCTATCGTTTCAGAAATTACTCACCGTGGAGGAGCTATTATGACACCTGGTATTCTTACCGCTTCGATCCTTATTACAGTCCTTTTAATTCTTACAACTATTACAACAGGCCTGCTGTTGGAATTTATATAGGCACTGGCGGATATTACGGTTACAATAGTTATAACAATTTCTACAACCCATGGGCTTACTATGGCTACCACAGTTATAGTAACTACTGGGGGCCGTATTCATATTATAATGTCTACAACCCATATTCATTCGGAAACAGATATTATGGAAACCACGGCGGCGGCTATTACGGCAATGGCAGCAGACCTGTATATACAAATCCGAACTACAGACCAAGGCCAAACCGTGAAACCGATAACACTCGTCCCGGAGCGTATCCAGGAACTGCACCAGGAACTGCAGCTGGTCGGGTAGGAACCACTCCATCCCGTCCGGAAAGAATTTCCCGGGGATCTGGTGACGGATCATCAACGGTAGACAGATCATCGCAACCAGCAAGCCGCCCGACAAGGGGCACTGATGGCCGAGATGGAACTGTTGATCGGAGCACCAGGCCCGCTCCCGCTCCACAAAGAACTGAAAGTTCCAGACCATCGAGACAGGAGCCACAGCGAACTGAGAGCAGACCTGCTGAAAGACAGCAGTCACAGCCTTCATCGACCCCGCAAAGATCAAGTGAACCGAGCAGTAGTGCGAGACCTTCACGATCCGGAGGCCGGTAAACCAATAGTTAAACAGCCATATTATTCAGAATGAATTTTAAAAAACTATTTTTACTGACTGCATTAATTGCAGCAGGAGGTCAGACTTTTGCCCAATATGCGTCAGATGCATTATTATTTTCACAATTCCAGCAAGGAGCTTCATCGAGATTCAAAGCAATGGGCAGTGCCCAAACAGCCGTCGGAGGTGATATCGGCTCCTTATCATCAAATCCCGCCGGTTTAGGTTTGTTCACCAAATCTGAGTTTAACGTGTCGGCTGATTTTTCAAACAGGCAGGTGGACGCTCAGTACCTTGGAATAAATCTGACAGCAGAAAAGGGCCATCTGGGATTAGATCAGATCGGCGGCGTTATTTACAATTCGATATCCCGTCCTAAGGGCAGTGATCCGAAAACCGGCTTGCTTAGCTTCAATTACGGAGCTTCGTATAACAAAACCAACAACTTCAACAGCACGATAGAGTATACGGGTACTAACCCGCGCAGTTCAATGGCGGACTACTTTTCAGACTTAGCTTCGTTTTATCTCTCAGGCGGCGATCCCGCTACAAACAACAACGCACTTCCAATAAATTCGCTGGAAAGAATGGCCTATGATAATTTTTTGATCGAGTATGATCCGGGTGGCTATTTCCCGTCAACATCATTGAATAATGATCAGCGAAATCTGGTTTATCGTACAGGTTCTCAGTCGGAAGTGAATTTCGGTGCCGGTGCGAACTACAGCAACAAATTCTACTTTGGTGCTTCTCTTTCCCTGGCATCATTGAACTTTAATTCTGACAGGCAATATACAGAGGGAGGAAGCAACCGGACATTTCCCGGGCAGCAACCAGAATTCATTGGAGGAACCTATAATCTCGGTTATAATAGCAACCAAATTACAAGTGGTACTGGTTTTAATGCAAAAGTTGGCATGATCTACAGGGCAACGAAAGATGTGCGAGTTGGCTTTAACATTATCAGTCCGACATGGTTTCAAATATCGGATAGCTTCTCTGAATCCTTAGATACACGTTATACACGTGCTGACGGCAATTCTATTCCACCTTACACGAATAGTCCCCAAACTTATGATACGGATTATAACCTTCGCTCACCATTCAAAGTGAATGGAGGTCTCTCAGCTATAATTAATAAACAGGGCTTATTGAGTGCGGATATTGAATATGTCGATTATTCCACCATACACTTTGACTCCGGGGATCCGATTACCGACCAGAATACTAACGAAGACATAAGGGATCTATATAAGGCGGCAGTTAACTTCAGGGTAGGCGGTGAATATAAATTCAACAGTATGATGTTAAGAGCCGGTTATAACCATATAGGTACTGCGTTCAAAAACCTCGACGTAACGGCGGACATACTTTCAGCCGGAATAGGATACCGGACCAACCAGTTCTATATCGACCTGACTTATCAAAATGCAAGTAATAACAACACAAGTACGCCCTATGTTATCTCAAGTGATTATGCCGATTACGAAATAACGGGTGCAGGTGAAGTCGCCACTTTAAAGAACACCAGTAATAATGTGTTTTTAACCATTGGAACTCGCTTTTAACATCTGTATTAATTACGAATTAGTTCTTTCCACAGAAAGAGCGAAGCATCCAATTATTTTTCTCTTTAAATTGCATAAAAGAATTCACCAGGTCATTGGTCCCGTCATCGCCCGCAGCGTCGGTAAGTACCATGAGTTCCCGCTCCATATCGATAAGCTTAGTAAAGTCGTCCATTATGGCGAGAACCATATCAGTATCGTTCATTCCAACGGTGTTGATTTCCTGTAAGCTCGAAACTTTGATATAATCAGAAAAGGTACTATAAGGCGGCTTTCCTAAAGTAAGAATACGTTCAGCGAGATCATCAATGGTTTGCTGAGCATTTGAATAAAGTTCTTCGAACTTGACATGGAGTGTGAAAAAATGGCCGCCCTTAACATTCCAGTGACAACCACGTAGTTTTTGGTAATGAATGTGATAGTTCGCAAGCAGATCATTGAGGTGATCGACTATTGGTTTTACTTCTCTCTCTTTTAAGCCTATTTCTTTAGCGTCCATAAATTTGAATGTTTTATTTTATCAGAATAAAAAACACTGAAAGCATATTACCTGAGGCCAGCCTTATAAATTCGGAAAATTTGAAACTTTATCTGGTCAGACCAAGTATCCTATCTCAACGTTGTTTAAATATACAAAAAGGCGGATTCACAGCGTTTATGCATCAGTAATTTGTTTCTTTCAGAAGGAACAAGTGACTTAATTGTTTCATTTTTAGTAATATTGCGCACATTTTTAAAAAATAACTATGCAGAGATACCTGTTACTATCTATTGGCTCTCTCTTAATTTCTATCACAAGTCTTGCAGCGGCACCCGTAGATTCCATCGGAGTTGAAAATCTAAACGGTAAAAAAGTAATTGTACATAAGGTAGAAGCCAAAGAAAGCTATTATTCGATATCCAGAAAATATAACGTAAGCCCACAATCAGTTATAAACTATAATACTAACAAATCACTTCAGATCGGTGTGACTGTGAAAGTGCCTACCGAGCGTACCTTTACCACTGTAGTCAATGTACCCGTGTCAGGAAAAAATGTAAGCGGTGATAAAACCGCCGTTGTAGAGTATAAGGTCGGACCAAAAGAAACATTATATTCCATTTCCAGGAAATTCAATACTTCTGTAGAGGCTATTAAGTCTCTAAACAATATCACTGGGAATACACTGGCAGCCGGTCAGGTGCTCAAGATCCGGTACGGCACACAGACTGCTGAGATTACACCTCCAACTCCGGTAACACTTCCTAAGAGTATGACGGAAGGCAGGCAGGATAGTGCAGGCCAGGTAGACAGCAGCGTTAACGCGGGAGAACGCTTAAGGCTTCCGCCTGCGCGTTATGGACTGAGAGAAGTTGACGAACGCGGAATAGCGTTATGGATCTCAGACGAAAGTCTTGACGGCAGTAAAATGCTGGCGCTTCACCGTACTGCGCCTATCGGTACAGTTATTAAAGTAACCAATACAATGAGCGGCAAAAGCACCTTTGCTAAGGTAGTAGGGAAGTTTACCGAGAACGAATCAACGAAAGACGTCATTGTTGTGATCACGAAGCCTACGGCTGATCTGATAGGCGCATTGGACAAACGTTTCCAGGTTAATATAGTATACGGTGTTCCTAATGAATAACAAGCCATTTGTAATTGGTATTGCCGGTGGCAGTGGTTCAGGAAAAACATTCTTTCTGCACTGTTTTTTAAATCATTTCGAAAAAGATGATGTGTGCCTGGTTTCCCAGGATGATTATTATATCCCGGTGGCACATAATATGACCCCTGAAGAGAATAAGCTTTACAACTTCGACCTCCCGGCTACCATTGATAAAGATCATTTCCTGGATGATATCGATAAGCTAATTAGAGGAGAGGTTGTTCAGAAGAAGGAATATACCTTTAACAATCCGAATGCTGTTCCAAAACTATTGGAGATCAAGCCAGCTCCTATTCTGATCATTGAAGGCTTATTTATTCTTCATTTCGAAGAAATAGCAGCCGCGATGGATCTTAAAATCTTTATAGACACTGAAGAAGAGGTAGCGCTCAAAAGACGTTTAAAGCGTGATTTGATCGAACGCGGCTATTCAGAAGATGATGTACTCTATAAGTGGCATAACCATGTTGTACCATCTTACCGGCAATATCTACTACCCTACCGGGATGCGTGCAGCAGGGTGATCACAAATAACACGCAGCTGGCTGAGGATATTATCAAGATCACCGAGGAGATCTCAGGTGATCTGAAACAAAGGTTAGAATTCAGATAAAATAAACGAGGCAGTTATCATAGATAGCTGCCTCTGTTGTGTTATCTAATCCAGCTGCATCTCAGGAATTTCTCCTTCAATGATAAGCTTCCCTGCCGTTACCGACCGGATATATTCCGTCGTTACCCCGGGTGCACGCTCCAGTAGCCTGAATCCACCCTCAGGCAAAACATCGAGCACTGCGAGTTCGGTAACCACTTTCTTTATACATCGAACGCCGGTCAGCGGAAGTGTACATTCCGGCAACAATTTACTTTCGCCCGCCTTGTTGACATGCTGCATAGCTACAATAATATTCTTGGCTGAGGCTACCAGGTCCATCGCTCCACCCATACCCTTGACCATTTTCCCGGGAATCTTCCAGTTAGCAATATCGCCGTTCTCAGATACTTCCATGGCACCCAGAATGGTCAGGTCAACCTTTTGAGACCTTATCATACCAAAACTCATTGCGGAATCAAAGATTGCAGAGCCCGGCAAGGTGGTGATCGTTTGCTTACCCGCATTTATCAGATCAGCATCTTCCTCACCGTCGAAAGGAAAAGGCCCCATTCCAAGCAGGCCATTTTCAGACTGCAGTACAACTTCAAGGCCTTTGGGGATATAATTAGCCACCAATGTCGGAATACCAATTCCGAGGTTTACATAATAGCCGTTCTTTAATTCTTTTGCGATACGTTTCGCTATACCGTTCTTGTCGAGCATGGGTTAATTTCCTGGTTTCTAGTTATTATCACTTTGCATATCACAAATCACTTCTGGCGCACCGTGCGCTGCTCTATTCGCTTTTCATAATTCTTACCCTGGAAAATCCGGTGTATATAAATTCCAGGAGTATGAATTTGATCAGGATCCAGCTCTCCCGGCTCTACAAGTTCTTCTACCTCGGCAATCGTGATCTTCCCTGCCATCGCCATTACGGGATTAAAATTGCGTGCTGTAGCACGATAAACCAGGTTTCCTGCCGTGTCGCCTTTCCAGGCTTTCACAATGGCAAAGTCTGATTCGAAAGCCATTTCCATCAGGTATTCCTTTCCGTTGAAGTTTCGGGTCTCTTTACCCTCTGCCACTTCGGTACCTACACCCGCGGGAGTAAAAATAGCAGGCATACCATAACCGGATGCCATACAGCGGGTAGCAAGGGTTCCCTGGGGAATAAGCTCAACTTCCAGCTCCCCGCTCAGCAACTGACGTTCAAACTCAGCATTCTCCCCTACATAGGAGGCGATCATCTTTTTTACCTGTCTTTGCTGAAGCATGAGGCCAATCCCAAAGTCGTCAACCCCGGCGTTGTTTGATATGCATGTAAGCTCTTTAACTCCTTTTTTAACGAGTGCATTAATCGTGTTCTCGGGAATGCCGCATAATCCGAAGCCACCGAGCATCAGGGTCATGCCGTCTTCTATATCCTTAATTGCCTCCTCGGCATTTTGAACGGTTTTATTAATCATTTCGGGATTGGTTTGAAGCGAAATTAGTAATTACCTTTATATAAGAAATCATATCCTTCGAAAATTACCGTTTATAAAGCGTAACAAGTGGTCAAATGGATGGTGAGAAAGAAAATGAATTAATGATACAAGGGAGTGGCCTTTTCTCAAAAGGCATAAACACTGCTATCTTCGATTGCGCATTTAAAAAGTGTTGTAAGAAATACAAAAAAGGAAAACGGTGCAAGAATTGCCCTGGTAAGAAAAAATAATTGACTCTCCTCCCTACTGGTTATTGATCACGAGCACTTTGTCGTCTGAGCCATTTCCAGTGGCAACGTACACTTTTCCATCAGGAGCGACGCATACGTCCCTCAGCCTTCCATAAGTACCACGAAGAACTTCAGTTACCGTTTCAACTTTGTCGCCGGAGGCAGTAAGCTTTAGCTGGTAAAGGGTATTATCCTTCAGGGTAGTCATCAACACCGAGTTCTTCCATTGCGGGATAAGATCATTGTTATAGTAATCGATGCCGCAGACTGCCAGTGTCGGAGTCCAGGCCTGTAGCGGCTCTACTACATTATGCTGGCTGCAAAAAGATTTCTCATCACTCTCATCACAAAATCCCTCCACCTGAGGCCAACCGAAGTTCTTTCCTTTTTGAATAATATTAAATTCGTCATTCGAATTCGGCCCGTGCTCTGAACTGTAAAGCTTAGAGTTTGCAAATACAATCCCTTGTGCATTCCGATGGCCAAGACTCCATACGGCACTTCCGGGGAACGGATTATCTGCCGGAATGGAGCCATCGAGGTTAAGACGCAGTACTTTCCCGTTAACCGAGCTCATATCCTGGGAACTGGACTCATTGCCTGCATCACCTGTTGTGATAAATAGTTTTTTATCTTGTGAGATCAACAACCTGCATCCGTTATGAAAGTTATTGGCATCTATGTCATCCATCAGAATGACCGGATCTACCAGAGCGCTGCCACTATACCTAAACTTCACAATCTTCTCGGTGTAAGTATCCCCTTTATTATAGTTATAGCCCACGAACACTTCTGGGGTGGTTGCAAAATCCGGATGTAATGCCATGCCGAGTAAGCCGCCCTCGCCTCTTGAAACTACATCCTGTATATCGGCAATAACTGTTATCTTGCCTGTAGCGGGATCAAGCCGGCTGACCTTTCCATCCCGTTCAGTGAGCCAGATAAAGTTGTCTGGCCCCCATACCAGCTCCCATGGCTGCGACAATCCGCCCGTAAGTACCTTGATGTTTATTTGTGCATCACTGACGGGAACCTGATTTTGTCTTCTGGACTTCTTACAGTTTGCGGAAGATAGAGAAATCAGCACGGACAGCAGAATAAATACCAGTTTCATAGTGGTTGATTTTACACTTATAACCCTGAGTTTGAATAAAAGTTTATTTACAGAAAGTTAAGAGAAAAATCACACTAATTCATAAATCGCTGCAGGAAAAAAATGTATTTGACGGGATAGATTTAGGTGAAATTATTAATTCAAGTAAACATAGGTAATCCCATCTCCACCCCGGTCAGCATGCTCGTCTTCCATCCGGTTAACCTGAGGAAACTTCTTCAGATATTCGCGAATTAATTTTCTAAGGATCCCGTCCCCACGGCCATGAATTATTTTCAGGCTGGATAAGCCCATCATAATAGCTTTATCCAGATATCTTTCGATTTCATACAGCGCTTCTTCACCCCGCTTTCCACGCAGATCAAGTTCCGGACTAAACTGAGATATACCTTCTGTCAGGCCGCTGCTATAGGAAGATCGCCGTATTTCCTTCGGCACGGTCTTGTTAGAAACCTTCTGCAAGCGTTTCAATTTCACTACAGATCGAAGGTCCCCTATCGCCAGGATCACATTATCTTTTGCAATACTTATAACCTGCCCCATGGTTTCCGAATCCTCCACCTTAACCCAGTCACCGGCTTTGAGTTCGGTCTCAGGAGCCGGCGCTTTAACCGGTTTCTCCCTTACCTCATTTCTCTGAAGCTCGTTCTGAAGATTCTGCCGGAGATGCTGCGTTTTCTCCTTATCCGCCTTATTTTCCTTTATCTGGGAAATTGTATTTTCAATAAGCTTATTAGCATTTTTTATAATGTTTTGAGCCTCCAGCCTGGCGTCCTTAATGATGATCTTCTTATTTTCTTCGAGATAAGATTTCAGCTTCTCATTCTCCTCCAGAAGAGTTTTTACATGTCGCTCCCTTTTTTCAACGGATATGCGCACATCCATCAGATGCTTTTTATCCCTTTCAAGATCAACAAGCAAGGTATCCACCTTTTTCTGATGCTCCCCGATCTTGTTTCTTGCAGCTTCAAGAACCCGGGTTGGCAGGCCTATCTTCTGAGCTATTTCAAACGCATATGAACTGCCCGGTTTACCCATCTCAAGAATATATAAGGGTTGCATCTCCAGGTTATTGAAGAGCATCGATGCATTCTCGAGACCGGTTGTCGAATTTGCAAAGACCTTTAAGTTAGAATAATGGGTAGTTACTACGCCCTTGACGTTCTTTTGATTTAAAGCTTCAAGAACGGCTTCAGCAATCGGGCCGCCGAATTGCGGATCCGTGCCCGTACCGAATTCATCAATGACAACGAGCGTTTTTGCGTTGGCATTCTCAACAAAATATTTCATCTTAGAAAGATGTGCGCTGTATGTACTCAGGTCACTTTCTATGGATTGGTCATCTCCTATATCTGCAAAAACCTGCTTAAAAACACCGACTTTTGAATGTTCGTCGGCCGGAATCAGCAAACCGGCCTGTACCATTACCTGTAAAAGCCCTACCGTTTTCATACACACTGATTTACCCCCTGCGTTAGGACCTGATACGACAATAATGCGGTCGATTTCATCAATTTTTATGTTCAACGGAACTACTGTCTGCTTTTCCTTTTTGAAGTTGATCAGCAGCAAAGGATGCCGGGCGTTAACCAGGTTGATATCTGCATGCCGGCTCAGAACAGGCATCTCTGCTTCAATATCAATTGCGAATAAGGCCTTGGCACGTACGAAGTCCAGCTTAGTAAGTAAGCCATGGTATGATAATAATAGCGGCACATAGGGCCTCAGCTGATCGGCTAAAGCCAACAGTATTTTAATGATCTCGCGGCGCTTATCGAACTCGAGGTCTCTTATCGCATTATTGAGCTGGAATACTTCCTCCGGTTCAAGATAGACCGTCTGCCCTGAAGCAGATTCGTCATGTACGAATCCCTTTATCTTTCGCTTATTCTCAGCAAGTAAGGGGATACAGAGCCTGCCGTCGCGAATAGTCAGATTGCCGTCGGCCGTCCAGTTACTATTCTGAGCCGCCCGGAAGATCTGATCAATTTTCTTGCGTGCCTCCTGTTCAGCCTTTGCAAGACTGCTGATTATCTCAAGAAGCTCCTTTGATGCGTTATTTTTAATCTTACCCTTTGGATCGATTACTGCTTCAATCTTTTGGATAATTGATTTCTCTATTGGTAAATGCTCAAACAGGGCCTCAAGATTCGGATAGATACCTTCACGTTCAGAAAAATACTGAATAACAGAAAATACGGTATTCAAGGAAAGGTATACCTGGAAGAATTCATCCTCACTTAAATAAGTGCCTTCAATTTTCAGCTTCGCAGCGAGTGACTTTATATCAAAGAAGTTATTGATCGGCAACGGCGAATCATTGATCAGTATATTCTTAAATTCCTTCGTTTGGCTTAGAAACTTATGAATATGATCAAAATTCGTGAGCAGCTGTATCTTATCAACCATCTGCTCGCCCATAGGGCTGATACAGTAACCTTTAATTAGCTCTTTTATTTCTGAAAAGCCTAACTTTTCCGATGCGTTTTGGGGATAGATCATTCTATATCTGGAAGCTGCGCTGGTTAGATGCCAGTGGGCGGCACGGGGACACCTGTGTTATTAAATAGACCCGAGGTATCGTATTTGAAGAACCAGTGAGGCTGTGGCTTCAAACGGATGGTCGCGTTCTGCTTTTCGATTTCAAGTGCGCGTTCTGCCTTAGTCTTCATTTGTTCCCTAAGATTTTCCCATTGCTCCATCCTTTCCAGCGTCTTAAGAACCTGGTAATACATCGTGTCTAAAACCTCCGGTTGCCTTGAATAGTATCGGAGACTTTTCTGGAACGTAACAGAATCAATCTTATACTTCTGGTAGACTACTTTGTAATACATTTTTATAGGCCTCGTGGTTGAATCGTATGCCGCGCTGCTCACATAAGAGTCAACCAAATGTACGTCAGTCAATACGGAGATCATTTTATCGCTTTCTATAATTCCTTGTGGCACATCATTACGGGCACAGGCAGCGACAAAAATCAATACGAAAAAACCCGGTATTAAACGCTTCATTTGTTATTTTTGCGGTTCTAAAAATCATCCAAAAATACAGATTTAAATGAGCATTGGCGCTAACATATCAGCTTTAAGGGAAGAACTGGAAAGCATAAACGTTAAATTGATAGCCGTTTCCAAGACCAAGACCCCGGAAGAGATCATGGAGGCTTATGAAGCCGGGCAGCGGGAATTTGGTGAAAACCAGGTTCAGGAACTGCTGGAAAAACAAGTTAGTCTCCCAAAAGATATAATCTGGCACCTCGTCGGTCATTTACAAACCAACAAAGTAAAAGCCATTGCTCCTTTCATTAGCCTGATACATTCGGTAGACAGTCTGAAGCTTTTACAGGAGATCGATAAGCAGGCATTGAAGAATAAACGAATAATCGATTGCCTGTTGCAGATCTACATTGCTGATGAAGACACGAAGTTCGGACTAGATTTCGACGAAGCGATCGAATTACTGCGTTCGGAAGAGTTCTCCCGGTTGAAGAATATCCGAATTACAGGAATTATGGGAATTGCTTCAAATACAGACAACCCAAAACGTATCACTGAAGAATTCTATGAGCTCAAAACCCTTTTCAAGGGCTTGAAGGAAAGTTTCTTCCGAAAGAATGATTCCTTCAACGAAATTTCAATGGGAATGTCCTCAGATTATAAAATTGCAATAGAACAAGGCAGTACCATGGTACGCCTTGGAAGTAATATATTCGGACATCGCTAACAATTACACTCCACCACTTTAAACATTTTATGAATATAACAATCCGGCAGGCCTGCAAAGAAGATTGTGTCCGGCTACTTGAATTAATCAATGAACTGGCTGTCTACGAGAAAGCGCCTGAAGAAGTAACCGTAACATTAGAGGAATTTGAAAAGGCCGGTTTCGGAGAGAACCCCGTTTGGAAAGCTTTTGTAGCGGAACAAGATGGGCTCATTCAGGGCTTTGGCTTATACTATACCCGGTATTCTACATGGAAGGGTTGTCGACTTTACCTCGAAGATCTCCTGGTAACAGAAGAAATGCGCGGAAAGGGTATCGGGAAACTACTGTTTGATGCCCTGGTTGCAGAGGCTGTTAATATGGGTTATAATGGGATGACCTGGCAGGTGCTTGATTGGAATGAGCCCGCAATCAATTTTTATAAAAAATATAACGCCCATCTTGATCCGGGATGGCTTAACGTGGCCTTATCCAAAGAGCAAACGCACTTATTATACGGCGATGGAGGTTTATAAATTTGGCGGAGCTTCCGTTAAAGATGCCGCAGGCATCAGGAATGTTGGTAATATAATCAGGTTAAATGCTGAGAAAGACTTACTCATCGTGGTTTCGGCCATGGGCAAGACGACTAACGCGCTTGAAGCTTTAACAGAATCATATATAAACGGGGAAAACTCTACCCATTCCTTGTTTGAAGAAATTCGTCAATATCATCATAGCGTTTTAGCGGAGCTATTTGAGGATGAAAGTCACCCGGCCTTCGACGAGATAGAAAATACATTCATAGAAATAGAATGGATGCTGGAAGATGATCCACATCCTGGCTACGATTTCAACTATGATCAGATCGTTTCTATTGGAGAGCTGCTGTCAAGCCGTATTCTCAGCGCCTGGCTGAACCATGTGGGCTTTAAGAATAAATGGCTGGATGCGCGTGGGGTGATTCAGACTGATAACACCTATCGCGAAGGCCAGGTTGACTGGACCAAAACCTGCAAAGCGATCGAAGTCATGGCTCCAATATTAAAGGACCAGTTTATCGTAACCCAGGGTTTTATTGGCGGCACATCCGAAAACTTCTCCACTACACTAGGCCGGGAAGGATCTGACTATAGTGCTGCTATTTTTGCATCATGCCTGAATGCTGAGAAGCTCACCATTTGGAAAGATGTGCCTGGTGTCCTCAGCGCTGACCCAAAATTGTTCTCCGACACCCGCAAGTATAGTGAACTCCCATATTCAGAAGCAATGGAGATGACCTATTATGGCGCAACGGTTATTCACCCGAAGACAATAAAACCCTTGCAAAATTCAGGCATCCCACTGCTTGTCAAGCCTTTCTTAAATCCGGAGGAAGAAGGTACTATAATTAATGAAACTGCTGCAGTTTGTAAAGATTTTCCGGCAATCATCGTGAAACAACACCAGGTTCTGGCCTCTATTTCTACAAAAGAACTGTTATTTATTACAGAGGATCACCTGAGCGAAATTTTTAAAGCCTTCGCCATGGCGCATATTAAGATCAACCTGATGCAGGTCTCTGCACTAAGTTTCACGGTTTGCTTCGATGAGGAAAAAGAGAAATTCAACGCTCTTATAGTTGCGTTAAACAATAGTTTCAAGATTAAATATAACCAGGACCTGCAATTGATCACCATCCGGCATTACAAGCCGGATACGATTGATCAGTTAAGTTCTGGTAAAATAGTCCTCATGGAACAGCTTAGCAGAAATACAGCACAACTGGTACTCAAATAATTTGAACCTTAACATTTTACATAGCGATGTTCAGGACTTTATCCAGGAAAACCTGCATAAGGATATAAACCGGATATTGCTCAGTAAAAGTCCGTTTGATAAAGTTAGCAGCCGGGAATTAGCCGAACAGATCGACAGTAAGAGACGCTGCGAGAAAAAGCTATCGCTATGGTTTTCGACTCCGCGAATTTATTATCCGCCCAAGCTATCAATTGAGCAGTGTTCCTCAGAATCAGCCGCGCAGTTTAAGGCAACGCTGATTAAAGGGAAAACTTTACTTGATCTCACAGGCGGTTTCGGGGTTGATAGCTATTACTTTGCGAAAACGAAAATGCAGGTTCAGCATTCAGAAATTAATGCAGAACTTTCGTTGATAGCTGCACACAACGCGCAGGTATTGGGAGCAGGAAACATCACTTTTTACCAGGGTAACGGTCTTGACCTCGTTAAACCGGAAAGACTCTTCGATACCATTTTTATAGATCCTTCACGCAGGGTAAATGCTCAAAAGGTGTTTCAGCTGAAGGATTGTGAACCGGATGTTCCCGGCAATATGAACCAGTTACTTGGCAATTGCTCCAGGCTAATTGTAAAAACATCACCTTTACTCGATCTGCAGGCCGGGATAAAAGAGCTGAGGAATATCGTGAGCATTTATATCGTAAGCGTAAAGAATGACTGTAAAGAGCTTTTATGGATCATGGAACCTGACAGTCCTCTTGAAGCTGAACCTGAAATAATTTGCAAGACCTTTCATGACGAAGAACCGCAATACCGCTTCAAAATATCCGATGAACGGGCTTTTCAGATAAGCCATTTCTCTGAACCTCAGAAGTTTCTTTACGAACCCGATGTAGCGCTATTAAAGGCGGGTTGTTTTAAGCTGCTGTGCCGGGACTTTGGTGTAGATAAGCTTCAGCTCAGCTCACATATATATACTTCAGAAACCCTTCAGAAATCCTTTCCCGGTAGAAGATTTATGATATCCGGGTGGGGAGAATATAAAACCTTCCTGAAAAAGAACCCGATCAAAAAAGCGAATATCATCTCGCGGAACTTTCCATTAGGTCCACCGGAAATCAAGAAAAAACATCGGATAATAGATGGCGGTGATGATTATCTGATTTTCACGACTGGTCCTTCAGGTCAGTTGCTGACAATCATGTGCAAAAAAGTTTAGTCATAAAAAAAGAGCTTCATTCAGAAGCTCCATTATTTTATGGCTGGGATATCTAAGCCTTTTTTACGTTCACCGCCTGCATACCTTTTCTGCCTTCAGCTACCTCGAATTGCACGTCATCATTATCGCGAAGGGAATTTACTCCTCCATCGACATCCTTAAAATGTACGAAGATATCTTTTCCGTCATCTTGTACAATAAAACCATAACCTTTCTGTGTGTTAAACCATTTTACTTTTCCAGTTTTCATAAAATACGGTATTTGAGTTGCGTTACTTTTAGTTCTTATTTTTTTATAAGTAATATTAAGCTAAAATGACGTAATATCAAAGATATAAAATTATCTGATAAAACAAATTTTTATGAGAATTAACAATCGTTTAATTTTTTATCGGATCAGGTTGAGGCGTCATCCGTAGATAAGGCTTAATTTCGCGAAACCCTTTTGGAAATTTAGCCGGAATATCTTCTGTTTTTATAGCCGGTACAACCACTACATCCTCACCTGATTTCCAGTCAGCGGGTGTTGCCACACTATGGTAGGCTGTTAATTGAAGTGAATCAATTACACGAAGGATCTCCTGGAAATTCCGACCTGTCGAAGCCGGATAAGTAATCATCAGCTTTACCTTTTTATCAGGGCTGATCACAAATAATGACCGAACCGTAGCGGTCTCAGATGCGTTAGGATGTATCATCCCATATGCTTCCGAAACTTCCCGATTGTCATCCGCAATAAGAGGAAAGTTAACTTCCACATTCTGAGTTTCATTGATATCATTAATCCAACCTTTATGAGATTCGATTGAATCAACACTCAATGCGATAACCTTTACATTTCGTTTGTCAAACTCCTCTTTTAATGAAGCCGTTTTCCCAAGTTCAGTGGTACAAACAGGTGTATAGTCAGCCGGATGTGAAAACAGGACACCCCAACTATCGCCGAGATAATCATAAAAGCTAATTTCCCCCATTGAGGTCTTTGCCTTAAAATCAGGCGCAGTGTCACCAAGTCTTAAACTCATGATTCTAATTGTTTTAGATAAATACTATTATCTAATTTAACAATTTGATTTTTTTTTACAAAAGCAAAACAGTACTATATTTCTGAAGATGTTAGAACCTATTTCCGCTGAAGGGCGCGAATGGGAGCAGGCATTTTCCGTTTCCGGTTCTCAATTTCGATCTTCGGAACATTCCTGTCGATGTCTGCGTTTGCTCCAAAAAGTTCTGAATCGCTGATAGAGCTTGTCGAAAGAATTCGTTTCTCTGCGGTGGCTGTGAACGAACCTGAAGTCATATAGTGTAAAGCTTCTTTAAGACTCGCCTCATTAACGTCGCCGAAGTCACGGGATAAATCATCTTCCGTATCCTTGTCAACCTTAAACCCTTCATAATAATCACTGGTGCCAACACTATTGACAGTTTTAAATGAAACCGGGTAAATGTTGTAATCGAAGACCGGTATTGGGAAAAAGCCCACGGGTTTGCCGAAAGTGTTCTTCTCCCCTACAAGTTTTACATCCAAAACCGGTTTTAAATTATTTATCAGCAGTTCACTGGAAGAGGCAGTCGCAGGCGTAACAATGAACACTATCCGGGTGGGACTGACACTTCCGGTCTTATGGAAGTAGTTTGTTTCATTAAACTGGCTGTACCGTTTGTTGAATTCATAAGTATACATCACCTTTTGTCCCCTGCCGACACTCTGCGGAGCAAGCATATTTGCAAGCGTATCCTGGGTAGAAACAAATCCACCCCTGTTGTAACGCAGATCTACAATAACATCCTTGATACCGTTTGATTGAAAGTAATTCATGGTAACGATAAGTTCATTAACAGAGGAAATTCCTGAGAACTGATTATAAACGAAATAACCAACCTTCTTTGAACCCGCATTATAGATATTCTTAAATAAAACCGTGTTTAGCGGGTATACACCTTTATTGATGGTAGTAGTGAAAATTGACCCGTCTGGTTTTTCAAAGGTGAATTCTGCAGAAGTTGCCGGACCAAAAAATATTTCATTCAGGTAATCTTTATCACCTTGATTATCCCCGTTCAACTCCCTTCCGTTCAATCGCAGTACTTTCCACCCCCTTTTAACGCCTTTATTACCCCCAGGCGAACTTTCATATACATAATTTACCCGGAGATCCGTAAGGCTTGAATAAAATTTCACCAGGAAACCGAAGTCACTTACCAGTCCCTGGCTTGCCTTCTCGGTCTCTTCTTTTGTTTCCACGAAACTAAACCGGTCCAGTGGCTGATAAGACCGGACCCTGGTCATTACCTCATAAATGTCTTTCGAATCGCGGGGCCTGAACACTTCTATAGGCGGAAGAATATCTGTCCATAAGTAGATGTCTTTGGTCTTTATATAGGCAGAATCCCTTACATCTACCTGAACCTGATATGGTTCGTCAGTAGTGACGGGATCCTTTTTACAGGAGCTTACCAGCAATACAAAGCCTATAATAAATAATGTAAAGTAACTTCTACTGCCTTTCAGCTCTTTCACACGAATATCCATAGGTAAGTTAAACTCACTGTTTCTAAACTTTGTTTCAGCTATTTTGGTCTGAAAAGTCATTTGAATCTACAAAATCAACACCTGCGGCACTGGCAAACTCTTCATCAATGTCGCTTCTGCCCAGAACGACAAGTTCTTTTCTAAGCAATTGATGTTTACCTAATATGTATTCAAGAACATCGGTTTGAGGCTTCGGTTTTATCTCATCAGCAAAGTAGACGACAAGATATTGTTCGAGACCGTTCCATTCAACCTGCCGGATCTTATTAAGCTGAACCTCTGGGTCACCGTTAGTTACCACGAATATCTGTTTCCGGTCTATCACCATCTCCTGTAGGAGCGACAACATATGCGGGTATAGGACCAGCTTAAGCGGGAGCCTTGCGGTGTGGTGAAGCTTAGTGAAATTTTCCTTATACTTCTCATCGATGCCGAACATCTGGCTGGCACGCTCAAATAGTCCGTCGGAACCATGGTTCTCATAGGCGGACTTCAGGAAGCTGACAAGTTCATTTGATGTGGGAACTGTCTCCGTAAATTCGATGAAGTTGGCAAACAAGTAGTAAACCTGGAGGAGATAGTCTCTTTCAGGATATAGAACATCATCCAATTCAAAAATATATCCTTTTTTGGACTTATCAATATCTGCGTAATTAAGCATTTCTAAACTGTAAATAGCTGAAAGACTGGCTCCTTTAAATCCTTCTGGATCTTAAAAATCCCTGTAAAATCACTTTCCGGCATTATAATATTCGAAGAAAGATCACCCGCAAGCAAACGCCCTTTTTCTAAGACAACCAACTCCCTTGCCGGCAGGGACGGTATATCATTGTTTTGACTTTTCACCCAAAGTATTGACGGGACAATCACGGAAATACCATACTCAGAAAATAGCTGGCGGGCTTCCGCCAGTGGAAGTATTTCAGAAGAGTACAAAGGAAAAATCTTACTGATGCCGGCATTAAGCGCGAGGTCTAACATCTCATGTGCATAGCTCACTGAGTTGCCTTCAGGAATTTTCATAAGCTTCTTTCCGGGATAAGCCAGTTGAGGTAATTCCTGGTAGTCAGCAAAGATAACACTGCTCAAATTCAGCAGTCTCTCCAGTTTATATGCCTGTGAGTATGATGCGGCTGTAATTAATGCTGACATGCTATTGTATAATCAGACCGTCCTTCATCTCAACCTTGCGATCGGCCATATTTGCTAAACTCTCATTATGGGTGACAATAACCAGGGTCTGGTTCAACCGATCGCGGAGATCCACGAACAGCCGGTGGAGGCTTTCCGCGTTATTTGAATCGAGGTTGCCTGAAGGCTCATCTGCCAATATGATGGCGGGGTTATTTATCAGCGCCCGGGCTACCGCAACACGCTGTTGTTCACCACCCGAAAGTTCATTGGGCTTATGATGAGTGCGATGACTTAATCCAAGGAGTTCTAGCAGCTCTTCTGCTTTCTGGCCAGCCTCCTTCCTGGTCCTGCCTGCAATAAACGCCGGAATGCAAATGTTCTCCAAAGCCGTAAACTCTGGAAGCAAGTGATGAAACTGAAATATAAAACCTATATGCTCATTCCGAAAAGCGCTGAGTTTCTGAAGCGACAGAGAGTTCACGGCAACCCCATTGATCTCCACAAGGCCCCCTTCCGGTTTATCTAAAGTCCCTATAATATGGAGCAGTGTGCTTTTGCCTGCTCCGGAGGGTCCAACAATCGTTATGATCTCTCCTTTCTTAACATCAAGATCGACACCTTTTAAAATCTGTAAATTTCCGTACGACTTTTTAATTCCTTTGGCTTTGAGCATGGTTGCGAAGATACAAAGTAAAGGCCAATTGCTTTCAAACGTTTGATTGTGGTTTCTTCGAAGCCTGTTGCCCACCGCAGGTTTGCAGGGGTCGTGACATCTCTATAAAAGATCAGCCTTAATCGGCAACTCCTTATCTAATTTTTAATATCAAAGTGCAGGTCCTTTAAATGGCTGATTCCGAAATATAAGTTTTGGAAATTAAAGCAAAATGGTAGTTTTACGCCAAATTTCAAACAAATGAACATTCACGAGTATCAGGGAAAAGCTATTTTAAAAAGCTTTGGCGTACGCGTTCAGGAAGGCATTGTTGCCGAAAATCCGGAACAGGCGGTTGAAGCTGCTAAAAAGCTTAAACAAGACTATAATTCTGACTGGGTTGTTATTAAAGCCCAGATACATGCCGGCGGCCGTGGTAAGGGTGGCGGTGTGAAACTGGCTAAGAATCTGGAAGAGGTTAAACAAAGGGCTGAGCAAATAATCGGAATGCAGTTAGTAACTCCGCAAACGGGTCCTGAAGGCAAGCTGGTTAGCAAGGTACTGGTGACTCAGGATGTTTATTACCCTGGAGAAACAGAAACAAAAGAGTTTTACGTAAGCGTTCTATTGAACCGTTCAACCGGCCGCAATATTGTAATGTATTCTACCGAAGGCGGTATGGATATTGAAGAGGTCGCTGAGCATACTCCACATTTGATCTTCAAAGAGGAAATTGATCCTAAGGTAGGTTTACAAGGCTTTCAGGCCCGTAAAATCGCCTTTAATCTTGGCTTAAGCGGAGAGGCCTTTAAAGAGATGGTGAAGTTTATCACCGCACTCTATAAAGCCTACGAAGCTACAGATTCCTCCATGTTCGAGATCAATCCTGTTCTGAAAACATCAGACAATAAAATACTGGCTGTTGATGCTAAGGTAAACCTTGACGAGAACGCCCTGTTCCGTCATGCTGACTATGCAGCCATGCGTGACCTGAGCGAAGAGGATCCGACAGAAGTGGAAGCAAGTAAATCAAACCTAAACTATGTGAAACTGGACGGCAACGTTGGTTGTATGGTTAATGGTGCAGGCTTAGCCATGGCAACAATGGATATTATTAAACTTGCTGGTGGTGAACCTGCCAATTTCCTCGACGTAGGTGGAACAGCCAATGCCGAAACTGTTAAGGCCGGCTTTAACATTATTTTGTCTGACCCGAATGTTCGGGCTATTCTCATCAACATATTTGGAGGTATCGTAAGGTGTGACCGCGTTGCTCAGGGCGTCATTGATGCTTACAAAGAGATCGGCAACATCCCTGTTCCTATCATTGTTCGTTTACAGGGAACAAACGCTGAAGAGGCTAAGAAACTTATTGATGAGTCGGGATTGAAGGTATACTCTGCGATTCAGTTGAAAGAAGCTGCTGCACTGGTTACAAAAGTCCTTGCTGATTAAAAAGCATATCTATAAAATAGAAAAAGCGCCTGATCGGCGCTTTTTTCATTTATACCCTTTTTTATTTCTTAACAAACTGCGGCCGTTCAAGGCCTGCGTTAAGCTTCTCATTAAACTTCCTGATCGTGTAATCTGCCAGTTCAGGAGTATTGCTTTCGTCGTGCTGATGCAGGAAGAAGTATACAGACTGTAGTCCCTGTTCGATCCATGAGGCAAGGCGCTCGGTCCATTCATCAATACGCGGAAAATCAACGTCATGAATACCGTTGCCGACAAAGCGAATGAAAGCATGCGGCGTTGGCAGTTCCATATGCACACAGTCTCTCCGACCGCTTGAATCCGTGATTATAGCACCTTTATTCAGCCTGCGGAACATCTCAAAAACACGCTTCCGGGTATCCTCATCAGCATACCAGTCTTTGTGTCTTAACTCCACAAACAGGTTGAAGTCAGACGGAAGGCCTGCCAGGTAAGCTTCGAGAGTATCGAAATTCTTAGGCCCGAAATTATCGCTCAGCTGCAGGAAAGTAGGCCCCAGATATTTACCGAAATGAGAAATACTCTCCAGGTATGTGCTTGTTAGTTCCTCCGCTCCTTTCAGGCGTTTAATATGACTTATTCCCTGTGTAACCTTCGGACAGAATTTAAAATCCTGCCGCTCGTTTTCCGCCTTTTCACGCCACTTACCAATCTGATCGGGAGTCGGCATTTTATAAAAGACCGCATTTAACTCGATACTGTTAAAATGCTTTAAATACTCATCCAGGAATTTGGCCTCTTTCGTTTTTTCGGGATAGATCATGCCTACCCACTCCTTACGGCCCCACTTCGCGCACCCGACATATATTTCAGGGGCTGTTGCACGCCCCGCTCCTTTTAAAATATCCTTGGTTAAGCTCGTATCAGGAGGCAATGTAAAATCAACCTCCGGAATCAGTTCAGGTGCGACGGTTCCAAAATCCATAAATAAAAATAAAAAAAAATGTCCCTCATTTTCATGAGGGACATTCTAAAATGATAAAAATCAAATATTATTTCACAGTTTCAACGATAGCTTTGAAAGCTTCCGGATGGTTCATAGCCAGATCAGCTAATACCTTACGGTTTAAACCGTTTCCGCTAGCTGTTAACTTACCCATTAATACAGAGTATGATAAACCGTGCTGACGGGCACCGGCGTTGATACGTTGGATCCATAAAGCTCTGAATTCTCTTTTCTTTGCTTTACGGTCACGGTAAGCATATTGCAAACCTTTTTCAACTGTGTTTTTAGCAACGGTGTAAACCTTGCTTCTGGATCCCCAATAGCCTTTGGCTAAATTAAGTATCTTTTTTCTTCTTCTTCTTGACGCTACTGCGTTAACCGAACGTGGCATGTTGTTGTCATTTTGATAAGCGGTGTCCTCTTATGGAACTTTTAGACCGGTTACCTGGTTAAAATTAATTTGATTACTTCCCGATACAAAGCATACGCTTTACGTTGCCCATGTCAGCATCAGATACTAAGCTGGTCTGACCTAAGCCACGCTTACGTTTGTTGCTCATCTTGGTTAAGATGTGGCTTTTGTATGCGTTCTTTCTGGCGATTTTACCTGTTCCAGTAAGCTTGAAGCGCTTTTTTGCACTGGAACACGTTTTCATTTTTGGCATAACTATTTATTATTTATTTGTCAATTATTCAATTTGTAAATCCGCAAAGGTGATAATCTAACTAACGTCCAACACATTGGCAAATTAGCAAATTGTCAAATTAGCAAATTATTTCTTCCCTGCGCCTTTGGGAGCCACGGTTAAAAACATCCGCTTTCCTTCAAGCTTAGGTAACTGTTCTACTTTACCGACTTCTTCCAGAGCCTGTGCGAACTTTAATAATAAGATCTCACCTTGCTCCTTGTAAACGATAGCACGACCTTTGAAGTGAACGTAGGCTCTCACCTTTTCGCCGGACTCAAGGAAACCGATAGCGTGCTTTAATTTGAACTGGAAATCATGCTCATTGGTGTTAGGCCCGAAACGGATCTCTTTAATCACCGTTTGCTTGGCGTTAGCCTTGATCTCCTTCATTTTTTTCTTCTGCTCGTAGATAAACTTGTTGTAATCAACAATCTTACATACGGGCGGATTCGCATTCGGAGAGATCTCCACCAGATCAAGCTCTAAACCTGAGGCTATAGTTAATGCTTCACGTATAGGGTAAATTCCTGTTTCCACGTTATCACCAGTAAGGCGAACTTCCGGAGCCCTGATCAACTCATTAATCTTGTGCTCTGCTTCTTTCTTTTTAAACGGAGGGCGTGGTCCTCTGTTAAAGCCTGGTCTTCCTAATGCCAAATTATATTTTTGTTAAATCTTAATTTCGTTAACTAACTGAGTTTCAAACTCTTCAAGCTTCAGACTTCCCAAGTCTCCTGCTCCGTGTCTACGGACAGAAACCAGTCCCTCAGCCATTTCTTTTTCCCCTACGATAAGCATGTAAGGGATTTTTTTCATTTCGGCGTCGCGTATCTTACGCCCGATCTTCTCATCTCTGGAGTCAATCAAGCCGCGAATATCGGAATTATTAAGGGATTCTAAAACTTTTTTAGCATAATCCTCATATTTTTCCGAGATCGGAAGCACGATAAATTGTTCGGGTGTAAGCCACAATGGAAATTCACCGGCACAATGCTCGATCAGTACCGCCACAAATCTTTCAAGTGAACCAAACGGTGCACGGTGGATCATTACCGGACGATGCTTTAGATTATCGCTGCCGGTATACTCCAGTTCGAACCGTTCAGGCAAGTTGTAATCCACTTGTATTGTTCCCAGTTGCCACTTGCGACCTAAGGCATCTTTCACCATAAAGTCCAGCTTCGGACCGTAAAAAGCAGCTTCACCCAATTCCACAACTGTGCTTAAGCCCTTTTCCTCGGCCGCTTCAATGATCGCTGCCTCAGCTAATGCCCAGTTCTCATCCGAACCAATGTACTTAGCCTTATTCTCAGGATCGCGCAGGGAGATCTGTGCAGTATAATTATCAAATCCTAGAGCCTTGAACACGTAAAGCACCAGGTCAATAACCTTCTTAAACTCCTCCTTTACCTGGTCGGGGCGGCAAAACAAGTGCGCGTCATCCTGGGTAAATCCGCGAACACGGGTCAAGCCATGCAGCTCACCGCTTTGTTCATAACGATAGACTGTACCGAACTCGGCATAGCGAACCGGAAGATCCTTATACGATCTCGGCTTTGTCTTATATATTTCGCAGTGATGCGGGCAGTTCATCGGTTTCAGGAAAAACTCCTCCCCTTCCTGCGGTGTTTTAATGGGTTGAAAAGAGTCAGCCCCATATTTCTCATAATGACCCGAGGTAATATAAAGGTTCTTATGGCCGATATGCGGAGTGATCACCTGCTCATATCCTGATTTAACCTGGGCTCTTTGCAGGAAATTTACAAGCTTCTCGCGTAAAGCGGCACCCTTAGGCAACCAGAGTGGCAATCCCATCCCTACCTTCTCCGAGAATGTAAACAGTTCCAGCTCTTTACCCAGTTTCCGGTGATCCCGCTTCTTAGCCTCTTCGATCATGTGAAGATAATCGGTCAGCTCGCTTGCTTTGGGGAAAGTAACCCCGTAAATACGGGTTAGCTGTTTCTTACTTTCGTCACCGCGCCAATAAGCTCCCGCAACATTCATCAGCTTAACAGCTTTGATAAAGCCTGTATTTGGGATATGCGGACCACGGCACAGATCAGTAAAATTGCCCTGGTTGTAAAAGGTAATTGAGCCATCTTCGAGATCCTTGATCAGATCAAGTTTGTACTCATCTCCTTTTTCAGTGAAATATTTAATTGCATCGGCCTTTGAGACCTCTGTTCGTTTGTACTCAGACTTGGTCTTTGCAAGTTCAATGATCTTGTTCTCGATTTCTTTGAAGTCATCGGATGAAAACTCCCGGTCTCCGAAATCCACGTCATAGTAAAACCCGGTTTCAATTGCCGGCCCGATACCAAATTTGGTTCCCGGGTACAAAGCTTCGAGAGCCTCGGCCATTAAGTGAGCCGATGAGTGCCAGAAGGTAGATTTGCCATCCTGGTCGTTCCAGGTCAGCAGTTTAACCTGCGCATCCGCATCGATTGGACGGCTTGAATCCCAAACCTGGCCGTTGACTTCGGCTGCCAGGACGTTACGAGCAAGGCCTTCGGAAATTGATAAGGCTACCTGGTAGGGAGTGATCCCCTGTTCATACTGGCGGACTGAGCCGTCAGGGAGTGTAATGTTGATCATCTACAAAATGATTTAGAAGTTGTGTTTAATAAAAAAATATCGATCACATACGAAGTGATCTCCAGTTCGGGGAGCAAAAATAATATTATTAGACCAGATTAACTGAATTCATTTTTTTGAGTTAAAAAAATGGGATCAGGAAGCGCGCTGACTTATATCCTAACTATATGCTGATGTGTTGAAAATATAATAATAACCCTGCTATCTCATAGCTAGCAAGCAGTGAAAACCGTCTTGGTTCCCTGTGTCTTTTCTGCGGGAAAAACAGGCCCATCGACTAAGCGATTTTTGTATTTTCGACCATGAATCTGGGTGAACTCGAACTGATATTACAGGAAATGGCCGATCCGCGTGCGCTCGCCAGCTGGCAGCGCTTAAATCTTCGATCGAAAGACCGGTACCTTGGTACCGGTATGAGCAAGTTGAAAGCACGAGCTAAAAAGATCGCTAAAGACCATGCCTTAGCCATGCAATGCTGGCGGAGTGATCTGTATGATGCGAAAATGATGGCCTGCTTTATCGATGAACCAAAGAATTGGCAAGAACGTCATTTCGGATCGACAAAGCTGAACAATGGGCAAACGATAAACGCAAATTCGTTCGCCGGGCTGGCTACCAGCTTATCCAGATACTTGCTAAAGTGGATGAAAGCCTTCCAGACTCCTGGTTTGAAAGTTATCTTCTGCATATTGAAAACCTTCAACAGGAACCCAATTTTGTTAAAGAAATGATGGCCTATGCACTGATGAGCATTGGCAGCAGGAATTTAAGGCTTCATGAAAAAGCACTGCATATGGCTAAACGAGCTGGTGAAATCAAGGTTGACTACGGAGACACCTCGTGTCAAAGTCCAAACCCTCTAGCAGTATTAAAAAGTAAAAGCTTCTAGTTTCCGCCTTCCCGAATAATTACCTGGTTTCCGTTTCCACCCCGGTTTCTGAACTGTTCCTGCATCCGTTTGCGGAATTCGGCTTGTTTAGCCTGGTATTCTTCTTCAGTAATCAGCCTGGCTTTTTTGGGTAAAGCAAGCTCGGAATCTTTGATCTTTATATACTCAATGCTGCTGGCGTAATATTTCATCCGCTGATTCTCCAGGCCAAGTACTACTCCTTCGGTCCATAATGCCGGAACTGGCGAGGCCGTGAAAGCGAGGTCGGTGGTATACCAGACTGCTGTTTCAGAACCGTTCTTGTCTTTAATGATTACCTTCTTACAATCAAAGCCGGCAATCTTTCTCGTTTCGTCTGATTTCACTACATCTGTAGAATTAGATCCAAGCTGCTTTTCCAGGAGTAAGGGTTCGTCATTCATTTCAAAAGACTCGGTAACTTTTTTGTCTCCGGCTTTAAAGAACACTTCCCGGTCTGCATTTCCGCCAAACCGCATCATTCGCATTCCCCCCTCGGCATTGCCTGCCTGACTGATATCTTCCTCAACCTGGGATTTCTGGAGCTTAGCACCGTTCGCATTATAGATGATCTCCATTTTGTTGGTGATCTTATCAGGCATAGTGAAACCATTTGGGCGGGGTGATTGCTGTTGCTGCCCTTCGGCACCTTGTCTCATGGCCCGGGTATCGATAACCTGGGTATAATAAATAACGCCGGAAGTTTTCTGCTGAGCGAAAACAAAAGTGGTAAACACCAGGCAAAAACTAACAAGTACCAGAAACTGCTTTGACATATTTTTTCGTGTATCGGATCCAAATATATTATTAATTCAATATGAAGATTGTTAAAATTCGTTAAAAAAGGCACGATTGCATTATTACCGGATATATTTCAAAAAACAAAGCCTTTGACTTTCAAGTTCTCTCGTTGTTATGGAAAGAAAGTTACTGCTATTCTTAATCATTGCGTGCTTATCAGGTTGCACCGATTTTGAATATAGCCCACAACAAACCTTTGATTCCGACAGTCCCAGGGATCTAAACAAAAAAAACTATGAGAGACTGCTCCAGGCGCCTGTTAATGACACCTTAAGATTTATTGTGTGCGGTGACTCCCAGGCTTCTCAAAACGAGGTAGAACTATTTGTTAAAAAGGCTAATGAGCTACAAGGTTTAGACCTGGTCTTTCTTGCCGGTGACATTTCTGATTTTGGCTCCCTGCAGGAAATGGAATGGCTTGTCAGGGACTTTCAAAATTTGAAGGCTCCTTATTTCGCTGTCATCGGAAATCACGACCTGCTGGGCAAGGGTGCGGATGTTTTCAAACGAATGTTCGGCGACCTTAACTACTCATTCAGTTATGGAGGTGTTAAGTTTGTATGTCACGATACAAATGGCCGGGAGTATAAATTCAATGGTACCGTACCGGATGTCAACTGGCTTCAAACGGAGCTGATAGCCGATGGATCTGTAAGTTCCTATATTGCATTAGCTCATGTAAGACCGTATACTGCAGACTTTGATCCCAATCTTAGTACTCTTTATACTGATATCCTGAATGCTAATCCTGCCATGCTGGCCTCCTTTTATGCTCATGACCACTCGTTTGGTGAGTACCACCCAAATAATTCCAGGATCCCTTTTATCGTGGCTACTTCATTGGGTGAAAGGGGGTTCTTATTGGTTGAGATAATTAACGGCAGACTAACATATGAGCGCATCGACTACTAAATATATAGCGACGGTTTTCTGCATAATTGCGTTTTCTCTGGCAGCCTCCGGTCAAAAACTGCGCTTCCTGATACCGGACGGAGCAATAGTTCAGCATGCCGGCAGTATCGGCTATTTTAGTGCGGGGATCGACTACGATCTGTTTAAAAATAGAAAAGGCAGCCTGGATATCATGTATGGAATGCAGCCACACTCAAAGGGTGGAGGCTTCAGCACATTAAGCACGAAATTCGCGATACGTCCGTTTGAAATAACAGCCGCGCCCTGGTTGATCATCCACCCGGTGAACCCGGGCGCCTTCTTAAGTTATACATTCGACGATGATCTGTCGCTGGTGCACGACCGGGATCAGTATATCAAGGGATATTACCCTTTATCAGAAGCGTTGCGTATACATCTATCATTCAGCAGCGAGTTCAAGTTCAACACATCCACACTTTTAAAATCCGGAAAGTTAAAATCGGCAACTTTATACTATGAAGTGAATACAAACGATATTTACCTTACCAATTACGTTCAGAATACGAAAGGCTTGTCGGTGACAGATATTTTTAAAGCTGGAATCGGGATTAAAGCCTCTTTTTAGCTTGTTTAGTTTGTGATGAGATTAAACATTTCCCCATCCGTGGGTCAGCACATCGGCGAGATGCATGGTTTTTATCGGAAGATCATGTTTATCGATATAGCCCTGTAAATTGATCAGGCAGGAAGCATCTGTTGAAATAATATAATCCGCTTCCATTTCCAGGGCATTATCAATCTTTTGTTGAGCCATCGCACTTGAAATACCGTCAAATTTCACGGCGAACGTTCCTCCGAAGCCGCAGCAGGTCTCGGTATCACGCATTTCCACCAGGTCCAAACCATGTACCTTGCTCAAAAGTGCGCGGGGCTCTTCTTTGATCTTGCATTCCCGTAAGGCTGAACAGGAGTCGTGGTAAACCGCTCTTCCGTCAAGCTCAGCGCCGAAATAATCCCTTTTCACGACATTTACCAGAAAGTCAGATAGTTCATAAATATTGCTTTGAATGCTCCGGCATTTATTATGGACAGCGGTATTGGTGAAAAGATCACTGTAATAATTTTTCACCATACCTGTACACGAAGCCGAGGGCGAAACGATATAATTCGCTTCCGAAAAATCATTCAGAAACTTACTGCCCACTGCCTTTGCCTCATCCCAGAAGCCGGCGTTGAAAGCCGGCTGGCCGCAGCACGTTTGCTGGGCATTATACTGAACTTTACACCCGGCCTTTTCAAGCAACTTAAGCGTGTTAAATGCCGTCTGTGGATATAATTGATCTATGAAGCAGGGTATAAACAGTTCAACAGTCATAATAAATTAATTTGCTTTTCAAGAGCAATTGCTGCGTAAATAAATAATTATGCGGACTTAAGTTCAATTGCCGGCTGCGGTTTCATAAACATGATCGACACAAGCACTACAAGGCCTACAATGAAAAATCCGGCTAAAGTTAAAGCAGAATTCCGCATACTTCCGGTAAATTCTTCGATATATCCAAAAGAAAATAATCCGATTACGATTGCCATCTTCTCGGTCACATCATAAAAACTGAAAAACGAAGCGGTGTCAGGAGTATTTTCGGGAATTAGCTTAGAGTATGTAGAGCGTGAAATAGATTGTATTCCGCCCATTACCAATCCCACGATTGCAGCAAGTCCATAAAACTGGTATTCGGTGGTGATAAAGTATGAGCATATGCAGATCACTATCCAGATAATTACAACGAAGATGAGCACTGGGATATTGCCGTATTTCCTGGCGAAGCGGGACATAATCAAAGCACCCAATATGGCTACCAGTTGTATGATCAGGATGGTAGTGATCAGTTTGGAGGTACCTAAATTGAGGATCTTTTCCCCGAAAGCAGCCGCGACAAGCATGATGGTCTGAACTCCCATCGCATAAAAGAAAAAGGCAAGGAGGAATCGCTTCAGCAACTTCATTTCACCTAACTGATGCCATACCTTTTGCAACTCCTGGAAACCACCATGAATAACCTGCTTGTTGATGCGGTTATAATTGGGGCTGCCGGCCGGCAAAACTTTAAACGATACCTGAGCAAACCCGATCCACCAAATGCCAACCAGCAGGAACGACAGGCGGGCCGGAAAAGAAGCATCGGTGATGCCAAAAAGCTCCGGTTTTAAAACGAAAACGAAACAGATTATCTGGAGTATAACACTTCCCACATAACCGTAAGCAAAACCCTGTGCACTAACACGATCTTGCTGATCAGGTGTGGCAATCTCAGGGAGATAGGAATTGTTGAACATGACTCCCCCAATATATCCCATAGCCGCAACCGCGAAACAAATAATGCCAAGTTCGAGTGTATCCAGCTCGAAGAAGAATAATCCAGCGCAGGCTGCACCGCCCATATAGGTAAACATCTTCATAAAAACCTTCTTGTTGCCACGATAATCTGCTACCGATGAAAGAATAGGAAGCACGATCACCATAATGAGATAAGCGACTGAAAGGGCATAATTTGAAAGCGCCGTATTTGTAAACCGTCGCCCGAAAAAGTAAACCTTATCGTCGAGGCCCTCAGTGATAGCCACGTAATAAGCGGGGAAGATTGTAGAGGTAATTACAAGATTATATGCCGAGTTGGCCCAATCGAACATTGACCAGCCCCTGATGGTCCTTTTATTATTTTTGATCTCCATACTTTGCCTAAAAGTAGAGAAAATTAGCAGATCAAAAAATTACGCACGACATACTTAAATAAGACTACCCGATCAGGCTATATAACAAGAAAGCCACCCTTGCAGAGTGGCTTTAGTAGAAGTAAGATCGTTGTTAGTTTATTTTTCGAAGACTTGATGCACCTGAATCGTCACTGTGTACCTTGGAAGGATTGCCTCTGTATTCAACATCACTTGAACCGCTTGATTTAACGGATAGCTCGTTTAATACATTTATTTTTGATTCACTCGCACCACTTGATTCAATACGATATTTCCCTACCACAAAATCCAGTGCTTTTATAGCAGCTGAACCGCTAAGATCAACTTCATGGGTACTTGCCTGGCCTTTTATCGCGATTTCTGAAGATCCGCTCGAACTAGTACGAACGTTGGCAGCGTTCAGATCAATATCAACCTTGCTGGATCCGCTCAGTTCCATCTCAAAATCATTCACCTGGAGCTTTCCGTCGCTTACAATCTCTACTGCCCCCGACGCGTCAATTCCTTCATAACCTTTAGAACTGAGGTATACAACGATAGGTCCTGAATTACAAAAGTTACCGTCCATGTCAATCGTCAGGGTATTTCCGTGAACACGCGTTCGTATTTTTTCCATTATGTTATCATCAGCCACTATTTTGAGGCTTTGAGGTCCTTGCTTCAGAACAAGCTTTACAGATCCGCCGGTTTCAATAAATGTAAAAGGCTCAACATTTCGGTTGCTGCTAATCTGCCTGCCGGAGCCTTCAATACAACCGAAGCGGTTGCAGCCTGAGAAGAATAAACCTGCGGCAATTAGGGATATGCTTAGAACGGATATTTTCATGTTTTTTATTTACTATGACTCCCTCATTTAACGTTAGGTTACAATAAAAGTAAAAAAAGGAAATTGGTTTTAACACACAACTCCCTTTTTATTTAGATGACTTAACAGATGTTATTGCAGAAGGTCAAGACCGAGAGAATCTTCTGTTTTTAAAACTTTGCTGATCGTCTTTATCCGGGTGGACGGTCCTTCCTGGCTTATAGAGGCTAACGCATTATTCGTAATAAGCATTGAGCGGTTCTGGGTTTCGAAGCGAACAGCATGATATTCTGCTGCGTTACTTAGTTCCAGGTGCTGATTGACCGATTCTCCCGTTAATTCAAGTTTAGCCTCATCAGCAATGGAACTGCTGACATTGATTGCCTGCGCTTCAATGGTTGCCTTCGCATTATCCTGTAATTGAATGTCGAGATCGACAGCACTCAACTCATTTGTCGTGTTTATTGTAGAACTTCCACTTGCTTCCAGAGATGAGAGATTGGATACTGTTACATGAACAGTCAACTTTTTATCTTCAAAGGATGAGATCCGCAGCTCTCCGTTCTCCCACTGTACCAGCGCATTTTTTGAGTAGTAATTATCATAAACCTTCAAGTTTTCTTCAGTTCCCTGGGTTAAGACAAGTTCGACATTACCTATTACCGAAATCTTGTGAATATTTCTTACGTCTTTTAGTTCGGTAACGACTGCCTTTTTATCAGCCGCCCTTGATCTTCTGGAACTGCTGATGATAATTACAACGAAGGCCATTACTGTAATGCCCATCATTTTTAAGATTTTTGTTTTCATGGTAAGAGTTGCTAAGTTTTTTTAACATTTAATTAATTATATCTTGAATGCATAATAAATTACTATGCAATACATGCTACTTTAAGGATTTTTTAAATCGGCCTGTTTATTGTCCTGTTGCTATTATATGACGCATCAAAAAATTAAACGTTACACACTGCACCAAAAATAATCTGTTAAATTTTTGTTAAATTTTACTTAGTAGGTAAACAAGCAGACCGGAGCGATCCAAAAACGAAGCGAAGGAGGAATTTGGAAGAGGCAGATTAAATTTCTTGTGCTGTGGTGACGGTTATAAAAAGTACCAATCGGCATCGGACTTTAGTTTCCCGGCGTCTATCAACTCCCGAACAACGGCAAGTTTCATCGCTTCATCTCCTACACTCAGGGAAGTAATCAGGTCGGAAAGAAGCATTCGCCGGGATGACAAGAGATCAAATATCTCCCTCGAGATCTCAGTAGCGATTATTTCATGCTTCCTGGCACGCTTTTCATCAAGACAAACGTCACATACGCCACATTTACGGGAATCGTGATCATCAAAATACCGAAGTAGTTGCAGACTTCGGCAAACCGGCTTCTTCACATATCCGAGAAGGCATTCCAATTGTGTTTTTGTTACCTGCTGCCGTTCGGCAATGTGTCTTCCGTTAATGAACAAATGACTGAAGTCAACACGGGCCTTTATCCATTCGATATGTGGCTTATCCGTCTGCGGTATATATTGCAGCAACTGGAAGCCCTGGAGTTTCTGAAGTGTTGAAATAACCTCAGGTCTTGATAAGCCCGTACGCTTTGCCAGGTCTGATTCCTTAATGGCGACATATTGATCAAAGATTCCGCCGTAGGAACGTAAAAGGGTTTTTATGAACTGGTCGTAAGCCGGCTGTTCCACCTGGAAGTGGTATAAAGCTTCATGCCCGCATACAAATTGTACTCTCGATGGCAAGAATACCGTTTCGCTCAGAACGATATATTCATCCCGTTCCAGAAATTTCAAAGCATTGATGGTCTTGATGGCCTCAAGCTGAAAACGCGCACAGAACTCGGCAATATCAAACTCAAGAGAAAGACCCTCGCCCGCTCCTATTGCCAGCTGAAAATAGTTCCCCAACGCATGGTATACTTGCTTGATCTCTTCTACGGTAGGAAAGCTTTCCTCAAATCGTTTAAGCAAAAGATGCTCGTCGGACGCATTGAATAACAGAATTGCAAAAGCTTTCTTCTCATCTCTTCCAGCCCTTCCTGCCTCCTGGTAATAGGCCTCAAGGCTTTCCGGAAGATCAAGATGTATGACAAAGCGGACGTCAGGCTTATCGATGCCCATCCCGAATGCATTTGTGGCGACCATGATACGGGTTAGGCCCTGTTTCCAACGTAACTGCTTTTGCGTCCTGCTCGGAGTATCGATTCCTGCATGGTAATAATCGGCAGAGATCCCCTGCAAACCGAGCTGCCTGGCAATCTCCTGCGTTTGACGTCTGTTACGGACATAAATAATTCCCGAGCCGGCAATCTTCCTCGCGATCGAAAGAAGCTTTCCAAGTTTATTTTCCTCGCTAACGACCACGTAACCCAGGTTTTTTCGTTCGAACGACTTTCGGAAAATATTGTCGGTCTTAAATCGCAGTTGCTTTTGAATATCCTGTGCGACATCTGCGGTAGCGGTGGCGGTTAGTGCCAGTACGGGTATGTCCGGGTGTATTTCCCGAAGGTCTGCAATATGCATATATGGCGGTCTGAAATCATAACCCCATTGTGCGATACAGTGGGCCTCATCGACTGCGATAAGGTTTACCTTCATATGCCTGATACGTTCACGAACCAGGTCAGACAATAATCTTTCGGGAGACAGGTAAAGGAATTTGATGTCGCCGTAAATACAATTATCCAGGGCGATATCCACCTCGCGCTTTCCCATCCCGGAGATAATCGCAATGGCTTTGATGCCTTTAGACTTCAGGTTTTCTACCTGGTCCTTCATCAGTGCGATGAGGGGTGACACGACAATGCAGATCCCGGGCTTCAATAATGCAGGAACCTGGAAACAAACTGATTTACCGCCTCCGGTGGGCATCAGGGCCAGGGTATCCCTGCCATCCAGAACAGACTGAATTACCTCTTCCTGCAATGACCGGAAGCTGGAGAAACCCCAATACGTTTGTAAGATCTGATGAATGGTCATTTAAAGGCCCAATATAAGGCTACTAAAGAAAAGAGAGAGAATCTAAATACGCCAGTAAAAATATTGCCCTATTTTTCGGAGCTTCAATTATTCAGCTGCAGAAACTGAATTTTATTAAATTGCGCGCTCAATCAGCGTATACTATGAATAAAAGCGTTATTTCTGCACTCCTCCTTCTCGTAGTCAGCCACTCAGCCTTTAGCCAGGACTCCCCTTCCAAACCAAAATGGAATATTGAAAAACCTTCCGGACCCACTAAATCGATCAGCATTGACACAGATGAGGGTACCTGGATGAACCTGGATGTAAGTCCGGATGGTAAAGAAATTGTTTTTGATCTGTTAGGTGATATCTACAAAATACCAATGACCGGCGGTAAAGCCACGGTGCTTTCTAGTGGTATGGCCTGGGACGTGCAGCCTCGTTTTAGTCCGAATGGTAAATATATCTCCTTCACCAGTGACAAAGACGGAGCGGATAATATCTGGGTAATGAACGCGGACGGCAACGGAAAGCGGGCGGTTAGCAAGGAAACGTTCCGGCTTTTAAACAATGCTGTATGGACGCCGGACAATCAATACCTTATTGCCCGAAAACATTTTACCGGAACCCGTTCTTTAGGTGCCGGAGAAATGTGGATGTACCATATAGCAGGCGGCGGTGAAGGAATACAACTGACAAAACGTAAAAACGATCAGCAGGATGCCGGTGAACCCGAAGTATCGCCGGATGGAAAATATGTTTACTTCTCAGAAGATGTATCGCCCGGTCCTTTCTTTCAATACAACAAGGATCCTAACGGCGAGATCTACAACATCCGTCGCTTAAACCGTATTACAGGGGATATTACCACTGCGGCCGGCGGACAAGGCGGAGCAGTAAGGCCGCAGATCTCACCGGATGGAAAATACCTGGCTTTTGTAAAAAGAGTTCGTTTGAAATCGGTTTTGTTCGTGCAGGACCAGGAGACGGGCGAGGAGTGGCCTGTCTACGATGATCTTTCGCTTGATCAGCAGGAGGCATGGGCAATCTTTGGACTATATCCAAACTTCGATTGGACGCCTGACAGCAAACATATTGTGTTTTATGCGAAAGGAAAGATCAGGAAGCTTAGCCTTTTAACCCAGGTTGTTACCGAAATACCGTTCCTGGTGAACACCACGCAAACGATATCCGAATCTCTTCACTTTCCTCAAAAGGTTTTCCAGGATGAATTTGATGTTAAAATGATCAGGCAGTTGACAACAGCGCCGGACGGTAAAAAGGTTGCTTTCAATGCTGCTGGTTACATCTATACGAAGGACCTGCCTGACGGAACTCCTGAAAGGATCAGCAAAGGCACCGAATTTGAATTTGAACCTCAATTCAGCCCGGATGGAAAATCATTACTATTTGTAAGCTGGAGCGATGAAAACAAAGGATCGATTAATAAGATCGATCTCAAGAATGGCCGTATAACGAAACTCACATCAGAGAAAGGCTATTATTATTCCCCTAAATACTCAGGCAAAGGTGATAAGATCGTATACCGCAAAGGCTCAGGAAACGACGTACTCGGCCATGCATTCGGCAAAAATACAGGTATCTATATAATGTCTTCTAATGGCAGTAATCCGAAACTTATCTCGGAATCAGGGATACGCCCGATGTTCAACAGCACCGATGACCGCATATTCTTCCAGAGCAGTGAGGGCGGAAAAAAAGCTTTAAAAAGCATTGATCTGAGCGGGAACAATGCAAAAACCCATTACACATCTACATATGCAAACCTCTTTGTTCCCAGCCCGGATGGTAAGTGGATAGCGTTTACAGAATTATTCAATGTCTATATCACGCCGATGGCCACTTCCGGCAGTGCACTAGACCTGTCTTCAACCAACAAAGCCCTGCCACTGACCAAAGTCACCCGCGATGCAGGTAATTACTTGCATTGGAGCAATGACGGACAAAGTCTGAACTGGACACTTGGCCCGCAATATTTCAGCAGGCAGATCAAAAATTCCTTTGCTTTTGTAGACGGTGCCCCGGAAAAATTGCCTGCTGCAGATTCTATCGGCATTAATATCGGTCTAAAGCTGAAAGCTGATTTGCCTGTTGGCAAAATAGCAATCACGGGCGCCCGTATTATTACAATGAAGGGTGATGAAGTGATTGAAAACGGGACTATCATTATTGAAAAAAACCGGATTACGGCTATCGGAAGCGATGTTTCTGTCCCTGCTGATGCGAAAGTTGTATCTGCTGAAGGTAAAACGATCATGCCGGGAATCGTTGATGTGCATGCACACCTTCGTACCAGTCCCGATGGAGTAAGTCCTCAACAGGATTGGAGTTATTACACCAACCTGGCTTACGGCGTTACAACTTCACATGATCCTTCAAGCAACACAGAAATGGCTTTCAGCCAGTCAGAGATGTTGAAAGCAGGCATAATGGTCGGGCCGCGGGTTTATTCAACCGGTACGATCCTTTACGGCGCTGACGGCGATTTTAAAGCCGTGATCAACAACCTGGATGATGCCCGTTCGGCACTGCGGAGAATGAAGGCAGTTGGAGCTTTCAGTGTAAAGTCATATAACCAGCCTCGTCGCGAACAGCGTCAGCAAATAATCCAGGCAGCCCGCGAACTGCAGATGGAAGTCGTACCAGAAGGCGGATCAACCTTTTTTCATAACATGACCCATATCGTTGATGGTCATACAGGGGTCGAACATAACATCCCCGTCCTTCCCGTTTACAAGGATGTAAAATCACTGTGGAACGGAAGCAATGCAGGCTACACGCCAACGCTCATTGTCAGTTACGGTTCCCAGTCAGGAGAAAATTTCTGGTATGACCGGACTAATGTGTGGGAGAACGAGCGTTTGCTGTCTTACACGCCCCGACACATTATTGATGCCCGCTCCCGTCGCAGGCCTACCTCTGAATTCGGTGATTATGGTCATATTGAAGTTTCCAAGGCAGTCAAGCAACTCGCAGACGGTGGCACGAAGGTCAACCTTGGTGCCCACGGTCAGATCCAGGGAATCGGAGCACATTGGGAATTGTGGATGCTTGCCCAGGGTGGAATGACGCCTCTCCAGGCAATCCGCAGCGCAACGATCAATGGTGCCGAGTACCTTGGTATGGGAAAAGAGATCGGCTCATTGGAAACAGGCAAGCTTGCAGACATGATCATCATGGACGAAAATCCATTGGATGACATCCGTAACAGTGAAAAGATTAAGCAGGTTATGATCAACGGACGACTTTACGATGCAGACACTATGAATGAAATTATAAGCCGGGAAAAACCGAGAGGTAAATTCTGGTGGCAGGCGGGCCGTTCTGAGACCTTCAGTACTACGACCGGAGATACAGAAACCCATATTTTCACTCACCCGGAATGTGACTAAGATTGCTGCTTTTCGCAGTGATGAGTAAACTCTACTACCAACAGAAATATTACAAGACAGAGATAAATGATTATAAAACTTTTTAAAGTACTTCTTATCATATTGATTTTAAGCAACACCAAGCATGTATTTGCACAAAATGCTAGGTTAAAAGCACAAATATTTTTAATGGCAGGTGACACTTTGCGAGGACATATTTCGGCTGAAAGAAATATCTTCTACAAAACCATGACAAGAGAAAGTAGTTACAACCAACGCATCAGATTTATAAATAATATCAATAAAAAGCAAAAGTTTAAATGGGAGGAGGTAAAAAGCATGGAGATAATTGACTTAGAGGGAAAGCCAAGAGTTTTTGTTCAGATGTACGGTTATCCAAGATTGCTTGAAGTAGTTTATGAAAACAAAGTAGCATGGTACAAAAACTATTATTATGATATTGTGAATAGCACGCAGGATGTTTCGTATGAGATATTCGATGAGAAAGGAACTAAATACAGTATTGGACTTTTTAACAGCAAAAAGAACAAGCTTGAAGCGCTATGTCGCGGTAAAGATCATATTTTGGCTTATATAAAAGATAACCAAATGACAGATGAGAATATATTAAAAGTGCTGATGATGTATGAAAGCGGCCTTAAATAGAACTGCTCATTAGCACGCGCTTCACGATATGCGCCTGAAGATTGCATCTTCAATTTGCGTTAGTAAAAAAATCTGTATTCGAAACCTGAACTAACGAAAGCCGCAAAATATATAGTCAGCCCTTCACATAAATCAGGGTCCCTTTTCTTTTTAGTGAGATTCTTCCATTTCGGCTTTCTGCGCTTCCTCTGCTATCCGTTTCTGCAGCTCGGCGGAGACAGGCGCGTAATCGGCAAAGCGGCTTTCTACTTTGGCCCTTCCCTGGCTTATTCCTCGCAAAGAAGATAAGAACTTATCCAATTCCGCCAGGGGAGTACGTGCCCTGATCACCTGTGACCCATCTTTACTTTCCATATTCAGGATCGTACTTCTGCGTGCCTGAAGTTCGGTCATCGCATCACCCATCATCATATCCGGTACGGATATTTCGAGTTCGTATATTGGCTCCAATAGCAGGGGTGCTGCCTGGTGAAAAGCATCCTTGAAGGCCATCATTCCCGCAATTTTAAAGGAAATATCATTACTGTCTACAGGGTGCATTTTACCGTCATATACGCTTACTCGAACATCCCGGACATAAGATCCGGTGATAGGTCCTTCCGTCATTTTCTCCATTACACCCTTCAGTATGGAGGGTATAAACCGCGCATCTATAACGCCGCCTACAATACAATTATTAAATACCAGTTTACCTCCCCAGGGCAGTTCAACCTGCTCTGTATCTCTAACCTGATATTCGGTTACAGGAGGCATACCTTCATAGTAGGGCTCAATCTTTATATATACTTCTCCGAACTGACCGGCGCCACCACTCTGCTTTTTATGGCGATAGGAGGATAATGCCGGTTTTTGAATGGTTTCCCGATATGGTATCCTCGCTTTCTGAAACTCTACCTGCATCTTATAAACCTGCTCCAGCTTCCACCTGGTAATTGCCAGGTGGAGTTCCCCCTGCAGCAGAAGTATCACCTGTCTTAACTCCCTGCTGTATTCAACCTCCATTGTAGGATCTTCCAGATGTATCTCGTTCAAAACCTCCCCTAACTTCTCATCATCCTGTTTACTCCTGGCAACAACGGCAACACGCATTTTGGGTGCGGGAAAATGCATGGGCTCGATGCTTCCCTTAGCACCTTTCCCATTCAGGGTGTGATTTGTAAAAGAATTTTTAAGCTTCAAAGTACAGCCAATATCCCCTGCCTTGAGTTTCTCTGCAAGCGTCCGGCTCTTGCCATCCGAAATGAACAGCTGACTGATCCGTTCGGTAACGGATGTCTTTTCGTTTTGCAGCTCCATTCCTACGGTTACTTCTCCTGACAAAACTTTAAAGAAGGATAATCGCCCCAGGTGAGGCTCTGTTAAGGTTTTAAAGATGAAAAGCCTGGTCGGAGAGCCTGGGTTGCACGGAACAGCCTGACCGTCCTCTGTTACCTCGGGCGGCATTTCTATAGCAGATGGTGCCACGTTATCAATGAAACCCATCATGCGGCCTGTTCCCATATTCTTCTTTGCGGAGAGACAGAAAACGGGGAATACCTGGTGCCTCATCATACCGATCTTAAGTCCCTTGCGAAGTTCGTCCTCATCCAGGCTTCCTTTTTCAAAGTAAAGCTCCATAAGAGCTTCATCGTTCTCTGCGGCCCTTTCTACCAGTTCGTTATGAAGTTTATCGGCATTTTCTTTTTCGCTTTCAGGAATCGGTAGCTTCTCCGGTTTCCCGCCATCTTCCGGAAACTTATACATCACCATTTTTAAAAGATCGATAATCGAATCAAATGTCGATCCCGTATTAAGCGGATATTGCATGACCGTCACTGCGGGGCCGAAAAAAGCTTTAGCTTCCGTAATGGTCTGATTAAAATCGGCTTTCTCCTTGTCGAGTTGGTTAACCGCCAGGATAGTGGGCTTATTATACTGGTCGACATAATTCCATAAAAGCTCAGTTCCTACCTCCATACCGTTCTGCGCATTCAACACGATAATAGCGGTATCGCAAACACGAATGGAGGCGATCACTTCGCCTATAAAATCATCTGGCCCGGGGGTGTCAATTATATTGATCTTATAATCCCGCCATTCAGTATGGAGAGGGGTCGCATAAATTGAACTCCCTCGCTCATGCTCTACTTCGTGGTAATCGGATACCGTGTTCCGGTCTTCCACTGTTCCGCGCCGGTTTATCAGACCAGCCTCAAACATCATCGTTTCAGCAAGAGTGGTCTTCCCGCTTTTAGCAGAACCGATCAGCACTACATTCTTTATGTGTTTTTCGTCGTAAGCTTTCATAAAGTCAAATTTTGATGTTTGCGATATAAACCTTCAGAAAACAATAAGATACGAATTTAAGCCGTTATCCGCCAAACGGCGAGAGCTTTATGATTTTAGAATATTAGTTCAATGGAAAGGCACAACCACTGATCACACAAGTAACACATCAATGCGATGTGCATGTACCATTCCTTCACAATCCGACCATGTAAATACTGTAAAATGGCCATCCTGCGACGCCACCAGGGCAAGTGCTTTTCGCTGATCATGTACAAACTGTGCGGCTGACATGTGACGGGTACCTCCGTTACTTGCAGGATGCGTGATTATCGGTGTACTTCCAACAACCGGTTCCGTTCTCTTTATTTTGCCCACAATCTGATTGTTATGCGGCCGTACAATTTTAGCCCCGAACGCAAGCAGCTCATGACGATCGCTGATGACTGTGGCGCCATCAATTGCCGTGAGCCCGCCGATACTTTCTACCTCCCGTCCAAGAGCTGATTTCCAAGCGCTGCTGCCTCTTTCACCATCATCGAACATCATCAATTGGGCCAGGGTCGAAGGACTCTGTGTAACCGCATATTTAACGGGATGCAATATCGATTCTCTCCAGTCTTCAGTCCCGGAAGGAACAACAAGCAGCAATCCCCCGCGCTTATGAGCACGCATCGATACGGCCAGCTGGATCAACACATTGACAGATTTGTCTCCGGGAGCCCGGAAACCGAGTAACGATGTTAAAAGAGTGGGACAATCCGGTTTATAAGCGCTGCCCTGATCAATTATTTTTACCTGATCTCCTTTAAGAACTGCAATATTTACAAACTTGCCAAATCCATCGAAACGTCGGTGTTTAATAACCAACAGGGCTGGTTCCGAAACATCCAGTACCAGGCAGTAATCAGGAATGTTGTAGGTAGTGCCCCATATATAAAGACCCGCCTCGTTGTACCAGACTCCAACGTGAATTCCCGGGCGCTCTACACCCGGCGCTAATTTTGTCAGCGCCTCTGCATTGAGAACAATATTGTGAACGAAAATAAGGGGCTCCCCCGCTTGCTCAGGCGGAAGCAGTGCAAGAGATATCTTCGGTGAAATACCTTCCTCCTTACGTAAACTGGTCCAGAACGCGGTGTCGATAAGTACTTCAATTAAAGCCGTATCAGGATGAGAAGCTGCGTTCCCCGCCCCCATAGGCGTTGATGAGGAAAGATGTTCGGCAAAGTGAGCTTCTATTACCGGTGCTACAAGCCTTGCCGCCTGGTAAGTAGTTGTAGTATTGGACGTGTGCCCGGCCGTTGAAACTCCTTCCATAATCTTAATTATTTCCTTCTCCTAAACAATACTAATCTACGTTTTTATGAATTGTTTCCGTAACGAAGCTGTTATTGATGCTAACAAGATTACTACCCGAAAAGGTCAGAGCTGAGATAGCGATCTCCCCTGTCGCATGCGACAAAAACGATTAATCCTTCGTTAATTTCCTCACTTAATCGAAGGGCTGCCGAAGCAGCACCGCCGCTGCTCATGCCCGCGAATATCCCTTCCTCCCTTGCGAGAAGACGTGTTGTCCGAACCGCCTCTTCCTGGGATACATCCATCACCCTGTCCACTTTATCCGGATTGAATATCTTCGGTACATATTCTTTTGGCCAGCGTCGAATACCGGGTATAGACGCCTCCTCGGTAGGCTGGCAGCCGACGATCTGTATAGCTGCATTCTGTTCCTTAAAAAACGTGGAGCAGCCCATAATAGTACCTGTCGTACCCATTGAACTGACAAAATGAGTGATTCCCTGCCTGGTATCCCGCCATATTTCGGGCCCTGTTGTCTTATAATGTGCCAGGTAATTATCCGGATTGGCAAACTGGTTAAGCATATAAAATTCACCACTGGCCGCTTTTTCGTCTGCGTAATCCCTGCAGACTTCAATGCTTTCAAGCAAAGTAACGCGCGCACCGAAAGCCTCCATCGTAAGCACCCGCTCGCGGGTGGAGGTTACCGGCATGACCAGCTCGATGTTTAATCCAAAAAGGTTAGCCATCAGCGCCATAGCAATCCCGGTATTGCCGCTGGTGGCCTCTATCAGTTTTGTATTTACATTGATTTCCCCTCGCTCCAGTGCGCTCCGCATCATATTCAGCGCCGGACGATCCTTTACGCTACCACCGGGATTATTCCCTTCAAGTTTTGCGAATATCCTTACCCCGGGTTTAGTATTAAGTTTTTTCAGTTCAACCATGGGAGTATTTCCCACTGTATCTAAGATGGTCGCCATGGATTACAGATCATTAATAAATTTACCCTCTATCACCGTTATTTCCGGGTTATGATAAACGAGCGATCCCGGAGGAACAGATTGGGTAAGCCATACATTACCACCAATAACCGAGCCTTCACCTATAATGGTTTCGCCACCCAGAATAGTAGCGCCCGAATAGATCACAACCCCGTCTTGAATAGTTGGATGACGTTTCTGCTTCGCCATACTTTTACTCACACTCAATGCGCCCAGCGTAACACCCTGGTACATTTTAACATTGCTTCCGATCACGGAAGTTTCACCGATCACCACACCCGTACCATGATCGATCATAAAGTACTCCCCGATCTCCGCCGCCGGATGTATATCAATACCCGTTTTACTGTGGGCATACTCCGTCAGGATTCTGGGCAGGAGCGGGATATCCAGCAAATGGAGTACATGGGAGATCCGGTAAAATGCCAGTGCATAAAATCCCGGGTAGGCCCTGATCACCTCGAAATGTGTCCGGGCTGCCGGGTCGCCCCGGTGAATAGCCTCTATGTCTGTATTGAGCAGCCGGTAGATCTCCGGAAGCCGGTCAAAGAAGGCAGCGCTTACAGCTTCATGATCGCAGGCTGAACACGCCTTGGTTAAGTCCATTATCACGACGAGTTCCTGTTGCAGCCTTTTCAGCGCCAGGTCAATATCGGCTATATCCGAATAGGAACGTTCAGAGAGTTCCGGGTAAGTCACGCAAAGAAGCCGGGTCGCCCAGCCGGCAATCACGTCATTTGCAGGAACCTGCTGCCTGTCCCGCTGTTTTTGAAATATCTGATTCAGGAATTGATTTCTCATCAGAGGTAATCTACCTTATGTGCTATTAACTTACAAATTGCAATAGTAAAAATACTGAAAAGGTACAGGTTGATGACAATTCCTTCCGCTCAAATAATTTTTGCATCTTCATTTTAAAAATCGAAGAATCCGGCAGAATGAATAAAGCCCCTCTTGCACTTTCCCTGATCCTGTTTGCGGGCCTTGTTATAGTTGTTATAATAACCGCAAGCACATTTCCTGAACCAAAGCGGGTTGCAACAGGGGATACGATTAAATCTTTACGAGAAAAAGGAAAGCAAGCTCTCCTATTTAATAAATCCAAAGGTTATAATACAGATTTCTGTATCCTGATAGACCTAAGCCGCCACTCCGGTTTGAAGCGTTTTTATTTATGGGATTTCAAAAAGGACACCATTGCATTAAGCGCCCTTGTAAGCCATGGCTGTGGAAAGATGCCCTGGAGCGCCACCTGGTCAAAAGATAAAGCAACTTTAAGTAATACCGATGGCAGTCATTGCTCATCCGGAGGCAAATACAGGTTAGGTAAGAGGGGCTATAGTAACTGGGGGATCAATATCAATTACCAGCTGCACGGCTTAGAAAAGACAAACAGCAATGCCTTAAAACGACAGATCGTACTGCATTCCTGGGAAAAAATACCGGATGAAGAGGTTTTTCCGCTGGGAACTCCTGAAGGCTGGGGCTGTCCGGCAATATCGAACCAGGTATTAAAGTCTATCGACCCCAAGCTTAGGCTTTCTAAAAAGCCGGTGCTGATGTGGATTTACAACTAGCTTCGCTTGCTGTTCCTTGCTCCCCTAAACAAAAAACCGGATCTCTTTCAAAAGAGATCCGGTCTGATTTATCATCAGATATAATATTTACTGACGATCCTTTTTATCGAAATGTTTATCGAAATGCTCCGAAATAAGGTCCACAATCAATTCTTCATCTGTCGGAGGGGCTAGCGCAATTGATCCCATACGGCCGGCCCAGGAATCTTGCCTTTTTATTGTCTGCGTGTTTTCTCCGACTTTTAGAAGCAGCTCACACCGATAATCAACGTGGGTCGTATTAAACTCCTTCGCATCACTCCCATTTCGCAGACGAGCATCTTCGTTCGTACGATTATATGAAATCACGGTAACAACCACCGGCAGATCTTTAATATCATTTTTAAATTTCTTTAAAAAAATGCGGCTAAAGATTTCCTCATTCAATGCGGTATTTGTATTGTTTACCAACTTCATTTTTTGTTCTGTACGGAAACCCGAAAGGCTAATAATACAGAGACAGAGTAACATTGCAGCTGAAATTTTCATACGATTAGAATTAAGTGAAATTAATTTGTTCTACACTTATTAAAGCTACAGAATAATCATGTCAGATACAACTAAATTTTTGATCTCAAAATTAAAAAAACACATAAAATGTGTGAGAAATGAGCCAAATCAAGAAATTCAAAACGCTAATATCCTATAAGCCAGGCTATTCATAACTCGAAGATCTGAACATATTTTTTTCCAGTGTACTCCTGTCCCATCCCGCCAGGTCAGCGGCAGCCTCATAGGTGCTGCGAAGAAATTCCAGCAGCTTTGATGAAGGATCCTCAGCCTCCTGGACCACACTGTAGGGAAGAATAAACTCGCCCAGATCAGGATGATAGTAAGCCTCTTCCGGTAGTATCTTAAAATCTTTAAACCCCTCCGGCTCCGGGTATATATAGCTGTAGAACGCGGCGAATGGTACGCTTTCATTCCCCGGCCAGAAACCGCAGCTGCTAACTTCATGCGAATAGGCTTCTCTTGCCACCCGGTCAGGGAGATTAGGTATTCCACCCGGATGCATCGGAGCCTCCCGTCCCGAGAACCTGGAAACCGCCAGGTCTAAACCTCCCCAAAAGAAATGCACCGGGCTGCACTTTCCACTGAACTCCGAACGAAACTGAGTGAACACATGTTGAGCGTTCAGTAGTGCCTTGTGCAATGCAGTGGCGTGCTTTGGGTGATAGGTCACATGAATTTTGTCCTTATCAAAAGGTATCGCATTCTCAACTTCATTGGGAACGAGGTTTATATCGATACTGATGTTCAGTTCATTGAGCGCTCTCGTCACATTTTCATAAAAGCCTGCTACCGATAGGCCCTGCAAGTCGAACATTCGCGTCAGACGGGTGTTCGTGGTCACCTTTAGCTTATGTTGAATCAGGTCAAAATCGATCTGGAAATGCTTGTCCTCATGCATTAAGCCTGAAGTCGTGAGACCGGTAGGCGTTACCGCGAGAGTGACATGCCAGGAGTGATTGATCCACGGTTGCTTTGTCAGTTTAATCTTCCCAATGATCTGGGTCCACATGTGAAGGGTTTCATAGGTATCTTTCGCTTCGTTGTATGCTAATTCGGGCCACTGTCTATTCATTGGAGATCGATATTTGATAGCTTAATTTACAATTTTTCCGATTCAAGAAGCAGCTAATCTTTTATTTTTAGGAAGGAAAATTAACCACCTCCGTCCTGCCGATAGGGGCAGTCCACCTCCGCCAGCGGAGGACAAGAGCCCGTTATACTCCAAAGGTCCTTTCTATAAGAAATGTAAATGAGACACAAACTTCACGGGGCGGGTAAGCAACCTTTAATATTCAGAGGAACGATCCGAAGCGTTGTTCCCGATTTTCTCGGGATGGATCCCTCTAACGGGAGACGGAGGGGGTAAACTTAACATCTTGGGAAACTCTATCCCAAACAAATAACCTGACCACCTCCGCCCGTTGGGCATCCCGATTAATCAGGAACAAAAGTCCCTTATACGCTAAATTCGTTTCTATAAGAAATGTAAATGAGAAGTAGCCTTCATGGGAGCCTTGGCAAAAAAACGTTAATATTCGTTAAGTCGCTCCAGAAGCACTCTTCCCGATTTCTCGGGATGGATCCCTCTAACGGGAGACGGAGGTGGTGAACTTAACATCTTGGTAAACTCTATCCCAAACAAATAACCTGAACACCTCCGCCCGTTGGGCGCCTCCGCCGGCGGAGGATAGAGATCAGGCATCCCCTAAAGCTCGTTTCCATAAGAAATTACAATGAGAAGCAATGTTATGGTGGCCCGGCAAACAAACAATAATAACTTTAGAGCCGCTCCGAGCACTCTTCCCGATTTTCTCGGGATGGATCCTTCTATCGGGAGACGGAGGTGGTTGACCTTGCCTTGTTGCGAAATTCTAAACTCACAAATACTTGACCACCTCCCTTCGGGCATCCCGTATATCGGGAACAAAAGTCCTTTACACTCTAAAAGTCGTTTCTATAAGAAATGTAAATCAGAAGCAACCTTCTTTGCTGGCCTGCCAAACAAACTCTAATATCCTCAGGGACGATCCGAAGCATTGTCCTCCGCTGGCGGAGGTGGATCCCTCTATCGGGAGACGGAGGTGGT